>CAZFDW010000014.1:0-32783 GCA_964517865.1 uncultured Chitinophaga sp.
AGGGCTGACGCCCAGCCGCTCGCCGCTGCCTCATTTCTGGCCGCTTAAAGAATAAGAGTCTGTTATGACAGACTGCCTGCACACAGTGCCGCGAGGTCTTCGAAGTACCGCGGGTAGGTCTTCGCAGTGCAGCCGGGATCAAGGATTCTGATGCCCGGCACTTTCAGCCCAAGCAGCGAAAAACTCATCGCCATCCGGTGATCGTCATAGGTCTGAATTTCAGCGGGATGTGGAATTCCCGGATGAATCCGCAAACCGTCGGCCAGTTCTTCGGCTTGAATTCCGGCACGTTGCAGTTCAGTCACCACGGCGGCAATACGGTCCGTTTCTTTGTGACGCATGTGACCCACGTTGCGAATCGTGGTCGGGGAATCCGCAAACACGGCGACGGCAGACAATGTCTGTGCCGTATCGCTGATCGCATTCATGTCAATGTCGATGCCATGCAGCGGACGACCAGTGACCGTGATGCGATCACTTTGCCATGAAACGTGGCAGCCCATTTGTTCCAGGGCGGCGGCAAATCCGACGTCACCCTGCAACGCATGTCGGGACAATCCTGTGACGGTCACAGAGCCACCAGTCACGGCCGCCGCTCCAAAGAAATAACTGGCGGCGGACGCGTCCGGTTCAATGTCATAAGTGCCGGAGCGATACGGCTGTGGCTCAATCCGGAATGACGACAGATCATCGGGATACTGCACGCTGGCTCCAAACGCCTGCATCATCTGCAGTGTCATCGTGATGTAGGGTTTGGAGACAAGTGTACCTTCAACTCTGACATGAACTGTCTTGCGGCAGGCAGGCGCAGCCATCAGCAGGCTGCTGAGAAACTGACTGCTGATATCGCCGTGGATCGACGTGGCACCGCCCTGCAAACCGCCGCCACGACCATTCAGAACTATCGGAGGACAATCACTGTGCGGTTGTTCAAAACGAATGTCTGCACCGAGAGGTGTCAGGGCGCGCACAAGATCACCGATCGGTCGCTGTCGCATTCTTTCGACGCCGTCCAGACGATAACTGCCGGTTCCCAGCGCACAGAGAGAAGTCAAAAATCGGATACTCGTGCCGCTGTTTTCGAGCCACAAGTCGGCCGTCTCAGCAGGAATACGGCCACCCAGACCATGGATCGTACAACGACAGCCGGCGAGATCCTGATCGACGGCGAATCCCAGCCGTCGCAGACTTTCGACCATCACTCGGGTGTCCTGACTGTCCAGGACACCGTTCATTGTCAGCGGACCATCCACCAAAGCCGCCATCACCATCGCGCGATTGGTGATGCTCTTGGAACCGGGCGGGCGGATCACGCCGTGAACGGGAGATGTCACAGGCTGCAGTTCAATGAATGTCATGTGGATCAAATCTGGTTCGACTGTCCGAGATTCGCTTGTAGTCCCGGCTTTAGCCGGAATATGGGCTGGATGTTGATGGTGGTGCAGACTGAATTTCCGCCTGAAGGCGGGACTACAAACAAAATGGAACCGTTGAACTACCCGTCCGCAGCTTCCAGACCCGGAGCTGCGATGGCCGTGATTTCCCCGGTTTCCTTTTGATCCGGCAACGCTGCTTCGACTGCGATTGTGCCTGCTCCAGCCATGAGTTTCGGGCCTTTACGGTTGGCGTCGATAATCTGGTGCATGTGCTCGGCGGACATCGTTTCCATTTCGATCAGATCTGCCGTAATCTTTTCGAGCGTTGTGCGTTGAGACGTCAGCGTGTCCATGGCCGTGCGATACGCTTCATCGACCAGGCGTTTCACTTCGATATCGATCTCACGCAAAGTTGCTTCGGCATGAATTGATTCTGAAACGATTCCGCCTCCGCCGTGAAGAAACGGGGAGCGCTGAGCTTCGCTGTAGTACATGCGGCCCATGCGGGGACTCATGCCGAATTCCGTCACCATTCTGCGAGCCAGATCGGTTGCGCGCTGCAGATCGTTCTGAGCGCCGGTGGACGTTTCGTTGTAGATAATCTGTTCGGCCGAAATTCCGCCCAGCAGCACGGCGATGCGGCTCTGTAGTTCCGATTGCGTCAGCAGTTCACGATCATCTTCCGGCAATTGCAGCATGTAGCCCAGGGCACCCATGCCGCGGGGAATGATGGAGATCTTATGCACGGGATCTGTGTGCGGCAGACTGGCAGCCACCAGCGCATGTCCGGATTCGTGGCAGGCGACGCGGCGTTTGACGTCTTCCACAATAATGCGAGACGTCTTTTCCAGCCCCGCAATCACGCGTTCAATTCCGTCTTCGAAGGCCTTCATCGTGACACGCTTGTCTTCACGGCGAGCCGACAACAAAGCCGCCTCGTTGACAAGATTCGCGAGGTCGGCACCGACGAAGCCAGGAGTGAGTTTCGCCAAACGTCTCATATCGACGTTGTCCGACATCTTGATCCGTTTGGAATGGACGTTCAGGATGGCTTCCCGCCCTTTGATGTCCGGTCGATCAACAAGCACGTGACGATCAAAGCGGCCTGGTCTCATCAACGCCGGGTCCAGCGTTTCAGGACGATTGGTGGCTCCCATCACGATGACACTGTGGTCAGTACTGAATCCATCCATTTCGACCAGCAACGCATTCAGCGTTTGTTCGCGTTCGTCATGGCCACCCGGAGCACCGCTGCCGCGAACTTTGCCCAGGGCATCCAGTTCGTCGATGAAGATAATCGCCGGAGCCCGCTGCAGAGCCTGCTGAAACATATCCCGCACACGCGCTGCGCCAACGCCGACGTACATTTCCACGAAGTCCGAGCCGGACAGACCGAAGAACGGCACACCCGCTTCGCCGGCAACAGCCTTGGCCAGCATCGTCTTACCGGTACCTGGAGGGCCAACGAGCAGCACCCCCCGCGGAATGCGGCCGCCAAGAGCCTGGTACTTCTGGGGCGTTCGCAGGAACTCAACCACTTCCTTCAGCTCTTCGACCGCTTCGTCAATTCCCGCCACGTCATTGAATGTGACATGCACGTCTTCCTGAGCATACAAGCGACCGCGACTGCGTCCAAATGACATCGCCGAACCAGTCCCGCCGACGCGGCGCAGCACAAAAATGAAGGCTCCGACAAACATTGCGGTGATGACCAGCATCGGCAGCATCGCGACCCAGACGGACTCCGCTTCCGTGCCATAAAACCGAATTTCCATTTCATTGAGCTTGTCCTCGAGCTTGGCCCGACTCACATCACTGATGCCGATCAGCGGAACATGGGAGCGTTTGAATTCGCCGCCTTTGCCTGCCAACGAATCTTCGCGAGACGGATATTGCCAGGTGAGCGCAGTCTGCGACAGCGACGCTTCAAACATCTGGCTGGCGTTCAGGGTCTTATTATCCAGCTGCTGCATGACCTCACTGTAGGACAGGCGTTCGCCACTGCGACCGCGTGCAGCGACCGAAATGACGACAGCCGCAATGAGCCCGATCGCGATTAAGTACCACATGCCGTTATTTGACTGACTGCGGTCTTTTCGCGGCGAACGACCGGGCTTGCCGGAATTCCCCGAATCATTTCCAGACGACTGATCCTGCTGACCTGACATTCTGCACTTTACCTGCGGAAAAATCCGGGTGACCGTGATCGTTGCGAAACCACAAAGTCGACGGCAACCGGAATGGATGTGTTCAACGACAAAACCGACGCTCCTGACCTGCAACTTTAGACCTACATATTGTAGCGGTCAACCAGTGATGAAACGACAGCAGGCAAAGTTTTGATTCCTGAGGACGGGTTCGTGCGGTCTGACGGACCATAATGCAAAAAACACGGGCAGAATCGAATCGCAGGATTCTTTTTTGCGGCTATCATTCTGCAAAATTCCTTGACTTTCAGAAAACCCAAACGTTGGAACGTTCGCCCATCGCGGATTGTCCCAACGCTGCTCAATGGAGGACGCATGGTTCGCGATTTTACAACGGAGAGTCTGTCTCACGATCCGATTCATGGCTACATCCCCTTTATTTCCCGCGTTGGTCTGCCGTCCGGTGAAGCTGCCGAACAGGATCTGATCGACCATCCGTGGGTGCAACGGATGCGGCAGATTCATCAGTTGCAGACCGCGTGGTGGGTATTTCCGTCGGCTGAACACATGCGGTTTCAGCACGTGCTGGGCGTCATGCATCTGGGCACCGTCACCGTCAATGCCTGGTACGACTCACTTGTCGATTCGTGCCGTAACGTTCCGTCCAGGGCGTGTGTCGAAAGCATGGTGAGGATTGCCGGGCTGCTGCACGACGTCGGACATGGTCCGTTCGGCCATTTCTTCGACGATCATTATCTGGCTCAGTTCGATCTGACGCACGAAGACATCGGCGGGCATATTATCGAACATGAACTCGGCGATATCATTCGTCGCATTCGTCGCAATCCCAATGGCCGACTGCAGCCGCTCGAAGAAATTGATCCCAGGCAGATCGGCTGGCTCATTCGCCGTCCGTCCGGCACTGCGGAAGATCAGGAAGGTCATCCGGACTGGCTGCGGAAACTGCGCTCACTGTTCAGCGGCATATACACCGTGGACAACATGGATTTCGTGCTCCGCGATGCTTACATGTCGGGCTACAACACCAAGGCGTTCGACATCTCCCGCCTGATTCACTACAGCTTCTTCACCGAAAACGGCCTGACGATTCATGCACGTGGTCTGCCGACACTGATCAATTTTATCGAAACCCGCGCAAATCTGTTTCGTACGATCTACTTCCATCGCACGGTTCGCGGCATCGACATCGCGCTCGAAGACTATTTTGCGGAGACGATGCAGCGGATGTTTCCCGGGAACCCGTTGCAGCATCTGAAGGCCTATCAGGGACTCACGGAAACATCGTTCCTCGTCGATGTTGTACGCTGGGCCGACAGCGCCGATCCGGAACTTCAGGAGCTGGGCAAACACTGGAAGGCGATCATTAACCGTGAAGAAATGTGGCGGATGGCGTGTGAACGCACGATGCACTTTCACGGTGGCCAGGCCGAAAACACAACCATCTTTTCCGAACCGGATCTCGTGGAACGTCGAGTTCGCGACTATCTGCCGAAAGCAATCAGTGATATCCCGCTGCGGATCGACGTGGCAAAACACTATCACCGCCCGAGTGCCCGAAAACCTGTCGGCAAACAGAATTACTGGTACGACGCCGCCAGCGGTCTGTCGCATGAACTTGACGACGACGAACTGTTCCGTAGTCTTCCCACCAGCTTCATCATCTTCCGCATCTACAGCCGCGATCACAGCCACGACAGAGAACTCAACGCCGCTCTTCAAAAAGTCGCGGGCGGTGCAGGCGGTGATACGAAGACGAATATGTAGTGTCTGGCGTCCAACTCACAAATAGCACGCGATCGATGCGCAAGTCATCGCGTGATTTGGCGAAGTCTTGGGACCAGCGCCGCAGGTTGCTCAAACCGAAGACGAAATCAAACCTGACGCTCTTGTTCAGCGGCGGCGGCAGCTTTTGGATCTCTTGAATCAGGAAAAAAAACGCATCCAGCAGACGGTCGATGGCGATATTCGCAGATCGAGCGAAACTGTGGTCGGAAGCCTGAACAAACTGCTGAATGCGATAGAAGAACAGATCGCAACAGCGGTTCAGACCGACGAGCCCCAATGCCCGCAAGGTCAAAATCCTGAATTCCGTGAAGGGCGTTGGGCCTGTCACTGTCAGCACCGTGTGGCTGAGCTTCCCGAACTCGGACAACTCAATGCGCTGGTCGAGTCGAATCACCTGTGGAGCGTACCAATCCCGGGTTCCGCAAATTGAGCGTCCGGAGCTTGATCTCCGAAGACTCTGGTTCGTCCATCGACGCACCGTCGAAGGTGGCCAGCCTCGAATTCACAAATCGCTGCACCTGCGTCTGCCGACGAGAAGCCAGAGACTCCAGGCCCGATGTTGGAAACTCGCAAGGAGTCCGCAAGTCAAGAGGTCACCGAAATCTCTGCTTCCCTGGAACCCGTAGCCCCGGAACTGAATTCCAAAGCGCCTGCAGCTGAATCCGCTCATCGCCAGCCGATTGACTTCAAGGTACTTCGAGATCTTGTGCCATTGCAACAGGGTCCGCTTGGCGTCCGAAGTCCGCTGGATCGACTACTTACCGATCAGCGCGAGGTTGTCGCGATGAATCACTTCCCCGAACGGCACATGGCCGAGTGCGGCGGCGATCTGGTCGGAGCGGCGGCCCTGGATGCGGCGGATTTCGTCGGACGAATAGTTAGCAAGTCCGCGGCCGATCTCAGTGCCATCTTTGCTCTTCAATCCCACCAGCGCGCCGGGTTCGAATTCGCCCTGCACTTCGGTGATGCCAACGGCGAGCAGAGATCGTCCGGATTCGCGGACGGCTTTGGTCGCACCATCATCGATCACCAGCATGCCTGCCGGCGGGGCACCAAAACCAATCCAGCGTTTCCATGAAACAACCGCTTCACCTTTAGCCAGAAACAAGGTGCCGGTTGTCTTTCCTTCACGAATATCGTCCAGCACGGAATCACTGCGACCGCTTGCCAGAATCACGGTTTCCCCCATGCCGGTTGCCGCGAGGATGGCCCGCAGTTTGGACGCCATCCCGCCGCGACCGCGAGTGCTCTGTTCCGCCGCCGCAAGTTTCAGCAACGAGTCGTCCGGCTTTTCGATCAGCGGAATGACGATGCTCGCCGGATCCGATGGCGGGCCGTTGTAAAGTCCAGCGATGCCTGACAGGATCACGAGCAACGGTTCAGGCAACAGCGTCGCCAGCATGGACGCCAGTTGATCGTTGTCACCAACCGCAATTTCTTTGATGCTCACCGTATCATTTTCATTCACGATCGGGACGACACCAAAATCGAACAGTGTTCGCAGCGTGTTCCGCACATTCAGGTATCGCTGTCGATTGCGAAAGTCGTTTCCGGTGAGCAACAGTTGGGCAGTCTTGAGGCCGTTCTTCATCAGCGCATCGTTCCATGTGCGCATGAGTTGCGGTTGTCCGATGGCGGCAGTCGCCTGCAGCGCCGGAAGTGAATCAGGGCGGCGATTCAGTCCCAGAATTCCGATCCCGGCCCCGACTGCACCGCTCGACACCAGCACGACTTTGCGCCCGGTCTGCTGAATGCGGAAAATCTGATCGGAGATGCACTGAATTCGATCCAGATCCAGGCGATCGTTGTCTGTCGTCAGGACATTGGTCCCGATTTTTACGATCACAGTCTGGCAGGCCTCAAAGACCTCCTGTCTCACAAGATCTTGCATCGTGAACTCTAAGAAGCCAGGCGTGTGAAATTTATAAGTCCCATGCGTCCCATAATTCCTATCCGTTCTTATCCAAACCAAATTCTGCCCGTAGCTGCGTCATTGCGAGGTCGGCTTCGCTGGCGGAAATCACGACACAAAGTTTCAGCTCGCTCGTGTTAATCATCTCCACGTTGATGCTGTTTGCCGCCAGACAGCGAAACAATCGGGCTCCGACGTCCGTGTGGCTTCTGAGCCCGATGCCTGAGACAGAGATTTTCCCGATCCTGCGATCCGAGGTGACGATCGAGCCGGTATAAGTCTCCATGACTTCGCGCAGCAACAGAATCGCACAATCCAGATCAGAACGCGGTACAGTGAAGGAAATTGTGGCCTGACCGTCACGCGCGGCGTTCTGCACGATCATATCAACCAGGACGCCACCTTCTGCAATTGCCGTAAACACAGCTTCAGCAATTCCGGGATCGTCGGGCAGATTGCTTAACGTGACGCGAGACTGGTTGGTGTCCGCCGTGATATCACTCACAACAATACTTTCCATGCTGTCCAGTCGAGAGATGATGTCTGCCGTCAGTTCCGGGCTGGCAGTATCGATCGCGCCATTGCGATGCGCGTTGGAAACGCAGCCAACCTGAGGCAGCGACGACTTGACTTTGTCCAGTTCGAAGCCGGAATGAGCTGCCTGGACAGCGTCGGTGCATCGACTGCGATCAATCAGGACGGAAATCTTGATCTCGCTGGTGGTCACGACACGAATATTGATTCCGCGTTCGGCCACAACTTGAAACATGCGAGCGGCGACACCGGTATGCGTCTGCATTCCATGCCCGACGACGGAAACTTTTGACAAACCCGTTGTCGCGACGACATCCTCCGCCTGCAAACTGGAAGCGGTGGCCTTGGCGACCGTCAGTGCAGCAGAGAGCTCATCCTCGGCGACGGTGAAGGATACATTCGCCGTGCCTTCGCGAGCCACGTTCTGCACGACCATATCGACAGGAATCCTTGCAGCCGACAGTGACGAAAATAACGTGCTCATGACGCCCGGCTGATCCGGCAAACCGACCAGCGTGATCATGGCTTCATTGCGGACAAACGCCACACCGGTCACAACGGACGTCACTATATCGGATTCCGGCGCGATCAATGTTCCCGGCCCGTCCGAGTAGGCCGGACGAACTCGCAATTGCACACGGTATTTCTTTGCAAACTCGATCGACCGCGAATGCATGACGCCGGCACCAAGGCTGGCGAGTTCCAGCATTTCGTCGTAGGAAATGCGTTCGACTTTCCGAGCCTCGGGGACAAGTCGCGGGTCTGTCGTGAACACGCCTTCCACGTCGGTATAGATCTCACACAATTCTGCGTTCAGTACGGCCGCAAGGGCTGTTGCGGTTGTGTCACTGCCACCCCGCCCCAGAGTGGTGATATTCATTTCCGCATCGACGCCCTGGAAACCGGCGGCAATCACAATGTTGCCTGCCCTGAGCAGTTCCTGCATGCGTGTGGTGGAGATGCTCACGATACGGGCTTTCGTGTGAGTCGTATCGGTGAGCACGCCGATCTGAGCACCCGTGAGGCTGATGGCTTCTTCGCCAAGTTCGTGAACGGCCATTGCCATGAGCGCAACGGATTCCTGTTCTCCCGTGGAAAGCAGCATATCCATTTCACGAGGTCGGGGATGACTTGTGATCTCCTTCGCCAGTTCCACCAGTTCGTCCGTCTTGTGTCCACGCGCACTCACGACGACGACGACGTCGTACCCCCTGCGTTTTGCTTCAACTGCGCGGCTGGCTGCGCCTCGGATTTTCTCCGCATTGGCCACACTGGTACCACCAAACTTCTGGACAATGACTGCCACGTTCTCAGAATCTCCTGCAATGTCGGACCGGATTTCGTTGGGGAAGCGTGATTTGTTGTACCAAAAGTGCAAGGATGAGACGTGTAGTTTCTCAGGCCGGAATCCAAGTTTATTGCATGGACAGCATGGAATGCCGAAGGTTGGCGTGTTTTCTGTGTATTCCGTTGTTTCCGTGGTTAAAAACTAACGTCTGGAATGCAAACGGATGTCATGCAATTAAGATGACGAGCCTTCATCCGACTTCCCTTGCTGGCTCATTCAATATGGAATCATCCCGTGGCGACCTTGCGATTCTGGCAGGGTCCGGAAACCCGCGATTCGCGAAACGCATCGCGGATTCTCTGGGTGTCAACCTGACACCTGGTGAGGCACAGATCTTCAGCGAAGGCAATGTCTTTGTCCGCATTCTGGAGAATGTCCGGGGCCGTGACACGTTCGTGATTCAGGGTGTGCATCGTCCGGTCAACGACAACTTCGTGGAACTTCTGTTCTGGATCGATGCACTCAAGCGCGCCAGTGCTTCGCAGATCACAGCTGTCATACCGTATTTCAGCTACGCCAAGGGCGATAAGAAGGACGAGCCACGCGTTTCCATTCGTGCCCGCGTATGTGCCGATGCGATCGAAGCGGCGGGTGCAGATCGCGTGCTGACGATGGATCTGCACAGTCCGCAGATTCAGGGATTCTTCAGTGTCCCGGTCGATCACTTGTATGCGCGTTCGGTTATCTGCGACCACATCAAATCACTGCGGATTCCGAACCTCGTGATCTGCAGCCCCGATGTCGGTTTTGCAAAGTCGGCGTCGGCGTTTGCCAATCTGCTGGGTGTGCCTGTCGTCATCGGAAACAAACAACGCAAAGATCACTCTGAACGGGCTCAAGTACTGGAGGTGATCGGCTCCGTGGATGGCTGTAACGTGCTGATGGTCGATGATTTCACTATCACCGGCGGTTCGCTGGTGAGTATGGCCGATGTTCTCAAGACTCGCGGAGCAAAAGATATCTATGCTGCCGTATCGCATGGCGTGTTTTCCAAAGGTGCGGTTGCGAGGATCGAAGAGAGTTGCATCAAACGACTGTTCATTACTGACACAGTTGAACCGACGCTGGAACCGCACGGCCCGAGGATCGAAATCATCTCCGTCGCGCCGCTGTTCGCACAGGCGATCCGTTCGATCCATGATCGCACCAGCGTGAGCATGTTGTTTCCGGATGTGAAGGCGTTGTGATGAGTAAGCTCTCGCCCATGATGGAACGCTACATGGAAGTGAAGGGTGAAAACCCTGGCACCATGTTACTGTTTCGGATGGGAGATTTTTACGAGTTGTTCTATGAAGATGCTCAGAACGCCGCCAAAATTCTCGGGCTGACTCTCACCAGCCGTGACAAAGCGTCGGACAATCCGACTCCGATGGCCGGCTTTCCTTATCATCAGCTCGACGCCTACCTGCAAAAGCTGATCCGGGCAGGATTTCGAGCGGCGATCTGCGATCAGGTGGAAGACCCGAAAAAAGCGAAGGGACTGGTTCGTCGCGAAGTCACCCGCGTCGTTACGCCAGGCACTTTGACGGACGACGATTTACTGGATCCTCGACAGAGCAACTTTCTGGCGTGCGTCGCTCCTGCAAAAGCCAGCATCGGCCTGGCATGGCTGGAATTATCGACCGGACGATTCCTGCTCACCGAACTTGAACCATCGCAGCTGCAGGACGAACTGGCACGTATCAGTCCTGCCGAGTGCCTGATTCCCGAGAGTGCCGCCAAGGATGACAACCTGCAGATGCGCCGCACGGAGCAGCAGGCGCTTGTGCTGACGATGCGTCCGGACTGGTGCTTTGGTCGGGATGAAGCCCGACGGCTGCTCAACGAACACTTCGGCACGAAGACGCTGGAAGGTTTCGATATCGACGACTCACCAGCCGTCACAGCCGCCGGTGCCCTGCTGGACTACGTCCGTGAAACGCAGCGCACCGCGTTGACGCACATCGTCCGCATCGAAGCCTGGCGCCGCAGTCGCCACATGATCATTGACGAAGCCACGCGCCGCAGTCTGGAATTGGCGCAGACCCTGCGGGACGGTCGCCGGGACTTTACCCTGTTGGGTGTGATGGACGAAACCTGCACGCCAATGGGATCACGCCTGCTGGCAGAATGGCTTTCCAGTCCGCTCACGGATATCGAACAGATTACTCAGCGCCAGGACGCTATTGAAGAACTCGTCAACCAGTTAACACTCCGCGACGATGTTCGTGAACTGCTGAAGGAGACCTATGACCTGCAACGCCTGACATCCCGCATCGCCACAGGTCGCTGCAGTCCCCGCGATCTGGTTTGTCTTGCTCGGACATTGGGGCAACTGCCACGCCTGCGAGCCAAACTGGCTGAACGAAAATCAAGGCGACTGCAGACACTGGAACAGCGGATTGAACTTTGCCCGGAAGCTCATGCGGCGATCGTCGCAGCCGTCGTCGATGAACCGCCATTGACAATCACGGATGGCGGAGTCATTCGCCCGGGGTTCAACAACGATCTCGACGAATTTCGCGATCTGATGCGCGGCGGACGCCAGTGGATGGCGGCGTATCAGCAAAAAGAAATTGAACGCACGGGAATTTCCAATCTGAAGATCGGCTTCAACAAGGTCTTCGGCTATTACCTGGAAGTCACGGCATCGCACAGTGCTAAAGTGCCCGATGAATACATCCGCAAACAGACGCTCAAGAATCAGGAACGATACATTACGCCTGAACTTAAGGAGTACGAAGAAAAAGTTTTGCGAGCCGAAGACCGTGCAAAATCGCTCGAACACGAATTGTTCGCGACGCTCCGCGAACACGTTGCCACATTTGTGCCACTGCTGCTTCGAACGGCCGATTCGATGGCCGAAATCGACGTCCTTGCAGCTCTGAGCACACTCGCAGCCAATGCCGGATATTGCCGCCCAATGCTGACAACGGAACCCATCATGGATATTCGGGACGGGCGTCATCCGGTGCTTGATCGCCTGCTTCCCGCTGGTCAGTTTGTGCCAAACGATGTGCGGCTGGGATTGAGAGGTGCGGACGATGATCAGCGTGCTATCGGTCGAGTTCAGATTATTACCGGTCCGAACATGGCTGGTAAAAGCACCTACATCCGCCAGGCGGCCCTCATCACTATCATGGCTCAAATGGGCTCGTTTGTTCCCGCGAAGGAAGCGTTGATTGGGATCGCCGATCGCGTCTTCGCGCGTGTCGGTGCCAGCGATGAACTCGCGCGAGGGCAAAGTACGTTTATGGTTGAGATGACGGAGACCGCCCGGATTCTGAATTCTGCCACGGCGCGAAGTCTTGTCATTCTGGATGAAATCGGACGTGGCACCAGTACTTACGACGGCATCTCATTGGCGTGGGCGATCACTGAGCATCTGCACGATGAAGTTCAGTGCCGCACGATGTTTGCGACACATTATCACGAACTGACGGACCTCACCACGACGCTGAAGCACGCCGCCAACTGGAACGTCGCGGTCCAGGAAAGTAACGATGACGTCGTCTTTCTGCATCGCATCGTGGAAGGTGCCGCAGGTCGCAGCTATGGGATTCATGTCGCAAAAATTGCGGGCGTGCCGCGCCGGGTGACAGAACGAGCCACCACGATTCTTGCCACGCTGGAAGACGAACATATCACTGCAGACGGTCGTCCCAAAGTCCCTCAACGCGAGACAACTCGGCAGCGTCGGCAGCAGAAGTCGTTGTTTGAATTCCCGGAAGATCCGCTTCTGGAGGAAATCCGAAAACTCGAAGTCGATAGCCTGTCCCCGATCCAGGCCCTGCAGGAGCTCTACCGCCTGCGACAGCAATTGACGGATCGGAAGTGACGGGCCGAGAAATGGATTCTGCCGTCATTTGGATTTTTGCAACATGGACAACCCTTATTCTCCGCCGACTGTCACCGATGCCCCATTTCAAGGATTGCCGCGCAGCCTTTGGCTGCAAATTCCAGCATACGTAGTCCTTTTTCTCGGTTGCTTTGGTTTCATCATGGGAGTAATCGTTATCGTGATGTTTTTCGTCATGGTGTCCATGCTGGGATTTCACATGCCTGACTCGACAATTCAGGGCGGGACGATTCTTTGGTTTGGGTTTGGTGTTTCCTGGATGATATCAGGATGGTGTTTGCGAACGGGCAGGTGGGTACTTGGCGTGCTGGGAATGGTACTCGGCATTCTGGTTCCCGTTTTGATTTTGGGCGTGTTCTTTTCTCCCTGAAACGGCAAGAGTCTGTAGGCCGGACCAAGCGCAGCGCAGTTCCGGCAGGTGTCAGGCATGTGCCGGAACTGCGCTGCGCTTGGTCCGGCCTACCAAAGACCTGGCATTGACACCGCACTGGTATCGCTGCGCAATCTGTAGTTGCGACTTTCAGGCCTTGATTGCGGAAACGTGGCAATTGGCGATACTTTGCGGGCGATATGGCAACGCGAATGAATGATGCAGGGCTTGCAGGCTGATGGCTCCACTTCTGGCAGTAGACAATCTCGTAAAAAAATACGGCGATCTCACGGCGGTGGATCTGTTGAGTTTTGACGTTGAACCGGGTGAAGCGTTTGGATTGCTCGGTCCGAACGGGGCGGGGAAATCCACCACCATGATGATGATCTGCGGGCTGCTTGCGGCAGATTACGGAGAGGTCCGCCTCGAAGGACGGCGCCTTGACCACACACGCCCCGAGAGTCGGCAGCGGATGGGTGTGGTGCCTCAGGATCTGGCCATCTATCCCGACCTGACAGCTCGCGAAAATCTGATGTTCTTTGCCGGCCTGTACCATCTGTCCGGATCGAAACTGCGACGGAAGGTGGATGAGGTGCTGGAACAGGTGGGGTTGACTGCGCGCGCTGATGACTTTACTGAAACGTTTTCCGGAGGCATGAAGCGTCGCCTGAATTTTGCTGCCGCCGTGATGCACGATCCGGTCCTGTTGATTCTGGATGAGCCGACTGTTGGTGTGGATCCGCAAAGCCGCGCCCACCTGATTGAATGTATCCGCAGTCTGCAACAGAGTGGCACGGCCATTATCTACGCGAGCCACTATATGGAAGAGGTGCAGGTCGTCTGTACGCGTGCGGCGATCATCGATCACGGAAAACTGCTGGCATGCGATACGATTCCGCAGTTGCTGAAACAGATTCCGTTTGAGGTCGAATTGCGGCTTGGCCAGTCAAGGGTCCCGGAAGGCATGTCGCTGGGTACGTCAGCGCGAATTGAAATGGACGGGGATGAAGCCGTAGTGCGATTCAGCACACGGGATCAATCCTGCGAACTGGCACTCAACAGGGATGTCACAAATATTCTGACGACGCTGGAACAACACTCCATCAGCGTACGATCGATTCGGACTCATGAACCCAATCTGGAACGCTTGTTTCTGAAATTAACAGGGCATCGACTGCGTGATTAGTACAGACGCTTTCAAGATTACGCTCAAAGACCTGAGACTGCTGTCTCGAGACCGCCGTGCGCTGGTGATTCTGGTGGCCATGCCCATGGTGATCATCGCCATCGTTGGATCTTCGACGGGGCGACTGCGAGCCAATCGAGAACAGAGTCGACAGGGTCTGACGATCGAAGTGGCCGATTTTGATGAGTCTGAAACGGCAAGGCGTCTGGCCGGGTTTCTGGCGAGCTATGACCGTGTCAAAGTGCGTCGCGCTAAAATCAGCAATCGCAGCGACGCGATGGCACTTGAACAATTTCAGGCAGAACACCCGACGGATGAGATTGATGTGCGGCTCGTGATTCGGCCAGGATTCGAATTCCGGATTCGTGAGCTCTCGACAACTCTTCTGACATCGCCGGACGAATCGACTCGCAAAGACGGACTGGCGAATGTGAATCTGACACTCATCAGTAACGAAACTGCAGCTGACCCGATGATGGAAGGGCTTGCAAAATCGCTGGTGAAGCTGTCACTGCAGAATGCCATCCTTCCGGTTCTTGCTGAAAAGGTTCCATCGTTCCGCGGTGCTGCACGCGATTCTGTCATTCCCGTTGCCTGGGAGCAGACGGCGGCCGCAAAGGCTGAACCGACCGACACGGGCAATCGCGTGTATCAGTTTTTTATTCCCAGCTACACGGTGCTGTTTGTGTTCTTTCTGGTCAACATCATGGGGCGTTCGTTTTTGGGTGAACGAGATATGGGTACGCTGCGTCGATTGCGTATCGCTCCCATCTCTCCAGTGGCGATCCTGATCGGCAAGACGCTTCCCTTCTTCATCCTGTCACTCGCACAGACAATCATTCTGATGATCTCCGGACGGCTGCTGTTCGGAATGTCCTGGGGACCACAGCCGCTGTTGCTGATTCCTATCATGCTGTGTACTTCTGCCGCTGCCACGGCGCTTGGCCTGATGTTTTCAACTCTGGCGAAGACCGAATCACAGGTCTCGTCGTTTGGAAATCTGATTCTGCTGTCGAGTGCCGGAATCAGCGGGTGTCTTGTACCTCGTGCGTGGATGCCGCCGATGAGCCAGCAAATCAGTCTGTTCACACCGCATGCGTGGGCCCTTGATGCGTACAGCGAAATCTTGACAAAGGAAATGCCGGATCTCTCCACAATCGGACAGTCCTGCGGAATGCTGTTACTTTTCAGCACTGTATTTTTTGTCGTTGGTCTGTACCGCTTTCGCGCTGATGGGTGACCGGCGCGCTGATGGGTGACCGGCACGGCATGACCCGGAAATCTCAGTAGGTCCTGCCGGGCAGGACTTCAGAAGCCAGGGCCATCCAGAATACATGTGACAATACAATTTCGCCGGACTGCTTCATCAGGTCTTACGGCGTTACCGCTGCTGGCTGAACGGGTTTCATGCCGGTGAAGAAACCGATCATCATCTCGTCCCAGCTCTGCTGTCCCCAACCAACTTCCCTGGTCGGGTCCGGGTTGTTCAGATTTCCGTCTGAGTTATCGAACTCTGCACGGCACGTCACGACCGTCCCTTTGGGAATCAGTCGCGGCTCGGAGAATTCGTAACGCAACTGCCAGTTGAAGTCGTACTTCGGAACATCCAGCAGGATCTCCGACTTACCGTCAGGGAAAACTGCTTCATATCGAAATGACTTGCCTCGCAGGTGCATATGCGGCGTGAGACTCAACAGGGTGATGTCTTCGCGAAATTTCTCGCTTGACACAACCGGGTGGGCGGCGGCTCCGGGCGGGATGCGAAGCTTGGGATTGACTGCTTCCAGCCCGACGACTTCATGCACAACTTTCGATGCATCAATAAACTTCAGTCCGATGTTGCTGATGTCCGTTTGTTCGGTGCCGTTGGGCGTGTAGTGCATTTCAAATATGATCTGAGTCCCCGCCGGAACCTTCATCGCCGCGCCTTCCGGGAATATCAGAGGTGATGTGCCAGGGGCATAACCAATCAGCATTTTCCCCAGCGTGACTTCTGTCTGCCCTGGAAGCATCAGAAATGCAATAATGTGATGCACCACGGCGGGATTGCCCGGTCTTGCTTCGGCAGCGACGACGTATTTGTCTTCTGTGAATTTCGGATCAACTCGGAGATACTGATAGTCCACGACTCCCGTCGCAGGCACAGTGAACGCTTCGTCGCGAACCGGAATGATCATGTCCGGCTGAGACATTCTCCAGCCAGTCACGAACTCTGGTGGCGTCGGCAAGTCCGCAGGATTACCTTCCGGGCAACCGTTCTTGATCCATTCGCGAATGAGCTGTTTTTCGTCGGCCGACAGACGTGCGTCGTTTTTGAAGTGGCCAAATTCCGGGTTTGCATTCCAGGGCGGCATGCGTTCTTCTGAGACGACTTCGGCGATCGTAGCTTCCCAGCCGACCGTATCGGCGAAGCTGGTGAGTGAAAACGGGGCGATTTCGCCCGGTCGATGACATTCCATGCAGCGCGCATTGAAAATCGGGGCGATATGTTTCGAATACGTGATGTCTCCGTGTGGTACGATCTTGCGGTGCCGTCCGATGAGGCAGCCGACAGCGTCTGTGGCGGCAACCTCGGGTGATTTTCCGGCGAGCAACGCATCGATCGCGAGTGCGGCCGGTTCCTGTTGAGGCTTTTCGCGAATCACGCCGATCCCGTACTGATCGTCAATGCGACCGTGATACTGGATCGTTCTGTCCTTGTTCAGGATTACGATTTCCGGTGTCCGCTGCGCCTGCAGGAGATCCGCAAATTCCTGCTGACTGTCGATGAGCATCGGAAACGTGATACCGGCCTTGTTTCTATAAGCCACGATTTCAGAGAGGCTGTCCTGGACGTTGGAGCAGACTCCGACAAAACGCACGCCCTGCTCCGCGTAACGAACAGAGAGTTCCTGCAGTCGTGGTCCATAGAGTTTTGCTAACGGACATTCCGTGCCGACAAATGCGACCACGACAATCGGTGCTGAATGCAATTCTTTCAGCTCAAAACGTTTTCCAAAACAATCGGGCAGACTGTTTTTTTCGAATGCCTGCGAGAGGTTGTTTTTCGAAATATCCGGTTGCGGAGCTGCAGTCTCCTGGCCAAAGGCGGGCTGACATGCGGCACTGATGACAGCACACATCAGCAGTCGGGTTACAATGTGGTGGAAACTGTTCATGGGTTCAATTGAAAAAAACTTGATGCAAAATGGGAGGCTCAAGCATATCAGAAACCGGGATCTGACGGCAGAGGTTTCCTCGGCTTTGTCACGGCTGACCCAATGCTTGCGACCCTGCAAATTCACAGTCTGCCCTGCCGTAACATGGCTTTCACTGGTCCGCTCGAAAGTTTTGCCATAGGTTCGAGTCTTCAAGGCGGTGACAGCATGTTAGGCACCGCATGGACACGTGGCCAGGCGTTTCCAGACACGACCGGGTCGTCGGCATAGTGATCCTGGACGTCAGAATTGTGAAAATCTCGGGAAAATGTGCCATCCGGAGAGGCGAAATCGTGTCCCCGGTGGAGATCGCTCGCAGCGAACGATAGGGTACGCCACTGAAGATACACACTGGAATCAAAGTTCAATGCTCCGGCGACGTTCATTCTGTTCACAAAACTGGAATCTGGTTTTTGCCCCATGGCCGAAGTGACTGGTCCCGATTTTTCAAAGTCTGAATTGCTTCCCGCGATCGCGCAGGATTCTTCGACCGGCGAAGTCCTGATGATGGCATGGATGAACCGGGAAGCGTATGAAGAAACGCTCCGCACCGGCTGCGTCTGCTACTTCAGCCGCAGTCGTCAAAAGCTCTGGCGTAAAGGCGAAGAGAGCGGCAACGTTCAGGAACTGCACGCCATCTATTTTGACTGCGATGGCGACACATTGCTGGTGAAGGTCAGGCAAGTCGGCGGCGCGGCGTGTCATGAAGGATACAGCAGTTGCTTCTTCCGTCGGATTGATCCGGCAACTCAAAGCTTCACCGTGGAAGGCGAACGAGTGTTCGATCCAAAGTCGGTCTACGGGAAGTGAGACTATCGATTCACGGCAAGCCGCAGGCGACTGCGTTTCAGAGGTAAGTTTTCATGTCAGGTCAAATTCTAAAACTCGGCATTCCAGCCGGCAGTCTGCAGGAATCCACAGCGGCACTGTTCAGCCGCGCGGGTTACAACATCAAGTTTGCCTCGCGCTCCTATTTCCCAACGGTCGATGACCCGGAAATCGAATGCATGCTGATTCGTGCTCAGGAGATGGCGCGATACGTTGAGAACGGCATTCTGGACGCCGGCATCACGGGTTACGACTGGATTCTGGAAACCAATGCCGATGTGCATGAGGTGTGCGAACTGGTGTTTTCGAAAGTCAGCCGCCGCCCGGTACGCTGGGTGCTGTGTGTTCCGGAAGATTCCCCGATTAAGACTGTCGCGGATCTTCAGGGCAAACGCATCGCTACCGAAGCCGTTGGGCTGACAACTCGGTTTCTGGAAAAACATGGCGTCCAGGCGAATGTGGAATTTTCCTGGGGCGCAACGGAAGTCAAACCGCCAAAGCTGGCCGATGCGATCGTGGAAGTAACGGAAACCGGCAGTTCGCTCCGCGCCAACAATCTGCGAATCATGGACGAAGTGCTGCAAAGCACGACGCGATTCATCGCCAATCGCACGGCGTATGCCGATGACTGGGTCAAATCAAAGATCGATAATATCGCACTGATGCTGCAGTCCTGTCTGGAAGCGGAAGGCAAAGTCGGCCTGATGATGAACGTGCATCAACGCGATCTCGACGCGGTCCTCAGAATCCTCCCGGCGCTGCAGACCCCGACCGTGTCGCATTTGTCTGATTCGGAATGGGTTGCGTTGAATACCATCGTGGACGAAAGTATTGTTCGCACAACCATCCCGCAACTCAAACAAGCCGGCGCGCGAGGAATTGTGGAGTACCCGATCAGCAAGATTATTAATTAAGCCCCCCCCCTGAAAAAAACTCACCGGCCGCAACGTGTACCACGATTCATGCGTATGAAACAGATGTCTCCGGTCATCGTCAAACTTGGTGGAAGTTTACTGACATTGCCGGATTTGTGCGAACGGCTGGACGCTGTCGTGAATCTGCTGTCTCCCCGGCACGTGCTGTTCATTGTCGGGGGTGGTGCGGCGGCGGATGTCATTCGACGACTGGATGACGTTTGCGGTCTCACGGCAACGCAGGCTCATTGGGATGCCATCGCAGCAATGACATTGAACGCCGCGATTCTGTCGCGTGTCAGCACATGTCTGCCTGTCGTGTCAAACCGGATCGACGCCGACACAGCATGGCGGCAACTCAACGCCGTCTTGCTGGACACATCAGCGTTTCTTCGTGAGGAAATGAGACTGCATTCCAGGGCACTGCCGGAATCATGGAGCGTGACAAGTGATTCCATCGCTGCGTTTGTGGCGATTCACTGGCCGGCAAAACAAGTCGTATTCTGCAAAGCGTGTGATTTGATGTCGCCGCACATCGAGCGACTCTGTCAGGACGGCCTGCTCGATGAATGGCTTCTAAATCTGCACACACCGCTGCAAGTGGCCGGTGTCCAGTTGCAGTGGCTCAACCTGCGGGCTTCAATTCCACGGTTGCAGCCAATCGGTGGGCCCGACTCGAGCAATACTCCGCGCGGTCAGAATTGAGACCGGCGAGCGGAGCGGCGTGAGCCCAATGGTACGTTGTTTTTGTACCGGCAAGCTTACGCATGCCGCTCGCCAAATCTCTCAATCTTGACCGCTTGAGGTATACTCGTTCTGACTCCTGCAAAACAATGGCGGCTGGGGCCCGCTACTTAAGCATGCGCATCCTGAAGTTCCGCCGTGCTGGCAGCCTTCCTGACTTTGTTTGACTGCAGACTGTTGCGAGCCTGCAGGAACAGATCACGATTGAGGTCAAAGCCGGTCACCACGACGCTGAATTCATCAGCAAGCGGATAAATCAACAATTGATTGGCATCGCGGATCACGGTGGTCGCGTTCCTGGATTCGATGCGAATTGGATTTTGGTCCAGGCGAAAATCAGCCGTCGAATATTTTTTTAACGGACTACCGCCGCGGCGATCGTACGCGACCAGCACTTCCACCGGCCGGCGTGGTTCATCCACATCTGAGAGACTACCGACACGAAAACCACCCTGACGACTCGACAAACGAAACGACTTCTGTCTGCGTGGCTTCGCGTTCAGGACTTTCAGCCGTTGCATCGCGGCATCGCCACCCTTATTGGTCATTGACGAGAACTCAACCGGCATACCTGGCTGATCGTGGGCGGTCCCGACAGAAAAGACGTCCAGCAGTAGCTCGGGATCATCGTCATCGGCAGCTTCTGCCAGCATCTGGCAGAGATCAGACACTGCGTTGCGGATAAACCGCAGCGTCGCCGCACCGTTCACGTATTTGCCTTTGAAGTGAGATGTTTCCTCACTCCATTCCGTATGCGCGGGATTCTCAGCGTCACCCAGAAAACCAGTCAGCGGAGCATCATCAATCGCCACGATGGCATAAACATCCCGCATGAGCCGGGAACGGACATCAGAAATCACAATGCCGTCGCGGATAAACATGGGTCTCTTCTGCGGTGACCCTTCGGCACGTTCAATATAGGCATCGAACTGCGTGCGTTTGCTGAGTCCATTCCGGTACTGCACAAGTGCCGGGATGCGAACGGCAATGCGGCCTTCCTCCTGCAGAGCTTTTCGCATGTCTTCGAACAGCCCGTCGTCGATGGCTTTGCGGTTCCATTTGGTCGCCTTCCCCGCAAAACTACTGAGAACGATCAATGATTCTTCGTCGTTCCGGTGCAGAGCCCACTGCGTCAGATTCAGCAAAGGCTGAATCAGCTCACGAATAACATCGGCACTTTCGCTGACAACAGTGGCCAGCGACTGTGCATTGAGGACTGTTTGCGTGTCCGCGTCTTCTACCGTAACGACAAGATCTTCTTTCAGAATCGGGTAAAAATAGTCCTGCACGATCGCGTCCACAACTGCGGCCGGCGTCCAGCGTTCGTCACAAAATGGTACGACGATGGAAAGGCCGGGATCGTGTCCGCGTTCCAGACAGAAATCTGCCGCAAACTGCTGAATAAAATCCTGGTCGTCCACCGGCGCGGCGGCTTCGTCCTTATCGGGTTTCTCGCCGAACCATCCGTCCGGCGTAAAGCTCTTGTCCTCAATGTTGTGCGAACGCAAAATCGACTGGCCAACGAGCAACCGCTGGCGGTCATCGTGTCGAACCGTGACGCCAAAAAAACTGCGAATACGGCTGCAACGGGGAAAAACGAACTTGCCAAGTCCCCAACGACCTCGCCCCGACTCCGTCTTATTCGACTGCCCCTCGGCCCGGAAGAAGTAGTAGAATGGATTCCGGACGCCAGCCACTTCATGGTACTGATGCACATCACCCGTCAGTCCCGTGGTGCCGCTGTCTTCGTACGTGATGAAACAACAGTGATCGTCCCGGCCCGGTGAGTCTCGCAGACCGCTGCCTTCGGCGTGAAAATGGTCCCAGCCACCTTTGAAATATCGCTTTGACGCATCTATCGATAATGCGGATTTGCTGCCCGAAACGAAAATCCGAACGGAGACCGGCCCGGTATGGCCAGAACGCCGTGCGTCCAGAGAATTCTGAACGGCTTCCCGCACGAATGCCCGCAGCTCGGTATCGTTCGCGAAAAACTCACCTTGAGTCGCTTCGCGGTTTTTAAACCGAGGGTTCACTTTGCTAAAATGCCATGCAAGTTTCATGTTTGGTCTGCAACGAATAAATTTCGCGAAATGGTGCGTAATACAGGAGTCTGTCCCGATACTCCAAAACTGTGAGCCGCAAGGCGCTAGCGGTCTGTTGACTTAATGAGCGGATCGGCGCTAGCGGTCTGTTGACTTAATCGTTTACCGCCGAGCCGGAGGCGACGGCTATTCCGCGAGCCGTCGCCTCCGGCTCGGCGGTAAACAAAGATGCGAAATCTGGCACTAAATCAACAGCCCGCTAGCCCAATGGCACTTGGTTTACCTGAGCGGCAAGGCGCTAGCCGCCGGTGGCCCACTGAAAACACGGCAGACACACACCCACGGCTAGTGCCTTGCGGCTCACAAGAAAAGCGCTATTCAGACAGACTTCTAGACCCTAAACAAGCGACCTTTGGAGTGCGGTGACTCGTCACCGCTTTCTTTTTCAGGTAATTTGGCTCTGGAAACGATGTTCGTTTGTGCGGTGGATTTCACCTGAAATTGGAATGGATGACTTGCTGTTTCCTCGCGCTGATGGACAAAATTCCCGTATTCGAAAGGCAAAGCGGCGACAAGTCGCCGCACTCCAAATGACTGTCGCTTGCTTCAGACCTAGAGTACCGCCGGTCGGCCGCCTTTCAAGTGAGAATCTTCCATCTTAACCCATCAGCATAAATCTATGAGAATCACAGGCAAAATACGCGACATGCGATGCCTGTGTGGAATGATTGAGAGAATAGGCGAGCGGCATGCGTCAGCTTGCCGGTACAAAAACGAGGTACCGGAGGGCTCACGCCACTCCGCTCGCCGGACTCATTTCTGGCCGCGCGGAGCTCAGTTCCATTTCGAAGCCTGAATCGTTATTTTTTCTCGTGTTTTCACTGTCTTTCCTCATCTTCCTTGTTTCAAAACCCAGCACTCCCGAGGTCCGGAATGTTCACTGATCGCCGCCGTTTTCTGTCGTCTGCAACGCTGTCAGGCGTCGGGCTGACTCTGGCACGTTCGAATGCCGCTGCCGGGGCATCGACGGTTTTGGCTGCTCCAAGTATTCGCGAAGCGGCGGACGGTTTTCGCTTCTGCCTGAACACCAGCACGATTCGTGAACCTAAGTTAGGGATCGAAAAGGAAGTGGATATCGCCGGTGCCGCTGGATACGACGCCATCGAACCCTGGATTCCGACGCTGCGGGAATTCGTCAATGGCGGTGGAAAGCTGCCCGATCTTGGCAAGCGAATTTCAGATGCCGGTCTCACCGTCGAAAGCGCCATCGGATTCGCTCCATGGATCGTTGACGACGAGAAACGCCGCAAGGAAGCTCTGGAAGAAGCAAAACGCGACATGGACATGCTCCGCGAAATCGGCGGCACACGCATCGCAGCACCTCCCGTCGGTGCGCATCAGGGTGACAGCCCAAAACTCGAATTGCAGGTCGTTGCCGAACGTTTTCGAGCCCTGCTGGAAGTGGGCGATCAGGCAGGCGTGGTGCCTCAACTTGAAATCTGGGGCTTTTCAAACAACCTGTCGCGACTTGGCGAAGTGATGTACGTCGTCGGTGAAACCGGACACCCCAAAGCCTGTCTGTTACTGGACATTTATCATCTCTACAGAGGCGGCTCAGACTTCACGGGACTTGGGTTGTTGAGCGACAATGCCTTGCAGGTTTTTCACGTCAATGATTATCCGGCAACGCCGTCTCGCGAAAAAATGAACGATTCGGACCGCGTCTATCCGGGCGATGGAATCGCGCCGATGTCACAGATCCTGAATGCGATCGGAGGCCACGGGCGCAGCATCGTGTTGTCGCTTGAATTGTTCAATCGCGACTATTGGAAACTGGATCCTCTGGAAGTCGCAAAGACCGGCCTTGCAAGAATGAAGGCCTCTGTCGAAAAAGCGGTTCAGTGACAAATGGTTCTGGTCATCGCTCCACGGGGAGATTGCGGAGATTAGTGCCAACTGAACTACCGTCCATTCGTTTCTGGCGCGCGCCTTCGCGGAGTGCGCTACGAGGGAAGTCTTCGCTGAAAAAAAGGGCAACTCCATGATTCGCATCACAGCAGCCATTCAGCACTGCATTTTCGCAAGTGTGATGCTGATGAGTTCCTGCAATCAGGGCTTGGGCCAGGATACATCGGGGAACGCCGACGTCGAACGATTCTTTGAAACCAATGTCCGCCCCTTGCTGATCGAACGTTGTTTCAAATGCCACTCGGAAGCGATGACAAAAGGTGGGCTTCGGCTGGATTCTGGTGAAGGAATTCAAAAGGGAGGCGAGACAGGGCCGGCGGTCATCGCCGGCAAACCGGATGAGAGTCTGCTGTTGCAGGCCGTGCGACATGAGAATGGGCTCGAAATGCCTCCGGACGGCAGGTTGACGGACATGCAGATTGCGGGGCTCGCCGAGTGGATCAGGACCGGAGCCTTCTGGCCTGATGGATCGACGACGGTGCCAGCGAGCAGTTTATCGGACCCATCGATTCCTTCCTCGACAGATCCCAATGCAGGTGAATTGGCGAAGTCGCTGCAGTTATGGCTGAAAGCGGATTCTCTGACGCTCAACGATGGCGAACCTGTGTATCTCTGGCCCGATCACAGCGGTCATGGGCGCGACGTGTCTGCGACGAAAGGGATACGCGCCGACGGTGTTGGACTGCCCGCGAAGTTTGCCAGAGAGAGTACCTTGTTGAAACGCCCGGCGGTACGATTTGAGACGACTTCAGGACTGGCCTCGTCGCCGGATCGTCCGATCGACATTCGCGGCGATGCGGCGCTGTCTATCATCCTGGTGATGAACCTGCAGCAGCACGAAGCTCAGCCTCCCTATGATGGAGTCTTTGGGTTTGGCAATCCCGCAAATCCTGGCGGTGATCCGGGTCGACCGCTTGCGGCTTTGATCCAGATCAATCGCGGCGAAGATCACGCGCTGCATTTTGCGGGTGGATGGAATCATGACGCCTCTCTGGGCAGTGGTTCTTTCAAAGCTCACTACGGCAGGACGATGATTCTGACCGTGATCAAGCAGCCTGGTCCGATGCGCGCGACGACACGGATGTATCTCAACGGGGAGCCCGCAGTTCGGCCAACGGGTGAACCGCTTGAAGGTCGGGACACCGTTCCTGATATTCAGCATCGTTCCGACATCGGAGCGTACCTGGGCAAAGCCGTCAGCTGGGCCGGTGCGATTCAGGGCGATGTGGGGGAAGTCATCGTTTATAACCGAGCGTTGGCTGACAGTGAGCGTCTGGCTGTCGAGGGGCACCTTGCCGAAAAATTCGGGCTGACACTGCCACGGTTCAGCCAGTTGGCTCCGAAAGCCACATTCACTGAGGACGAAGAGAGTTTTTGGGCCTGGCAGCCTGTGAAGGACTCCGTTCCACCGTCTGTAATCAACGAAGCGTGGATCAAGTCGCCAGTGGATCGGTTTGTTCTGAAGTCCCTGGAAGATTCGGGGTTGAAACCTGCACTGCCAGCCGACAGGCTTCCGCTGTTGCGTCGAGTGACTTTTGATCTGACGGGCCTGCCTCCGACTCCGGAAGAAGTGGCGGCGTTTCTGGCAGATGATTCTCCGCAGAACTATGAGCACGTGGTGAATCGGCTGCTCGCATCGCCTCATTACGGCGAACGCTGGGCCCGGCACTGGCTGGATGTTGTGCGTTATGCGGAAACAACCGCGAATGATGCCAATGCTGTAATGCGGTATGCATGGCGATATCGCAACTATGTCGTCGATGCATTCAATCAGGATTTGGCTTATGACCAGTTCCTGCTTGAACAACTGGCTGGCGATCTGCTGCCACCAACGGATTCGGTGGAGTCGAACACACGGCGGACGATTGCGACGGGCTACCTGATGGTTGGGCCAAAGGCTTTGGCGGAGACGGACAAGGAGCAGTCGCGTCTCGACATTGTGGATGATCAGATTGACGTGACGGGCCGAGCGATGCTGGGACTGACGCTCGCATGTGCTCGTTGTCACGATCACAAGTTTGATCCGATCCGGATTACAGACTACTACGCGCTGGCCGGAATCTTTCGCAGCACGGAACCGTTTCAGAATGAGGTCCGTAACGCGACGATGTGGTGGGAATTCCCGATTCCGCAGGGCGACGGGAAAGAACCAGTCATCGTCATGGCGCCCAAAGAAACAATGCCACGAAACCTGCGAGTCCACCTGCGGGGGAATCGGTTCACGCTGGGGGCAACTGTTCCGCGCGGATTTGTGCAGATCCTCTCGCATCACAACGCGACGGGCGCGAACGCCAGTGATGTCGCTGGCAGCGGTCGTCTGGAACTCGCTCGATGGATCGCGAGCCCTGACAACCCGCTCACCGCCCGTGTGATGGTGAATCGCATCTGGCAGCACCACTTTGGCCGCGGACTCGTGGCCACGAGTGACAACTTTGGAACACGCGGTGAACGACCCTCACATCCGGAGTTGCTCGACTGGCTGTCCTCGCGATTCGTGGAATCAGGCTGGAGCGTCAAGGACGTCCACCGGCGGATCGTATTGTCGAATGCCTATCAAATGCAGAATGCAGAGTCCGAGACGCAGAGTCTCGTGGATGCCGCGATTCCTGCCCGAAGTTCCGCACTTCTACATCGACGTCGATTGTCAGCAGAAGAACTCCGCGATGCGATGCTGGCGGTGAGCGGCAATCTGGATCGAATTCCCGGCACGAACGAAAGTGGTGAGTATCTTGTCAGTAAAGCCGAAAACATCGGGGCCATGATTTTGCCAAATCGCCTTTCCGCGGACGATCCCATCTACACAACATTTCTGAAACGCAGCATCTATCTTCCAATTGTCCGCAACGTGCTGCCGGACGTCCTGGCATTATTTGATGCGGCTGATCCGAATGGAGTGACTGCCGTTCGCAGCGAAACCACGGTCGCCTCGCAGTCGCTGTTTCTGCTCAACAGCCGGTTTGTCCGCGAACAGGCTGAAGCCCTTGCCAATCGTTTGCTGGCGGATGCGTCTCAATCTGACGCACAGCGAATTGAACAAGTCCATCAGCTGGTGTTCGGCAGAAATCCCACTCCCGAAGAATCAAGCCAGGCCAGCAAATTTCTGACAGCCTATGCAGCCTCCGCAGCAGCTCTGGCTCGCCCGGTCGAAACCCGCATGCTGATGGCCTGGCAGAGTTACTGTCAGGCTCTGCTCTGCTCGAATGAATTCCTGTACGTGGAATGAATTCCCACACGAACCACTTTGAGGTCACCATGTCATTATCCCGACGACACATGCTTCGCGAATCGGCGTGCGGCTTTGGAAATCTGGCTTTGTTGAGCCTGCTCCAGGAATCGGTCGTGGCTGACGCGGGCCACGCAGGTCCGCTGGCGTCGAAGTCGCCGCACTTTCCAGCCACGGCAAAACGTGTCATCTTTTTGTTTATGCACGGTGGCGTGTCGCATGTCGATTCATTTGATCCCAAGCCGAAACTGACCGAACTCAATGGGCAGCCGCTGCCGGTTGCCAAGCCGAAATTCGAATTCGCTCCGACGGGCAATCTGCTGGCTTCGCCGTGGAAATTTCAGCCGTACGGTGCGAGTGGAATCGAAGTCAGTGAGTTGTTCCCGCAGATCGGATCGTGCATCGACGACATCTGTGTGATTCGTTCGATGAACGGAGGTGATCAGGTCTCACACGGCCCGGCACTGCTGAACATCAACACCGGCAGCGGAGTCTTCGCGCGACCAAGTCTGGGAGCATGGACCCTGTACGGGCTGGGTACGGAAAATCAGAATCTGCCGGGCTTCATCAGTCTCAGTCCATCGCTTTATCACGGCGGGACGCAGAATTATGGATCCGCATTCCTGCCTGCAAGCTTTCAGGGCACCCGCATCGGCGACGGCAGCACGAATTTCCGGGACACTCAATTGTCGAATCTCGCCCCCGGCGATGATCCGACGCTACAGCGCATGCAGCTTGATCTGTTGATGCGGCGTAATCGGCAGCATATCGCAAAAGTCGGTGATGACCCACAACTCGAAGCTCGCATCGCTTCGTTTGAAATGTGCTTTCGCATGCAGGCCGAAGCTCCGGAAGTCCTGGACATCTCCCGCGAAACTTCCGAAACTCAGGCACGCTATGGAATCAACGTCGAACCAACCGACGAATTTGCCCGCCAGTGTCTGCTGGCACGCCGTTGCGTGGAAGCCGGCGTCAGATTCGTGCAGGTCAACTTCAGCTATCCGCGGAATTACTGGGACGCCCATGGTGACCTGCGGAACAATCACACAACCAACGCAAAGAAAGTGGATCAGCCCATTGCTGCACTGCTTCAGGACCTGAAATCACGCGGCCTGTTTGAGGACACTCTGGTCATCTTTGGTACCGAGTTTGGTCGCACACCAGCCGCTCAGGGCACAGACGGCCGCGATCATCATCCGCACGCCTTCAGCATCTGGCTGGCAGGCGGCGGCGTGCGAGGTGGCATGAGTTATGGCCAGACTGACGAATTTGGCTATTACGTGCAGGACAATAAAGTCACGATGCCCGACTTTCACGCTACGATTCTGCATCTGCTCGGTCTGAACCACGAACACCTCACCTACCGCCACGCCGGACGAGATTATCGACTGACGGATGTGTTCGGCAATGTTGTGAACGAGGTCCTTGCCGCGAAATCCACCTGAATTCGAAAAGCTTCAAAAATCGTAGGCTTGGCACAGCCTGATTCAGGCGACAGTCCCTATGCCTGTTCTTTCCGCGACATGTTTTCCGCAATTCTGGCCTTCACAAGCTTGCGCACAAGGGCAACCGGCAGCGGTTTGTCTGCCGGGAATCGGATCGTACCCTTGCTAGTGTCGTAACTCCGTAGTTCCTCGGCGTACGCTTCGACAGTGGATGAACTCATCAAATAGAAGGAGCAGTGTTTGGCGGTTGCGCCGAAACCGACCAGCATTCCATGCAGACGGAAGGCTGGAATTCCGTAACTGATGCACTCTTCGGCTTTTGGCGCTGCACTGCCAATTGTCTTCCGAAGTTTCTCCAGGGCTGCACGTGTTTCACCGCTCACCGATCCAAGATACGCATCGATCGTGGCAGGTTTGATCTTCATGCCAGTATCTCCTGCAGGACATGCTGTGGTTCCACGCCGGTTAAACGCTGATCCAGACCCTGAAAGCGGTATGAAAAGCGTTCGTGGTCAATCCCAAGGCAATGCAGCAAAGTTGCATTCAGGTCATTCACATGACACGGCTTGTCGATGACGTTGTAACTGAAGTCATCCGTCTCCCCATACACCGTACCACCTTTTATACCGCCGCCAGCGAGCCACATGCTGAAACAGCGAGGATGATGGTCACGACCATAATTTGTGGACGTTAAAGTTCCCTGCGAATACACCGTGCGGCCGAATTCTCCGCCCCAGACGACCAGAGTGCTCTCCAACAGACCACGCTGTTTCAGGTCCTGCAGCAATGCGGCACAGGGCTGGTCAGTGTCGTAGCACTGATGCCGGATTTCGCTCGGCAACGAGCCGTGCTGATCCCAGCCGCGATGCAGAATCTGCACTGCCCGCACACCGCGTTCGACCATGCGGCGCGCGAGTAACGCGCTGGCGGCAAACGTTCCCGGTTTTGAAACTTCCGGCCCGTACATGTCGAGCGTGGCCTGCGTTTCACCCGACAAATCAATCAGTTCCGGCACGCTGCTTTGCATCCGAAATGCCATTTCGTATTGTGCAATCCTCGTCTGCGTTTCCGGATCACCGAAGCGTTCAAACGTCCGATGATTCAGTTCTGCCAGACTGTCCAGCATCGCCCGCCGATGACTGGCGGAAACGCCGTCGGGGTTGTCGATATACAACACAGGATCGCCCACACTCCGCAGCGCGACGCCGGTGTATTTCGACTGCAGAAACCCGCTGCTCCACATTCGTGAAAACAATGCCTGAGCCGCCTGCTTCGACGTCCAGCGCGGGGTCAGTACAACGAAAGCCGGCAGGTTGTTGCTCTCGCTGCCGAGCCCGTACGCCAGCCATGAACCCAGACTCGGTTTGCCAGGCACTTCGCTGCCGGTCGTTACGAACGTACACGCCGGATCGTGATTAATGGCGTTCGTATGCACACTGCGAACCAGTGCGATGTCGTCGATGTGCTGAGCCGTATGAGTCAGCAGTTCGCTGGCCCATGTTCCGGCCTGACCGTAACGCGCAAACTTGAACAGCGACGGAGCTACCGGCAACCTCGCCTGGCCGCTGGTCATCGTTGTAATTCGCTGGCCCAGCCGGATCGAATCCGGCAGATCCTTGTCAAAATGGTCTGCGAGATGCGGCTTGTAGTCCCATGTGTCCAACTGTGACGGTCCACCATTCATGTGCAGATAAATGATGGATTTTGCTTTGGGCGCGAAATGTGGAAACCCCGGCAATGGAGGATGAACTTTTTCAACAGCCGCCGATTCCTGAGCCGCCGCCTGCTGAGCCCCCATCAACGCCAGTGAAACGCCCCCCATGCGCAACGCACCGTGGCCGAAGAACTGACGGCGTGTCTGAGACAGTAAATAGTCGTCAATTGAGTTCATAATTTCTCTCGGTCTGTGCGGGCAGGAATCCAATATCCAGGTGCTCTGTCACGCATTCTTTGATGGGTTGCCTGCCACTGGCATTGTCATTGCCATTGCTCCCGATTAGCAGGAAGCACTGGCAGAGCCAGTGGCACACCTCAATACACGATTGACAGAGCACTAATTTCTCATCACCGTCTCATCCAGATTCAGGATCAGATTTGCAATCATCGTCCACGCCGCCGTCGCAAGATCGGCGGCAACTTTCTTCGGTTCTGATTCGCCAACGTGAATTGCTCTGGTCGCAGCGTCGGCGTCCGAGGCAAAGATCTGCAACTGCGTCTGCAGCGAGGATGTCACAATTCGAACTTCATCTGCGGTCGGTTTACGCGACAGGACGGTCCGGTACAAAAACTCCACCCGGGAATTGGTATCCGCGCCGCCTTCTGCCAGAACACGTTCCGCGAGGGCTCTGGCGGCTTCGAAGTGCTGCACGTCGTTCATTAACTGCAATGCCTGCAGAGGCGTGTTGCTGCGTTCCCGACGGGAACAGAACTGTTCGCGATTCGGGCCGTCAAAATTTGTCATGAACGGCGGCGGGGCTGTGCGCTTGATGAAACAATACAGGCTTCGGCGATAAAGATCTGCGCCGTGGTCCTGCATATAGAATCGTGTGTTGCTGTTTTCGTACCCGACCGGTTCCCAGATGTCCGGCGGTTGATACGGCATCACTCCGCGACCGCCCATGGCTGAATTCAAAAGTCCGCTCACCGCCAATGCGTTGTCGCGGAGCTGTTCGCCATCGAGTCTCAAACGCGGGCCGCGCGCCAGCAGTCGATTTTCAGGATCCAGCTGATGCAGATCATGACTCGTTGCCGAATCCTGACGAAACGTCGCCGAAGTCAGCAGCAGCCGGTACAACTGTTTCGTGTCCCAGCCGGATTCACGAAAATGAACTGCCAGCCAGTCGAGCAATTCCGGATGGCTGGGCAGACCGCCGCGTGTTCCAAAATCGTCGCTGGTCTTCACCAGACCGATCCCAAACAACTGCTGCCAGACCCGATTGACCGTGACGCGCGTCGTCAACGGATTTTCTTCGGCCAAAAACCACCGTGCCAGATCCAGGCGATTCGCGCGCCGATCGGCCGGAAATGGCTGGCCGTCCGCCGTTTTCAGCGGAGCAAATTCCGTCGGAACACGCGGCTCGACTTTTTCACCCGGCTTATCGTATTGGCCACGCAGCATGATAAACGCATCGCGCGGTGCGGGCAGATCATTGAAAACGAACGTGCCAGGAATCGCACCGTTGAGATGCGCCACATCCTGATCGGCGATGGCCGCCGCTTCACGCAGTTGCGCAATCGGCGATTCTGAGATTCGCTGCACGTTTTGCTGCCAGAATCGCAGCAACTGGCTGCGCTGTTCGGCAGTGATGGAATCGCCCGGACCAGCGACCAGCAGCGTACGAAGTTCGCCACTGATGCCTGCAGGATTCGTCCCTTTGCTTATTTCCCACCAGCGCTCGAACGACGACAATGGATCCTTCGTGCGATCCGACTTTCCCGCGATTCGCAGGTCATCGATCCACACTTTGCCGCCGTTCTGAATCAGCACCATGGTCTTCACGAGGGCACCAGGCTTTGAACCTGCGGATTCAAAAGGCGCGGAAACCTGAATCCAATCAACTGCAGTCGGAATCGGTCCCATATCTGCGTCGGCTTTGTCGAAGCCGATTGTTGATTTGTCGCCCCATACGATGCGACGATTTCCGCCGTCGTTGTATTGCACCGCAAACGCCGTCGGTGGGTTGAAGGGATCAATTCGCAGCCAGAATTCCAGTCGGCCCTCAATCGGGACAAGGACAGGAATCAGCGTGAAATCAATGTTCAGATCATACTGAGACCCATACGCCAGTTCGATCACACGCCGACCGGACTTCGCACCGAATGCCGGATCAAGCCGCCATGTCGTGTCGTTTCGCGAAGTATTGCGTGTATTGGTCCCGAGCGGAAAAGCATCGTCGATGAGC
>CAZFDW010000014.1:32883-34139 GCA_964517865.1 uncultured Chitinophaga sp.
GCATTTGCCGCAGCATTTGCCGGATCGGAATACTCGATCGCAGCGAGCGCATCCTCGAGGGCTTTCTTCGAAGTCACGGCCAGTTGCTGAGCGGTCTCGAGAGCAACTTTCTGTTCAGCGTTCGGCACTTTCAGGAATGGATTTGTCGTGCTGATATTGCCGTCCATCGCCGGATCGGACGTCGAATAGAAGAATGAATACATGGAATAGAAATCCCGCTGTGTCACGGGATCATACTTGTGGTCGTGACAGACGGCACAGCCGGCTGTGAGCCCCATCCATGTCTGCATCGTCGTACTGGTGCGATCGACGGCGTAACGATACAGCCATTCTTCAGAAATGGCTCCGCCTTCACTTGTTGTCACGTTGCAGCGATTAAATCCGGTCGCGATGAGTTGATCCTGAGTCGGCTCAGGCAGCAGATCGCCCGCGAGCTGCCATTTCGTGAACTCGTCAAACGGCAGATTCTGATTGAAGGCTTTCACAACCCAGTCACGATACGCCCACATCTCACGTTCATTGTCCAGATGCAGACCGTGAGTGTCAGCGTAGCGTGCGACATCCAGCCATTGCCTTGCCTGTTCTTCCCCGAAATGCGGCGACGCCAGATATCGATCCACCATTTTCTCATACGCATCGGTGGAGGTATCGTTGAGGTAGTCGTCCACTTCCGCAATCTTCGGCGGCAATCCTGTCAGCGTAAAAGCCACGCGGCGAATGAGTGTTCCACGGTCCGCTTGACTCTGCGGCGTGAGTTCTTGTTGTTCCAATTTTGCCAATATGAATGCATCGACCGGATTTTGCACCCATCCGGGTGTCTGGACTTCCGGAATCTTCTGTGATTTTGGCGGTTCGAACGACCAATGCTTCTGGTATCGGGCCCCCTGTTCGATCCAACGACGCAGTGTCTCTTTTTCAACGTCGGTCAGTGTTTTTTTCGACTCCGGCGGAGGCATCAGGACTTCTGTGTCGGTACTGGTAATGCGGCTCCAGAGTTCGCTGCCCGCCGGATCACCCGGCTTGACCGCGATCGTACCATCGTGCTCGGCATAGGCTCCTTCTGGCGTATCGAGCCGCATATCTGCCTTGCGCGTCTTGACGTCGAAGCCATGACATTCAAAACAATTCGCTGCCAGAATGGGCCGCACATCACGGTTGAATTCAATCTCATCCTGCGCGCCTGCACGGGGGCTGAGAGTCAACAGCCAGGAAGCCGTGCAACAAATCAAAAGTGTCGTGTGATTCCACATCCGTCA
>CAZFDW010000015.1:0-33504 GCA_964517865.1 uncultured Chitinophaga sp.
ACTCAGCAAACAACACTACGCAGAGCACGTCGCAAAGACCTTTTACAAGGATCTGGAAGGTTTCATCACATCCGGCCCTGTTGTGGCGATGGTCGTTGAAGGACCGGAAGCGATCACCGTGATGCGAACGCTGATGGGAAAGACAAACTCACGCGAATCCGCCCCAGGCACAATTCGCGGCGACCTCGGAGCCAGCCGCCAGATGAACCTGATCCACGGCAGCGACGGACCTGAAGCCGCCGCCCGTGAAATCACCACATACTTCAAGGCAAACGAAATCGTGGCGGCACCAAATGCGCTGGCAGATCATCTATGGGCGAAAGACGAAGAATAGATTGGTCAAACAAATAGGTCCTATGGGTCCCATAGGACTTATTTTCGGACACACCACTTCGGCTTTATCCGACATTATCTGCTTTCACAGTTCCGCGATCTTTGTGAATCTTGAATTCAAACGCATCCACCAGAGCAATCCAGCTGGCTTCGATGATGTTTTCGCTGACACCGACGGTACTCCACATGCCGTCCTTGTCACGGCTTTCAATCACCACGCGGACTCGGGCGGCGGTGCCTTCGCTGCTGTTGATGACGCGAACCTTATAGTCCACCAGGGTCATCTCAGACAGACCGGGATACGCCGCGGTTAACGCTTTTCGCAAAGCGCTGTCGAGTGCGTTGACGGGGCCGTCGCCTTCACCCACGACGTGCCGACAACTGGTACCGGTGGTGAGTTTAATGACCGCTTCCGTCATCGGTTCCCGCGCCTGATTTTCGACGTTGACGCGATAATGATCTAACTGAAATGCTGGCACATAACTTCCGGCCTGCTTCATCACCAGCAGATCAAACGATGCTTCAGCGGCTTCGTACTGATAGCCCTGATGCTCCAGATCCTGCACGGCGTTCAGGATCTTCTGCATGAGTTCATTATTCTCACTGATGTTGAACTTGGTTGTCTTGGCAACGATACTTGATCGCCCGGAAAGCTCGCTCACCAGGATGCGGCGTGCGTTACCCACGGTTTCCGGCTGAATATGTTCATAACTGCGCGCGATACGATTCACCGCGTGAACGTGCATGCCGCCTTTGTGAGCAAACGCGCTGGTGCCGACGAAAGCCTGTCCGGAACGGAAGTTCATATTGGCCAGTTCGTAAACGTAGCGTGACAGCTCCGTCAGTCGCTGGATTTTTCCAGGTACCAGAACCTCGTAATCCAGCTTGAGCGACAGATTCGCAGCGACGGAAACAAGATCGACGTTGCCACAACGTTCGCCGATCCCGTTGATCGTCCCCTGGACCTGGATCGCGCCGGCTTTGACGGCAGCCAGCGAATTTGCGACTGCGAGTTCACAATCATTGTGAGTGTGAATCCCGACGCGGCACTTCACGGCGTTCTGCAGGGCGATGACGGCTTCGACGATTTGTTCGGGCAGCGTTCCGCCGTTCGTGTCACACATGCAGATCATATCGGCTCCGGCGTCGGCGGCAGCTTTCCATGTCTGAACGGCGTAGGCCGCGTTCGCACGCCAGCCGTCGAAACAGTGCTCGGCGTCATAGATGACTTCTCTGCCTTCAGATTTTGCGAATCCAATCGAATCGCTGATCATCGCCAGATTTTCTTCGAGTGATACACGCAGAACTTCTGTGACATGCAGGTCCCATGTCTTGCCCACGATCGTGATCACCGGAGCCTTGCTGCCAATCAGCGCCTGCATGCCAATGTCATCTTTTGCAGCGATTCCCTTGCGGCGCGTCATTCCAAACGCCGTGATTTTCGCGTGCTTCCATTCCATCGTAGCGGCACGCTGGAAGAATTCTTCGTCTTTTGGATTGGAGAGCGGATATCCGCCCTCAATATAGTCAAAACCAAGTTCGTCCAGTTTTCTGGCGATCATCAGTTTATCCTGCAGCGAGAAGTTGACGCCTTCGCCCTGGGAACCATCGCGTAAAGTTGTGTCGTAGAGCTGGATGCGAGCCATGTGTTCGGCCTTTGACTGTCAAACGCTGTTCAATACCAACAAAAAAACCCTCAGGGGTGACCTGAGGGCTGGAATCGGTTTCGATGGTCCTCAGGCATGCAATGGCGGTCGAGCGGGAATAATGCCGCCGATCAAAATGATCTGAATGTCGTTAATACTGAGGTTCATGTGGAACACTTTAGAAGACTTGCGGCAGGATCGTCAACGAGAAACAGGCTGGGAAATCCCAGGAAGCGTCGTTCACGGGAATCTGGGAGTGAAATTCGGGGGAAAAGACGGTCCGAACAGCGCCAGTGCGTAGAATCTGCCCAGGTAGGGTGTGTGCAGCGCCTGCGGAACACACCTGTTTCTCATGGCGTCTCGAAATGGTGCGTTGCGCTCCGCTGCACGCACCCTACGTAATACAACATTCCCAGAGCATTCCGCTGACAACGTCACATCATCATGTCCGACTCTGAAACCACTTCTCCCCTGGCCCCTCGAACCATTTCCGGTCGCTGGCTGGTGATCGGAATGTTTGCCATGGGAATCACGGCGACAGGGCTGCTTTATGCATACTCGACGCTGCATCTTGGGCCATTCAAGCCTCTCCAGGAGGCGATTGTCAGGGAATTCCCTGGTTCCTCTCCGCGTGTCGATGGCGGCAAAAAACGGATGCAGTTGGACACACCGACTATCCTGCGGATCCTGATAAAGTCTGAAATTGATCCGTTGTCTGCGGACGAACATTCCGTTCGTGAAATGCGCGCCTTGCGAAAGCGAATCGCGGAATTGACCCTTGAAAAAGTGCCACTTCCGGACCTCGCCATCATTGAACTTCACGTCTATAAGTTGGTGCAGGAAGAGCAAATCCTGAAACGGTCATACCGGCTGGACCTCAAGTCCGGCGACGACTGGATTGAAATCGATCAGCGTGGCAAGCCGGTCAATCGACCCATCGACTGAGATTCTCTGGTACAAACATGGCGGTTCCCATTCCGGCAACTGATGGTGATCGCACCGCCAACGGCGATTTCAAAGGCTGCTTACGCCAGAAACTTCGGAAAATCCGAAAAATCCTCTCCCGGATGCCGTATCCTGAGCAACCTGTGCTTGTTTCTCATCCTGCGCGGCACCACTATGCCGTTTTCGGGGTTCAATTGCCTTTGCAGCTCCCGACTCCAGTGAATTGTCAAAAGCTAAATCATGTCCGACATCTTTATTGAATGGGATCGTGATCGCCTGGTTATCGCGCGCGGGCGAACGGATGGTAATCGTGTTGAGATTACAGAATCCCGGATCATTGATCGCCCCGCCGACGCAGCCGATATGCTGGCGGTCGTGGATCAGTTGAAGCAGTTGACTGTCGGCATGCCGGGCAAGACCCGGCCGCAGGTGGCGGTCGTCTTCCCACGACAATTCGTGACCATTCATCGGATCCAGTTGCCACAAGTCACGGATGCTGAATTGCCTGATATGGTTCGCATGCAGGCGACCATGCGACTCACTGTGCCGCTCGAATCCGTCAGCATGGATTTTGCACCGCTGCCCGTCATTGCCGGCAGCATGACCCGCGACGTACTGCTCGTCACGGCGCCTAACGATCAGGTGTCACAAGCCCGTCGGACGCTCAGCGAGGCCGGGCTTGAATTCAAAGAACTTCGGGTCAGTGCGTTCTGCCTGGCTCAGGCTGCGGCTCAGGCGGGGATTCTGACCGAAAGTACAGACGCTTCGCTGGTCGATGTCGTCGTGCTGATGCGGCGGGATTTTATCGAAGTCACATTTCTCCGCGGCACAGCCGTGTTGTATTCTCACAGTGGAAGTTCCTGGTCGTCGGCCGACGCGATCGAGCGGACTCTGCGTTCGGAACTCACCCGCGCACGCATGTCCGCTGCGGAGTCGCTTGGCGAACACAGGATCCGACGCATTTTGCTGATCGGTGCCGCAGATGCAACCAGTGCCGTCACGGATCAACTGGCTTCGCGGTTCGATTCAGCCACGATCGAACGCATTGATCCGGCAACCTCGTTGGTTCACGGCAAACTGACTGAAGGTATCACCGCCACTGATGTTGTCACTTTGGCCGGAGCGATCCAGGGACATGCTAAAGCGACCGTCGCTGCTGTCGATCTGATCAACCCGCGCAGGCCTCCGGAAAAGAAAGATTATCGCCGCATTGCTGTGCTGGGCGGTGCGTTGGCTGCACTGCTGCTTTTCGCCGCTGTGTACTTCTGGCGACAGGGGCAGATCAATGAACTGACTGCGAGGAGAGACATATTGCTGGCGTCGAACAATGGCATCCAGCAAAAACTTACGGCGGGCGAAGCAGAACTCAATCAGGCTGGCAGAATCGGCGAATGGGTTGATCGCGATATTGAATGGCTGGATGAAATCGTACGACTGCAGGCTGTGCTGCCGAAAACTGATCGATTCTTCATCGACAATTTTCAGTTTTCAACAGTCCAAAAAAATGGCACGGGATTCATCAAGCTGCAAGGCTATGCCAAATCAAACCCCGACATTGAAAAAGGCGGTCGAGTGCTGACGGACGCAGGTTATGGCGTCAAAGCCTATACCCCAAGGCTGGAACCCGCGAGCGGAGCGCCGGATTATGGCTTCAAGGTCGAGCTGGAACTGACGTTGCCGGAAGCCGATGACGACCAGGGATCGTAGTCGGCCCCTGCACCCGATGCGAAGCTGTAACCAGACGGAAGAAGTAATGGACGATCAAAAACGCACGAAAATCCTTGCTGGCGGACTGACTCTGGTCATCCTTGTGTTTCTGCTGCGCTCAAAAGTCGATGGCTGGCTGCGCGGGCCGATTCGCGCGCTGCAGACAGAAGTGGCCGCTGCCGAAAAAGCAGCAGTGATTCTCGAAGCGGATGAAATTCAGCTTGGGGTTGCTCAACGCAATTTAGACGACTGGAAGGCCATCAGCCTGCCGCCCGATGTTGATATTGCGCAGCGACTGTATCGTGAATGGGTTCAGGCGCTGACTGAAGAGTGTGGCTTCAGCCGTATCGAAGTCGTCCCCGCATCCAAATCCACTCAGAAGGAATACAGCACGGTCGCAGTCGAAGTCCGCCGCGCGGAAACCGACCTGCAGGGCCTGACAGAATTCCTGTTCCTGTTTGATCAGGCCGACCTGCTGCATCGTATTTCTTCATTGACGATCGACAGCCCCAGTCCGAAAGGCAATCCGCGTCTGACGATTTCGTTTATAGCGGAAGGTATGAGTGCCGAAGGAGCAGAAGACCGTCAGGAATTACTGGCCCGCACGTCGCTCACGACCGCAGTTAAGGATACCGACACGGCAATTGCTGCGGCCACAAATGACCTTTTTCCGATCGCAGAACCACCTGACGAATTTGTCCCGTTCCTTGTACGTGTCGATCGCGAATTGATGAGAGTCACAGCAGGCACAGAAGCGGGTTGGCAGGTGGAACGTGGTGCAGAAGGAACTCAGGCCGCGAGCCATGATGTGAGTGCCATCGTTGAATTATTTCCCGTGGCATGGGATCGCCTGGAAAAAACGCAGGATCAGTACGCTGCGTTCGTGAAAGCGTCGCCCTTCGTTATTCCTTCGCCACCGAAAACGTACACGCCACGAATCACCGGGGTGTCTGACAAAACGATCAAGCCGGGTGAAGAAGTCAAATTCACGGCAAAAGCAGATGGGCTGGATCCGGAACTCGGAGCTGCGCAGTTTGCCCTGTCGGATCACGCCGAAGGCATGACGATTGATGCAGCGTCCGGTGAATTTATGTGGAAGCCTATCGCAGAACTCACTCCCGGTGAATACACAGCCACCGTGCTGATGACGCAGGAAAAGAATGCGGACATCAAAGTTGACTCCAAACTGAAAATCACGATCAAGCAGCAAAATTCTGCGCCCACAATCACGCTGCCGGAATCAGCAATCGTGGTCCTGGGCCAGGAATTCACCACCACAGCTACAGCGACCGATGCCGATCCAACGGACACGCTGACGTTCTCACTCGGAGGTGGCTCTCCCGAAGGGCTCGCGATTGATGAAAAGACCGGTCAGCTCAAATGGACTCCGCCTAAGACGTTTACGCCTGGCAAGTATGATGTCGAAATCAAAGTGGCCGACAGCGCCGCAGAATCGAAGTCTGCCGCAGCAAAGATTGCGCTGGATGTACAAGACGATTTTGCGTCTCTCACAATTCTGTCCGGAATCGTCGGCAAGGATGGTGTGCTGCATGCCTGGTTTCGCAACAAAGCGATCGACAAGGTGAATCCACTGAAGGAAGGCGAAAAGCTGACCGTTTCTGAAATCTCTGCTGAGATCGTTTCGATCACTGATCGTTTCGTGACGATGAAAGATGCGAACGGTCTCTGGAAGCTGAGACTGGGCGATGGTCTGCGCAATCGTGTGCTCATTGAACCTGCCGAGCCGATAGCACCCGCGGTTGAAACTCCCGCAGTGGAAACTCCCTCTGCTGAAACTCCCGCGGTTGAAACACCGGCCGTTGAACCACCTGCGGCTGAAACGCCCACTCCTGCAATGCCGTAAAGGTCCTCGGATTGCAGGCGTTGAGTATTGCAGGGTACGACCAACTCGCTTTGCGAGCGTTCGGCCCACCGCTCCTGGCTTCGATCGGGGTGGGCCGGCGCGGCTTGACCGGCCGGTCCCACCCTACAAACCACGCTTCATTGCTGAACGCGGCGGGTTATACCACAGGCGGCCATGAGTGGCACGTTTTTGAAAACCTGAAAAGCGACATGTTCGAGGAGCCTTCTCATTTGCTTTCCGTGGCGTTGTTTTTCGTGCGTTTCATTCGGTTGTCCCCATTCGGTTGTCTCCCTGCGTCGCATGAAATGGACAACCGAACGGGGACAACCGAATGCACAAAATTGCCGGGAACACCGGGGCGGAACACTCGCTATCGGCGTGAACGGCGCGTGTCGATGCATGAAGACGACGACGCAGATAGTGTCCAATTGTGTCATTTTGGACCGCGCGAAGTATAACGGCGGCACCCCTCAGGACTTCATTCGTCGAAATCCAGTTCCTCATCTGACAAATCTTCGTCATCGACATTTTCATCCGTCAATTCAAATCGACCGGATTGCCAGACGGCTCCAGGGATGTCCGTGTACGTTTCTTCACTTTCCAGCACTTCCGGCACAAGTGCCGGGATCTTGTAGCACAAAGCCTGAAAGCGAATGGCGACTTCCCGGGCGGTGTCCTCCGATTCTGCAAGCACACCCCATTCGGTGATATACGTTGTCCAGTTTTCCTGCCCGCTCAGTCGATCCGGATCCTCGTTCCATGTTTCATCCAGCGGCTGATGAACCAGACATCGATAAAGTCGCACATTTTCCATCGGTTTCTGGTCGGTGGATTCACGCTGCCATTGGAACCACGAGTCCGGCATCAGACCCGATCGCAGCAGCCGCGTTTCCACTCTGGCGACGAGGGCCTTGTCCATTATAATTTCTTCGGCCACCACACACAGGCGTTGGAGCAATTCTGCGATCCCCGTTGACGACAGGAAATCGATTTCGAACAAAGGCGTCTCCATTGCGATCGTGAGATGCGGCTGAGCTCCGGATACGTCGCCTAGTCGAGCCTTTGATACCGCTCGCATCAGCTCCAGATGCCAGCCCGTAGACTCCGCAAGGGATTCTTCCAGAACAAGGCACTCCAGGCAGAGTTGGAAATCGCCCTGTTCGTAGTGACAGATACCTCGATAATAGTTTGTCCACAGATTCGGGCCGGCCAGTTGTTCAAACTTGTCGAGGTACGTCAACGTGGCATCGTACTGCTTCAGCCTGAACGCCAGCATCGCTGCGTCAAACGCGACCTGCGAGTCACTACTGCCTTCGCGCAGACTCACATCCAGCACATGCAATGCGTCACGCGGGCGTTCGGTGTTCGAATAGAGACCCGCCAGTCGCCGCACAATGTTGCCATCGACTCGATCCAGGCGAAACGCTCTGGCGAAGCAGCGTTCAGCCTCACCCTGATTGTCCTCAGCTGCGAAATGATCACCGGCCCGCAGAAAATTACGCGGCTTCGTGGCGTCCAGTTCCAGGGACTTGCGAAATAACTGCTCCGTTCGTTCTGTCGTGATTTTTTCCGCGAGCGCTTCATTGGGACAGCCGCGCAGAGCATCACCGAGTACCCCCAGAACCGAAAGCGCGACCGCGTTACTGCGATGCGGTGCCGCCAGGGAGTTGGCCCATTTCCAGACAGCCTCTCCGTCTTCGCCCGCGCCAACCAGATACCCCATCAAATGCAACAGCCCGCAGGCGTCCTCCTGATGCATGGCCTCATGCGCACCAATCAGCAGAATATCTGTCCGGATGCTGTCGAATTTTTCCTGAGTCGGTTCCTGCATCAGATCGTTCATGCGCATCCGGAACGATTCGATCTTTTTTGACAACGGCGTCACTGCCTGCCCCGGTTTTTCCGGAGACATTTCACTGTCTTCATCGCTCAGCGGCGGAGTCACGTCACCTGCCACCTGCGTATCGGTCACTCCCACACGCCGCGGTTCAGCAGCAATCGCCAGCGGTGATGGAGTTGCGGTGTCAAGCAGTAACTGCAGTCGCCGCAGTGTCAGATAGTCGTTGGCCGATCGGGCCCGTTGTTCCAGTTGACGCGCCAGAGTTTCAGCCTGCTTCTGTTGTCCCGACAACCGCTTGACAGCGATCAGTCGCAGTCGTGTTTCGAACCACAGGTGCGTGCCATTGCATTTTTGCAGTCGTTGATCCCAGTGACTCAATAGCCGAGACCCTTCGTCCCAGTTTTCGTGCTGCACCGCCCGCAACGCTGCATTCAGGTCCAGTCCATATTCAAAAACCGGACATTCGTCAGCAGTCGGCATCTGCATGAATTCAGGCTCAGCTTCAATGACCGACGGCAATCCCGCCGCCAGTCGAATCGTATCCCGCGCCATCAATGTCCGAATCCGTGATTCAAACTTGAGCGAGACGGCTTCATTCTGTGTAAACTCCAGCGCACGATCCATCATGGTCAGCGCTTCGTCGAATCGTCCGTGCAGGGCTGCCAGCCAGGCCAGCTTGCTGGTCGCCAGCCAGCGGCGATCCCCGCGGTCAGACCACGCGCCGTCCTGCTCCATCACCAGCCGACATTGATGCCCGGCGATGTCAGCGTCATCCGCAGCCAGATAGACGTCACAGGCATATTCGCGAAAACAGCTGACGCAGCCAATCTTGCCCGTACGCCGGCAGATCTGAATTCCATCCGTGATGCAGGCATGCATCCCGTCGGAGTTGTATCCTTCCAGCTGACCGGTCGCTTCGGCCAGGTTCTCATACGCGCAGGAACTCATCGAATACACCAGATAATCAAATTGTTCTCGTGAGAAATCCGACTGAATCTGTCGCACCTTTTCCTCGTTTTCCAGAATCGCTATCAACTCAATCGCCCGCTCGCGCATCGTCTGGAATTCGAATAAATACTGTGCCTGATCCATCTGAAAAAAAGTACCCAATACATATGCCTGAGCACGATGCTCGACCCGCCCGCGTCGGCGCAGCTCTCCGTACAGTCGGGAAGAACCGGAAAACCGGCATTTCGGAATCAACTCACCCGCACGCTCCTGAAGATCCTGCAGTTGCTGATCGATCTGTGATTCGTCACTGGATGCCATGATCATTCCCCCACAATGCATCGGCGATCCAGTCCAGATCTTCAATCTGCACATCCGCCGCTTCTTTCCCGCGTCCGGCGCCGGCTGAATTGAGGGCATTCGTGACCAGCAGACGCAGCACGCTCGCCAGGGGACTACGAATCCCCTGACTCAATGCCCGCTGCACCAGCCGATGTTCACGATTGAGGATGACTTCATTCTGTCCCGTCGGTGCCTGACGAAAATGCGCGTCAATCAGACGCTGAAATCCCTTCGGAATATCCCCATCCCGGCGCAGGTCTTCAAACGTCTGAGCGAGTTCGTAGCGTTCATTCAGGAAAGCCACAACCGGCAGGCTTTTGTCAAACGATGCCATCAGCACGCGAGCCTTCGTGGAACGAAAAAAGTCAGCCCATGTGGCTGGTACATCTTCCAGTTCATTCATGCCCATGACAGAATCGGCAAAGTTTGCAGACGACGGAGTTGCCGGACGGAGATCAATTTCCCGTTCCGGATGATCGGAAATCATCGCAGCCAGCAGGTTCTCTTCAAAGCTGCGAAACACATGCACGCACGGCACGGGATTCGATGCAAACACATCATCCAGATAACGTTCCTGACGTCGATCGGCGTTGTACCAGATGACGAACTCCGCATTCGATTCATGCAATCCATCAGCCATGCTTTTCTGCAAGAGTTCATCAAACAGCAACGCCCCGCGCGAGGTCCGAAAACGATACACTCTTGCCAGTAACTCACGTAGTCGAGGTTCTGCGAGGGCCGCTCCGGCCAATAGATAGCGATGCCAATTCACGATCGCCTCCAATCGTGAAGGCTCCTCATCCGCCATCTTTTCCAGATGCATGAAGAGGAACTCATTCAACGTGGCACGCACAATCTGAAAGGCATCATCGCGGACAAGATCTTCCCGACTGGCTGTGGGCGAACAGTCTTCCAGTTCAAGCACGCCGCGCAGGAACGTTGCCCACGGCGGCAGCAGATCGCGCACACGGCGCGAGATCACCATGCGGCGCACGGTGACGGCGACCGTTGAGTCATCTGCAAAGCCAGGTGTTCGCTGAGGCGAAATGTAGAGCGCTCCGGCGATCGACGCTGGTTTTTCGACACGGATCGGAATCACATCCAGCGGCGATTCATTGAAATAGTTCGCCAGCTCCAGTTCCAGCGCTTCAGGATCCGGGGTCGGCTCAAACCACGCCACATGGATGACATTCACGCGCGCCGCGCTGCCGTTCAGATGAATAGGCACAGTGAGGAAATCTGCGTACTCCCGAATCGCAGCCTCAAGCGGTTCTGCCGCTTCAGACATGATGCGGAACTGCGGTTTTAAATACAGACGAACGGACGTGCCGACTTCGGTGCGATCGCTGGACGACAGCTGGATACTCGTTCCCGGCCCGGCTTCCCAGCGAATTCCCTCGGCCCAGTCTTCGCGACGACTTTCCACGACAAGGCGATCGGCCAGCATAAAGGCGCTGAAGAGCCCAATCCCGAACTGACCAATCAAATGGTCACCGTCGCCGTTAATGGCTGCGCGCTGCTCATTAGTGGCACGGCCTTTGAGCAGTCCGGTGATGCCGATTCCCAGCGTTCCCAGAAACTGCTCAGCATCGTCGGCATTCAGGCCGATTCCGTCGTCGGAAAACGTCAGCGTCCCATCGGCCGCGTTCTGCTGAATATCGATCCGCCCGTGAAACGACAGATCCCGACTACGGCGGCGCATAATCGCGTCGTGGGAATTCTGAATCAGCTCCCGAATCGGTGTATCCACCCGGCTGTACAGAGACGATCCCATGATCTCGATTACGCCGGCAATATCCACCCGAAACGGAATCTGACGAGTCCACACGTTCCGCACCTCACGCTGCCTGTACCGACACAACCGGCTATTCCCATTGACGTTTGGGCATCTGAGTCGTCGCCAGACATCCGTTCCGCCATCACAGGCCGCAGCGTAGCAGCAATCTCAGTCCAGTTCACGCGGGTTGAGAATTCATCTTCGTCAGAGTTCGCGCGTTCCCGCAGGATGGACATTCATGTCTCAAGCAGCGTCGCGGGATGGCGGGGCGAGGTGTGATGATGCGAGCATGGTGGATTCGGTGGATTGCATTTCGCGAACGGTCAATTGGTCAAGCAGTTCACGAATTGTCCTTTCCGCTTCACATCGATCAGTTTTCCAGCGCCCCTGAAGAGTTGCCAGCTCGATCTGAAGTGTTTCGATCAAGTGATGCTGATCATCGACCACGGAACCGGCTGCGCGTGCAGACAGTTCCGCTTCGCGGGTAGAGAACCACTGTTCCAGTTCCGCTCGGTCATTTCGAAACTGCTGCCGGCGTTGAGCAACATCGACGGCGGTTAATTCCACTTTGTCGCGTTCAGCCGTGATCTGACTGCGGAGTCGTTCGAAGAATGACTGCACATCGCCCCGGGCCTGTTCCAGACGCGCTCGAGCCACATCGGCGGATGCGCCATCCCGTAGCAGACTGGTGCGGGCTTCCTCGGTCACCAGGCGTTGTTCCAGAATTTCGCTCTGTGTCTGATCGAGTTCTGCACGCAGACGATTGAGACGTTGGGACCGTTCCTCGAGGCGGGCGACAAGATCGGCGAGCGAAGCTTCCTGCTGTTTCGTCCGACGCTGGCGACTTTCAATATCTCGCAGCATCGCTTCGCGCTCTTCTTCGCTGCGTCGCTGCTGACGCTGAATTTCTGACAGCGCGGCGACCTTACTGCGTTCTGCAATCCGGGTTTCGCGGTCGATTGACCCTTCACGTTCCTGCAACAACTGGCGAACATGTTCCAGCTGTCTGAATCGTAGTCGATGCTGTTCCAGAAATCGCAGGCGTTCGCTGCGAAACAGCTGTTGTTCACGACGAAACTCACGCAGTTCTGCTTCCAGATCTTCCTTGGCACGCGTGAGGTGTTCAAACTGAAAGCGGTAACGACGCTGCAGGTTGCTTTGTTCCGTGAGAATACTCTGGCGTTTCTTTTCGATCTCTTCCCGCAGCCGTTGTTGTTCGGCATCGACCTGCTGACCGAACTGTTCGCGTTGCTGCTGGAGATCTTCGCCCTGATGCTGCAGTTCAAGCAATTGTGTCTCGTGTGCCTGTTCCCATTCGCTCTTCTTACGATTGAGCAGGAGAATTTCACCGGCCAGTTCTTCGCGAGCCTTCTCCGCCAGGCGGACACGTTCGGCCCTGAGTTCTTCGGCAATGATCTGCAGACGCTCGCCGTGATCCTGCCGTTCGCGTTCGGCCTGAACGCGGAGGCGATCACGCTCCGCATCCAGCATCATCCGTTCCTGACTGACTTTCATCCGTTCTTCATCCAGCTCGGCGCGAACGGAGGCTTTCAGGATGACACGCTCTTCAGCCAGAGCGCGCTGGGCGGAACGAATTTCGGCGGCGTGGCGCTGGACAAGTTCCTCCTGTTGTGAAACCTTGCCTATTCTCTGCTCCAACTCGGCCATCATCTCTCGTTGTTCCGTGCGTTCACGGGCGACCTGTGATGCGAATTCCTGAGCGCGCTGTTCAAAAGCTCGACGGTCAGCTTCGAGTTGCTTTTCGTCGGTGGCCAATTCGGATCGACGTTGTTGCAGTTCAGAAAACCGCTGCTGCAGTGATTCCGCTGCGGCCGAGGCCTGAAACAGGATTCGCAGTGCATCGGATTCGCCGGCGATCGCTGCTGCGTTCGCATCCGCACGATCAGACGTGAGACTGCTGGCTGAACCAGGCGATGAAGCTGCTTCAGGCGATGCCGCAAGGCTGCGGGATGGATCTGAACCTGTCAGATCATCAGCAGAATTCGTCGGCATGTTCGGGACTCCTTTCCCAAACGAGACCTGTGGGCAACACCAAAAACGCAGGTTTGCGGCAGCGAAACACAAACCGCCATTTCGCGGCAACGTGAGAACTGTTCACACGAACAAGTCGGTGAGTTTAAGCCAACGCTTTGTCAAGCATGTTGATAAAGTGTTGTTTAGCCGGCGCACCGACAACCTTATCAATCATCTCGCCGTTCTTAAAGAGCATCACGGTTGGAATGCTGGTGATACCGAATCCGGCCGCCGTTTGATGGTTGTCGTCTGTGTTGACTTTACCAATCTTGACACGACCAGCATACTCGCCCGCGAGTTGTTCGACAGTCGGCATCAAGTGACGGCAAGGACCACACCACGGCGCCCAAAAATCCACCAGCACGGGTTCGGAAGATTCCAGAACTTCGGACTTGAAGTTCGCATCAGTAAATTCATGCAGATTACCGGCCATAAACTAGTTCTCCTCTCTGAGCTCAAGCGAAACGCAGTTGAATGCGTCCCAAAAAAGTGTCGTCGGCGAATACGCCGTCAGTGGTTCAGGATTGATGTTGACGCCAAACGACTTGCCGTCATTTACCGCAGTTCGCCAATGTGAGCTTATAATCACTGGGAAAATCCTTCCCGAACTCGCCATCTTCCTGTTCAACGGATTATTGGCCAACCTCGAAACACTGTCAACGCGCGTCAGTTTCTGCAACGAGCGTCCGTGTTTTCGGAATTCCGGCAGAAACTGCCGCAGAAGCAGGGTTCCGGCAATTCAGGCCCAAATAACATGCTTCGAATGACAAGACCCGCATGCATCGTTGAGGTTCGGAAGGAATCCTACGCAGCCGGGGACTTGACGTTCTCAGCGGACAGCACTTTTACTGCCACTTCTTTCGAGAAGCCGCCCCAGCGACTGAGGATTCCAAGCCGTCCGGTGCTCAGCAGGATCAGCATCGAAGGAACCATAATCGGACGGATCACGAAAGTATCCAGCAGGACACCCGCCGCGAGGGCCAGACCCAATTGGTCCATACCCACCAGACTTCCTGCCATCAGAGAGCAAAACGTGCCTGCCATAATAATGCCGCAACTGGAAATGATGCTACCCGTACGTTCAAGCGCCACAACGATTCCTTTTACGGGGCCATAGACTTTCTGTTCCTCTTCGATCCGTGCCATCAGGAAGATGTTGTAATCTTCACCAACCGCAATCAGGATCGTGAACAGGAACATAGGTACTTTCCAGTCCAGACCTGCAAACTCTGACGGGTTTGCGGCTGTCAGCCAGAAGACGAGATAGGTGAATCCCAACGTGGCCAGATAACTGTAGAAGACGGTGAACATCAGATAGGCGCAGACACCGGGTCGCTTGAGCAGCAAAACCAGAATGACGTACACGCCGCCCAGTACGAGGGCATCGATGCGAATCTGATCCGAATCCGTGACATCCTTGAGGTCGCTGATCTGCGGGATCGAGCCTACAAAATACAATTCAGCATCCTTCAGTCCCTCGGGCAGATGATCATGCAGGCGATCGCGCAGGTTGCGGTAGTCGCTGATGCTGGTCCGCGAGAAGGGATCATTTTCGAAAATCATTACGACGCTCATGATGGAGTTGTCGATGGAACTGACAAACTCTTTCCGCACAAACATCTTGTAGGCTGGCATTTCCCTGACCGTTAGAACAGGCATTTCGCGTTGTCCTTTCGGCGCGGCCAGTGACCGAACGGCGTAAAGTCCCAGCGCGTCCTTCTGCCGGATGAGGTTGTTTGTAAACTGCTCGACGAGATTCTCTGATTCTCCCTGAATCGGGCTGAAGTCCATACCTTTGACTTCTACCAGCACCTTCAGTGGAGCCACCTCGCCTGCCGGAAAATGTCGCTGTGCCGCCTGAGCCCCGTACACACTGGAAGCCGTATCCGGCAGTTCCGAGAGCAACCCGTAACTCAGATTGCCAAAGAATAATACACCTGCGACCACAAACGGCAGCATCAGGAGTATACTAAGCGACCAGGCAGTCCAGGCGCGGCGTTCGATGACTTCTCCGATCCATTGCCAGCCCTGCGTCAGCAAATTGGCACGCCTGATCCGCGACGTCAGGTCGGTACTGGTTAAAAACCCCGTGTCATTCCGCGACGTCGGTCGAGGTGCATTCGGCCAGAATGCGAAGCGACCGGTTAACCTCAAAATGGCAGGGGTCAGTGTCAATGCCGCACAAAGACAAACGGTCAGCCCAAAGGAAATCGCGATCCCGGCTTCCCGAAATTTTCCGAACTCCGCGAAGATCATCATTCCGATTCCACACACAACCGTGCCTGCACTCGCGGTCAGTGCGGCACCGACACGTTCCAGTGTGCCGGAAACGGCGTCCTCGATCGTCAGTCCGCCATCCAGTTCTTCGCGATAGCGTGCCACCAGAAAGAGGCAATAATCGACCCCTGCACCGTAAACCAGCACGGTGACGTACGTTTCGACCCCATTGAAGAGCGTGATCCAGCCGGCCTGCGCCATCAGGATCAGGAGCTTCATCGAAATGATCGTGGAGACCGCAACGGTGATGAGCGGAATCATGGCCAGCGCCGGAGCGCGATAGATAACGATCAACAGTCCCACCACGAGAATCACGGTCCATTTTTCCGTGGATTTGGCACTCTTGCGTGATTCCTCAAGCATGTCACGACCGAACGTCGCGGTGCCGCTCAATGCGATCTCCATTCCCGCTGGCAGCGACGGCTCGTCAGTATTCGTCGGCGTGTGTTTCAACTTGTCGACAAATTTTTCCACGGCATCGACAAGCTTCGCGTTGGACTGATCGAGAAACTCGGTCCGCAACCACACGACGATCGACGTGGCCTGCTTGTCGTCACTGATGTACATCTCGCCAATGCGTTTCTCTTCAAACGAGTCGATCCCCTGCACGATGCGTTCTTTTGCTGCAGCCTCAGCACCCAAAATGTCACCCGCATCTTCGGTAGATTGGTCGGCTGCCGGCAGCCCGGAAATCCGGCGGATTTCAGGGATGACCGACAGCGACAGGAAATCGTAGTCTTCAGGCAGCAGACCATCACCCTGTTCACGCCGCACGACAAGGACAATATTGCTTTGCCGCAAATCGTCAGGAAATGCCTGCTTGAATTTGTCTTCTGCAACTCGACTGGCGGCATCCTCAGGCAGAAAAGCAAACTCGCCGTTCTTCGCGACGTCCTTCAATTCTGGGGCTGCCCAGAGACAAGCTGCCAGAAGCGCTGCCCAGCCCAGCAGAATCAACACGGCTTTGTGAGCGGCAAGATCGCCGAGACTTTTGAACAGCATGGATCGGCCTGAAAAGCAGGTCAAGAAAGGAGACAGGGCAGGAGGCTGCAAGTGAAACCAAGGCGAGAATCCAACACGATTCAAACGCCAGACAGTATGCCATTCCATCCCGCAGTATCGCACCAATTCGGCTTCAAACGCTGAAATGTATCGGGTTTATGTTAAAAATTCAATCCGAAGAACCTCTTAGATCAGCTCAATCTGCTTCAGAGTTACCGATCCGTTCAGGTTGCGGCGTTGCGGTGTTTTCGCGACACAGGGAAGACTATAGGGAACGAACATGCTGACGCAGGGTTGCCACCATCAATAAATTGATTCAGCGGACCGTCTTCCCTTCAATCCGCTTTGCAGACTGCTAAACTTGGCATTTCCTGCCGTCTGATGTGAGTCGCGATTCGCGTTTCCGGAATAGTTTTCTCAGTCGGTCGGGTACGCATTACCGCCAAGCCGAATCGAAAATCTGAAAGCGCAACAAGCAATGCCCACGTATTTCCCGGAAGTCGATCAAATCCGGTTCGAAGGACCGCAGTCCAAAAACCCGCTCGCGTTTCGGCACTACAACGCCGCCGAAATCGTCGAAGGCCGATCGATGAATGACTGGTTGCGGTTTGCCGTGTGCTACTGGCACACATTTCGCGGTAACGGAACAGATCCATTCGGCGCGCCGACGTTGAATCGTCCGTGGGACGACGGTACGGAGTCTCTGGATAATGCACTGCGTCGCGTGGACGTCGCATTTGAATTTATGACGAAGCTTGGAGTGCCGTACTATTGCTTCCATGATCGCGACGTCGCACCGGAAGGTGCGACACTTCGCGAAAGTCATTTCAATCTGGACGCTGTCGCTCGCAAACTGAAGGAATCGCAGAAGAGCAGCGGTATCAAGTTGCTCTGGGGCACAGCAAACCTGTTTTCAAATCCTCGCTTCATGCACGGTGCTGCAACCAGCCCCAATGCAGATGTCTTTGCATATGCAGCGGCTCAGGTCAGAAAAGCCATCGAAGTCACTCATGATCTCGGAGGAGAAAACTATGTGTTCTGGGGTGGTCGTGAAGGCTATATGTCTTCCTACAACACCAATATGAAACGCGAATTGGATCATCTGGCACGCTTCATGCACATGGCAAACGACTACGCCCAGTCAATTGGATTCAAGGGCCAGTTCCTGTTTGAACCGAAACCCAAGGAGCCAACCAAGCATCAGTATGACTTCGACGCAGCTGCCTGCCTGAACTTCATTCGTCAATATGGACTGCTGGACGTTGTGAAGCTGAATATCGAAACGAATCATGCGACATTGGCTGGCCATTCAATGATGCACGAATTGGAATACGCATCGATTCAGGGTGTCCTGGGCAGCATCGACGCAAATACCGGCGATCTGCTGCTGGGCTGGGATACGGATCAGTTCCCGACCGACATTTATTTGACCACGCAGGTGATGCTGGTGATCATGAAACAGGGCGGCCTGAGTCCGGGTGGTACGAATTTTGATGCCAAGGTCCGTCGTGAAAGCATTGATCCGATTGACCTCTTCTATGCTCACATCGGCGGCATGGACGCTTTTGCGCGTGGTCTGAAGATCGCTGCGGCAATCCGGGCTGAAGGCGTTCTGACGGACTTTGTCAGCGACCGCTACAGCAGCTACGACAGTGGTATTGGTCGCAAGATCGAAAATGGCACGACCAATCTGCAGGAATTGGAATCCTACATTATCGAAAAGGGCCAACCGGCAGCGAACACAAGCGGCCGTCAAGAGATGCTCGAGAATCTGATCAATCGCTACATTTAGCCGATCAGCTGGAATGACACAATTGGACACTATCTGCTCAGCAAACGTTGAGAGTTTTCCGCCCGGTTTATGGCTTCGGCGGCTGCAATTTGTGTTCGGCGCGTTCAACGTCGTCCGGAGCGATCCAGCCTGCGGGAACGTGATGGTTGTCCGAGAGAGACTTGCCGCCCCTTTTCACACCGGCACCGAATTCATAGCCTCGATGTGGTTGGCCGTTTCTCTAAGTTGCCACGAATTGCGACCGGTGCGCCGCAGCTCTCGACCGCGCAGTACATCGTTCTGGAGAGATTTGCTGGAATTCGCAGTCATCGAGCCAAAGTCGCAATGTGATTGACGATTGCAACCGTGTTTATCTCATAGGAAAGTGATGCTGCGGCCGTGCGGACAACTTTAAAACGATGGGCTCGGGAGGCTGAATCCGCATTGAACGATGAAGCCTGAGAAGCACGGAAAACGGATCGCGGGATTTTGGGAAAACATGTCGGGTGGCGAAAAGGTATTTGGCAACATGTCGATTGCTGCTACGATTTCAGCGTGATGTGAACGGAGACAGTGGGGTATGCTGTAGGCATTCGCCGGACTGGGGAGTCGCGGCGGAGTTTCTGTCGTTCACCGACTGGGTATTCGCTGCGGGGCAGTTGATTTCTGATCGGCACGGTATTGGGGTCCGGACTGTTTTGGGTTCGTAACAGTGGGAACTGTCAGATGCAGCCGTCTTTCGACAATGCGGACGTGGGGACGTCCGGTGCCACTCCGAGCATTGCCGCTGAACTGCCTTCAGCACGGATTGTGTGGAGCCTCCGCCTGATCTGCATGGCGGCATTTGGGATCTCCGTGTACCTGGCATGGACCGCCTTCAGCATGGGAAATGTCTATGGCTGCAGCAGCGGTGACTTGATCGATTGCGAGCATGTTCTGACCAGTCACTGGTCCAAAGTCATGGGTGTTCCCGTAAGTGTTCCCGCTGCGGGACTGTATGCCAGCCTCATTGCGCTGTTGGTTTTTGCACGTCACAGTGGTCCAAAGTCGTTGCGACAATTGGTCTGGGGCGGGATGACGCTGGGAACCGTTATGGCAGGTTTGGCAGCACTGTGGTTCATCGGTTTGCAGGTTTTTGTACTGAAGCATTACTGCCCATACTGTCTGGTTGTGCATACCTGCGGCATTGTGTTGGCTGTCACAATGCTGGCATCACAATTCTGTCCGTTGTCATTGAAACTTAAATCTGCGGGCATCAGCTTGCTGAGTGTTGGCGCACTGATAGGAATTCAGGCGGGAACTCCAAAGCCAGATCAGTTTGAAATTGTCCACTACGATGATGTTGTTCCCGCAGCAGCGGACGGTCGGGGTGTTTCTGAAAGCATCGGGACTGATGTCTTCGCAGCTCCCGATGATGTGTTTGAAGCACCAGGCGAAGCATTTGACGCACCAGGCGGCGAAGTCTTTGACGCACCGTTCGCTGGCGATGCGACGGGGGGGACCAATTCGGTGGGAACAGACAATCCTGCTGCACAGGAGTCTGCTGCGCCTGCAGATTCCACGCCTGCAGAAAAACAACCATCAGTTGCGACAACGCTGCTTTTGATTTCACCGCCTCGACTTCTGCAGCTGAGCCACCTGCTGCTCGTCACGTTCCCGCACGTCGAAGATGAAGCTGCGAAATCGACCGACGCAGCAAAGGTTCAAGAATCAGAAGTGCCAGCGGCAACACCGATTGACGAATCGGCAAAAGACTCTGACGGTGACAAGCAAGACACCGAAGCAGCCACTGATGAGACGCCAACCGATGCGACCACAACTGACGCTGATGAAAAACCAGCCATCGTTGTGCCAGCCGCTGAAGTACCAAAGCCCCCGGAACGACGTCTGCTGACGTTTGCCGGCAGTCGATTTACGCTCGACATCAAGCAATGGCCGTTGCTCGGAAAAACTGACGCAAAGTACGTCTTTGTGGAAATGTTCGATTACACATGTCCGCACTGCCGCAATACGCATCATGCAATTTCCGGTGCCCAGAAACAGTACGGCAATGATCTGGCGATTTTCGCACTTCCTGTCCCTTTGGAAAATGCGTGCAATCCGGCAGCAACCGGCGGTGGACATCCAGGTGCCTGTGAAATGGCAAAGATTGCGATCGCGGTGTGGCGTCTTGATCCTGCAAAATTCCAGACATTCCATGACTGGATGTTCGAGGGGCACCGCACAGTATCGACAGCCAGAACGTTTGCGGAGACGCTGGTTGACAAAGAGCGACTGAAATCAGAACTCAGTTCCAATGTTCCAGGTCAGTACATCAGCCGGCACGTCAGTCTGTATCAACGAGTGGGCTCAGGACAGGTGCCAAAATTGATTTTCCCAAAGACCACGATGCAGGGTGAAGTCAATTCCACTGCGACGCTCTGTAATACAATCAGGAACGAACTCGCAGTGACTCAGAAGTAGTCCACGAATGGCCAGAATCTGCGTATTTTGTGGTTCACACACCGGAGATCTGCCCGAGTTCGCTGAAGCGGCTGAAATGCTTGGAGCGTTCCTCGCTCGACACGGTCACACGCTGGTTTACGGCGGCGGCAGTACGGGCATCATGGGGATCCTTGCGGACGCCGTTCTGCGGCACGGCGGAAATGTTATCGGAGTAATCCCAAAACATCTCGCCCGCCCGGAACTCATGCACGACGGCGTCGCCGACATGCGAATTACGCTCGATATGCACGAACGCAAAGCGCTGATGCACAGTCTGGCCGATGCATACATTGCACTCCCGGGCGGTTATGGCACACTGGAGGAGCTCTTCGAGGCTGTCACATGGGCGCAGTTGGAAATTCACACATGCCAGATTGCGGTGCTGAACACGTGTGGTCTGTTCAATGGACTTGTCATCATGCTTGACGCGATGACCGAACACGGATTTCTGTCACAGGACTGCCGGAAACACCTGCAGGTCTTTTCAAACACTGCCCATGTGCTGGAGTGGGCGGCTTCGCTGGCATGCACTCAATGAAAGGCTTTCACACTCATCCGCAAATGGTCGGCTTACGCACTCGCCCGACGTGTCGTCGAAGGTTCGCCGGGCATTGCGTTGCGCAGCTCGGTCAGCCGATCGGCGACGCTTTGCAGGGCGGTCGTCATAATCTGTTGCTGTGAGACGATCTGTTCCAGCACATGGCAGACATCGTTCAGGCGCGATTCCTGATGCCTGACTTTCTGTCCGATGTCCTGAAGCTGCTCACGATCAGCAGCCATGAATCGCTCTTCTGTTCCGACAACTCGTAACGGAGGAGCAGCAAGTTTGATGGAAGCACCATCAATGGATCTACGTGCGGCATTCAACAGGCGATCCATTGTGTCCGCACTCGTTGAATGGAGATCGCTGAGCAACTGAAACTCAAGTTCCAGCCCGTTCACGAGTTCCGGTGCCGACAATTCCTCGATTGACTCCGATATCGGCTCAGCCGTGCCTTCATCGGGGGTAGACGAAAGCGTTTCTGCTGTTTCGGAAACTGCATTTTCTGTCAGGAAGCGAAAAACAAGCCGCACGTCGCCGATCTCAACAATGTCGCCATCCTGCAGTATCGCGCGGGGGACGGACTCCCCATTGACAAACAATTCCGGGCGTTCGGCCATGAGCGTGATCGATGCCGACAGGCGTGTGACGCGCAGAATCGAATGCAGCGCAGGAACCTCCTGGTCTCCTAACCGAAGATCGCAGGCTGATCCGTGTCCGATGAGGAACGAGCCCTCAGAAACCGGACGAATCGGAAACCTGGAGTCACTGTCTGCCACTCGCAAAAACGCGACTGCATCGCGGGGCAGAAATTTGATGATATTTTCCACGGCCATCCTCGCCGTTCGCACTAAAAGTCATCCTTGACCAGTTCATCGATGATGGATCGATGACCGCGTGATAGTTCCCCGTTGTGTTCGATCGTCGCTCTGACAGTGCTGCGTGAGACTCGTCAGTCAAATCTGACAGATTCTGAAGACTTCGGAGCTTAATGCTGGCACAGTTTCACGCGGCAGATTCTGCCGAATCCTCGTCGCATGCGATCGCTGGCTGCCCAATCCTGAGAAGCCACAAGAAGCGGTTGTCCGGCGATTCCCCCGGACTGCGGCAGCCTGCTGCCGCTTTGATGCCCGCAGCCTGCTGCGGGACCTCGGGGCCGGGTTTGGTTATTGGTTGACACATGTCACAAAAGTCAAAGTAGCAGGCACTCTCCGAGTGCCGTTGCCTGAAAACTCAGGGATTTCCGAGACTGGCTACGGCACATGGAATGTGCCTGCTACTTTTGTCACATGTGTCTTGGTTATGGAGTAGTGCCAGGCAACTGAGGCCGAACGCTCAGGACCTCCGACGCTCAGGTAATCCTTCACAGTACTGGCCCGAGTGTGTTACACTCACTTCGCCAAACGGCGCACAGCAGGTTTGAATTGCCAAATCAGCATCAAACGGCATTGTCTGCTTTTCTATCCACTTCTAAAAAAATTCACCATGCAACAACAGACGAATGATTTCGCTGTTCATTTCGATCACGAAGCACGATCCAACGCCGTCCGGGATATCATTTCCGCGACCGAACCGCATTCGCTTCGGACATTTACTCCCAGCCAGGCTGTGCTCGCAAAATCGGCAGGCGTGTTTCACTGGACTCCGGAGGGTCGCCGGTTGTACGACTTTACGTCAGGAGTCCTTGTGGCAAATCTTGGTCACAATCCAAAACGGTGGATGCATCGATTTACCACTTATCTGGGATGGAATCCATCGGTGATGTCGTCTTCGGAAGACGGATTCTTCCAGGGCGTGTCGCTGACAGCGTACAACGCCATCACCGAATTGGAAGCGATCGCCAGCCAGCGTTTGATCGCCAATCTGCAGGCCAGTCCGGGCGGTAGTCGTCTGAACACTGTCATCTGGGCTGCGTCAGGATCGGAAGCCGTTCAAAAATCGCTGTGGGCCTGCATGCAGCGCAGTCCTCAACGCGATCACATCATCGCCACACGCTTCGGGTTTCACGGCAAGAAAGGACTCAGCGGTGCGGTGACAGGATCTGAAAAGGATGGGGAGCGGGATCCTCGAGTCCATTTTATCTCGTTTCCGCGTGAAGAATGTTCTGACATAGATGTTCCGGCAAAGGCGTTTGATCCGGCAGCATATCGAGCAGAACTGGATCGCGTCTGGAGCGCCAGCAACGGCACGATTGGTTGTCTGATCACTGAGCCGTATCTGGGCGGTGGCGGTAGTTTTCATCCACCAAAAGCTTACCTTCAATTGCTGCAGGCCTTTTGTCGCGAACACGACATTCTGTTTATTCTGGATGAGGTTCAATCGAATTTCGGACGCACAGGACACATGTACGCCTTCGAATCGTACGGGATTGAGCCTGATTTTGTGTGCCTTGGCAAGGGCCTTGGCAACGGCATTCCTGTGAGTGCCGCTGTGGGACGCCGTGATGTCTGTGATCCGATGGGCTATGGCGCCACTTCGGATACGTGGAGCGCGAATCCGCTCTCATCGGCGGCGGTGTTGGCGACACTCGACGAATTTGAAAGCACCGACATTCTGGAACGGACTCGGCATCTCCATCATATTTTCCTCAAGGGACTACGGCGTTTGAAGGAAACCGGTGTCATCGTCAACATACGTGGCGAAGGAATGGTTTTTGGAATTGAATGTGGCCCGTTGGGGACATTGAACGCCAATCAAGTCGCCAATGCCGTCGTGGAACGAAGTTACCTTGGAAAGCCAGACGGCGACGGGATTCATCTTCTGGGCCCGCTGGCCAACTGCGTCATTCGCATCAGCCCGCCGATGTGCATGACCGACAGCGATGCGGATGCGTCGCTGAAGCTGCTGTTCGAATTCGTTAACGATCTGGCGGTCACCAAACTGAAATGCACAAACGGTACGTGAGTGAGCGTTGAAACGCGGCAATGTGCGGCAGGAAAATGAGCGCGTTGGGCTCGACTCGGAGAGTCAAGTTACGGCGAGGTGGCTGCAGTGTTCTTAATCGTGGCGGACGTACGAGTTTCCTGGTAAGCGGCGGATGAGGCGGCGCATTTCGAGCATGGTGAGTGTCGCAAGGACTCGGGACGATTCCAGCCTGCAGGCACGCAGGATCTCATCGATTCCGGTCGGCTGCGAACTGATTTGATTCAGGACTTCGGTTTCCTGAACGGTCAGTACCAACTCGCGCGGGGAATGAATGGTGACGCTGGGTGACTGTGTGGATGGCACGGGCAGCGGACCAAGTTCGCTCAGCACATCATCGACATTTCGCACAAGCGTCACGCCATCACGAATCAGGTCATGGCACCCTTCACTTGCCAGACTATCGACCGGTCCCGGCAGTGCGAAAACTTCTCGCCCCTGTTCCAGCGCATGTCGCGCCGTGTACAACGCTCCGGAACTGCGCGTGGCTTCGACCACGATCACCCCCAGACAGATACCACTGATGATGCGATTGCGTTGCGGGAACAGCCCGGGCAACGGACGCTGATCCAGCGGCATTTCGCTCAACAGAGCACCTTGCTGAGAAATTTCTTCGGCAAGGTCTTTGTGTTCGGGCGGGTAGATTGTCTTCACACCGCTGGCCATAATCGCGAGCGTGCGGCCTCCGGATTTCAGCGCACCACGATGCGCTGCCGCGTCGATGCCGCGTGCCAGTCCGCTCACGATTGTAAAACCGGCGCGGGACAGCGCGGCGGCCATCCGCTCGGCCTGCCTGCGACCGTAGGCCGTGCAGCGCCGCGATCCGACGATGCCGATGGCGAGTTCATCCTGTGGCAGCAACACGCCCTTACGATACAGCACGGTCGGTGAATCACAGATTTCTCGCAGCCGTTGCGGGTAATCGGGATGCTTCTGGTCCAGTACATCCACCTGCAGCGCGTGGCATTCCATCAGTAACAGGCGGGCTTCGTCAGGCAGGTCTTGATTCCCGATCGACGTCGCCGTCTTTTGGCCGATGCCGCTGACCGTCAGCAAAATCTCTTTTGGCTGTGCCAGAACATCGCAGGCGGTGCCGAAGTGTGCCAGCAGAGCTGACTGCAGTTTCGGTCCGATTCCGGCTGCGAGCGATAACGCCACGAGTGCCACAAGTTCGTCAGAAAATTCCGGAGAGGGTGGCGAGTCGGGAGTCATGGCTTTTCAGGCAATTCCGGGTCACTTGTTGTTTGATCGCGCGGCCATGCGATTTTACCATACTGCAGCAGACAGATCAGTTTCGGAATATGCACTTTGGTCCGTCGTACTTCATGCCAAGTATCGGCGGAGGATTCGAAAACAGCAACCGTGGCCGTGGGAACCGACAAACTTTGGTCCGCCCAATCGCAAATCATCGCGGCAATCCCCGGATTGTGTCCAACGACCAACACCGACGATTCGTCTTCCAGCGGATAGTCGCAGATCGCCTTTTCAAACTTCTTTGCCGGTGCCAGATACAATTCATCCAGATCCAGCCGAGCTGGCGTGAGCTGCATTCCTTCAGCGATCAGATCTGCAGTTTGCCGAGTCCTCTCGGCGGCGGACGAGATAATGCGATCGATGCGAATTCCGTGGCTGAGTAACGCCGCTGCGGTTTCACCTGCCGTGTGAATTCCGTCTTCGGTCAGGCCACGTTCGAAATCCGATTCGTGTTGTTTCTCAGCCGCCGCTTTCGCATGTCGCATGAGCAGGATTGTCTTAATTGCGTTACTCCCATTCGATGGTCGCGGGCGGTTTTGAGCTGACGTCATAAACCACTCGATTGATGCCTCGGACAGAATTGATAATCCGCGTGGAGATCTTTGCCAGAATCTCGTAGGGAAACTGATACCAGTCTGCGGTCATGAAGTCTTCCGACTGAATGGCGCGAATTGCCGCCACATTTTCGTACGTGCGATCATCACCCATCACGCCGACAGAATTCACGGGGAGCAACACAACAAATGCCTGTTGGATGTCGCGATAGATGCCGGCAAGATGCAGTTCTTCGATCAGAATCGCATCGGCTTCACGGATCACGCATAAACGCTCTTCCGTCACTTCGCCCAGACACCGGACGGCAAGGCCAGGACCTGGAAACGGATGTCTCCAGATCATAACTTCCGGCAGTCCGAGTTCAAGGCCCATGCGACGAACCTCATCCTTGAACAGGTCACGCAGCGGTTCGATCAGTTCAAACCCCAGTTCAGCCGGCAGACCACCCACATTGTGATGAGATTTGATGGTTGCTGCCGGGCCGTCCGGATTTGCTCCGGATTCAATCACATCGGGATACAATGTGCCCTGCGCCAGATATTTTGCGTTCGGGATCGATTTCGCTTCATCTCGAAAGACATCGATAAAGACTTTGCCAATGATCTTACGCTTCTGCTGGGGTTCCGAGACGCCGGCGAGTTCACCAAGAAATCTCTCACGGGCATCGACGACGTGCAAATCCGTTTTAAAGTGCTTCGAAAACTGATCTTCGACCTGTTGCCGCTCATCCTTTCGCAGCATTCCGTTGTCCACAAAAATGCACGACAGCTGTTTGCCGATTGCTTTCGAAATCAATGCGGCCACAACGGACGAATCCACGCCACCGGATAATCCACAGATGACCTGATCGGTACCCACGATTCTGCGAATTCGTTCGATTTGTTCTTCGATGAGCGAACTGATCCGCCATGTGCCTTCGCAGCCGCAGATCTTCAGAACAAAGTTGGCCAGCAGGTGACCACCGAACTGCGTATGAGTCACTTCGGGATGAAACTGCAGGCCGTAGATCACGCGGGATTTGTGGCGGACGGCAGCGTTGGGGCATGTGGCCGTTGATGCTATCGTTTCAAAGTCGCCTGCCAGGGTTTCAACCTGATCCCCGTGACTCATCCATGCATTAAACGTCTTTGGAATGCCGTCGAACAGGGAATTGATCGCAGTACTTTTGTTCGACCACGTACACGGTGCGCGGCCGAACTCGCGAGCATGCGCGGGCAGGATTTTTCCGCCAAGTGCGTGACAGGTGACCTGCATCCCATAACATATCCCAAGGATCGGGATCTTCAGATCAAAGATGACAGGATCGATCGTTGGTGCGCCGGGGCCATAGACACTGGCCGGACCACCAGACAGAATGATACCCTTGGGGTTGAGTGCCCTGATGCGGTCGGCGGACAAATCATGCCTTACTACCTGGCAGAACACGTTCTGATCGCGAACACGGCGAGCGATCAGTTGCGCGGTCTGCGAGCCGAAGTCCATGACCAGGATTCGCTCCTGCTGAGCCGCCGTCGCAGAACTCAGAGGGACTTCAGTGGCAGTAGACGCGGACTGTGCAGAACTTGAACCTGGCATGAGGGATCGTCAGTCTCATCAAGAGCGGCACCGTGGCCTTTCGCAGCCTGAACACATGGCGGCGATGACCGGTCACTGAATGTGCCTCGTGACATGGCCTCAAGCCATCGCCGTTAAGCAATGAGTTTGAGAAAAACGTGACAGCTTAGCAACCAGGTTCAGGCGTTCAATCCGAGGCCTCTCTAGCTGTTCAATTCCCCGAATATTTTGGTGGCAAACCAGTGTTTTCTTTGAATTCTACCTGCTCAGTCCTGAGACAACCGTTTCGAGCATGAAAATCTGCACTGCCGCTTGACGTGGCAGGGGCTGAAGTCATCATCCGGTCTGGTGCCACAGAAATACCTTCATTCGGAGATCCAATGAGTTCGGGAAGAGCGGGATCAGGTTGGCGAGTCGCTCCGGCAGACATCGAACGAATGATTCCGTTTGAACTGCTGCTTGATCGGATCGCTGACGAACGAAGTTCGGACTGGATTGCAGTCCGTCGCTACCTGCACATTCATCCGGAGCCCAGCGGCGAAGAAATCAGGACCACGCAGTTTATTGCCGAACGACTTGTTTCGCTGGGCATTGTGCCGAACATCCCCGAACGCGGTGTGGGAGTCATTGCGGATCTGAAGATCGGCTCACCGACTGCGGATGCTCCGATTATTGCCATTCGCGCGGACATTGACGCTTTGAGGATGCACGATCGCAAGTCGATTGAATATGCGTCGGGTTATCCAGGAGTTGCACACGCATGCGGCCACGATGCGCACACGACTGTGGTGCTGGCGGCGGCGGAGCTCATGAGCGCTCTTCAGAGACGATTACCAGAATCGGAAGTTCCATCCGCACATCTGCGATTTATTTTTCAGGCCGCCGAAGAGACTGCTCAGGGAGCGAACTGGATGGTGGAAGACGGCGCGCTCCACGACGTGTCGGCAATTCTGGGACTGCATGTTGATCCGACAATCCCGGCGGGCAAAGTCGGGATTCGCTACGGCGTGTTGACGGCACAGGTCGATGAAGTGCTCATTGAAGTGCGAGGCAAAGGTGGTCATGCCGCGAGACCGCAGCATACAAGCGATCCGATCGGAACGGCCGCGATGCTGGTGTCTGCATTGTATCAGTCCGTGCCGCGTCGAGCTGACTCATTGACACCCATGGTGTTTTCTGTCGGTTCAATCCATGGCGGAACGGCGTCGAATGTGATTCCGGATCTGGTTGAAATCGCCGGCACACTTCGATCCACTGATCACAAAACGCGAAATAATGTGCTGAGCAGTATTCGCCAGATCTGTACGGGAATCGCCGCCGCGACCGGGAATACGATTGACGTGACGTATCGCAGCCCACTTGGTTCTGTGATCAACGATGTGACTGTGATGTCAGCGATTGAAGCTGCGACAATTCAGGTACTCGGCGGCGAAAACATTGTGCTGATCGATCGCCCGAGCATGGGAGGGGAGGACTTTGCCGTTTACACCGATCACGTTCGCGGAGCTCAGTTTCGCCTGGGTTGTGCCGGGCCGGAGGGCGACTGGCCGCTGCTGCACTCACCGATCTTTGATGTCGATGAATCGGCGATTCCGTTGGGAGCAAGAATCATCGCACGCTCGGCTCTGCTGCTGGCAATGATCGGACCGGAGTCATCGTCATGCCGATAATGCGATTCACTCCGAATACCAGCCCCACGATCGGGGTTGAGATTGAACTCCAACTGATCGATGCCAAAGAACTGGCGCTGACAAGTGCAATTGATCAGGTTCTGGCCGCACTACCCGACCACTTGCGCGATTCCGTGAAGCCGGAACTCATGCAGTGTTATGTTGAGATCAACACCCGGATCTGCCGCAACGTGCGCGAAGTGGGCGAGGATCTGCGCGAAAAACTGACTCAACTGGAATCGATCATTCATCCGATGGGCGTCCGGCTGCTGTGGTCCGGAACTCATCCGTTTTCTTCGTGGCGGCATCAGAAGATCACCAATCACGAACGCTACGCGCGACTCGTGATGTTAATGGAAGACGTCGTCCGCCGACTGGTGACATTCGGCCTGCATGTGCATATCGGTGTCGATTCCGGCGATAAGGCCGTCATGGTCTGTGACCGGATGTTGCACTACATCCCGTTGCTGCTGGCGTTGTCCGCGAACTCACCATTCTGGGAAGGTCGTAGAACGGGGTTGCAGTCAAATCGTTCCAAAATCATGGAAGGACTGCCCACGGCCGGTCTTCCCTACCAAATGCGAAACTGGAGCGAATATGTCTGGCTGGTCAAGCATCTGCGGGAAACCGGATTTATCAATTCGATTCGCGAAATCTGGTGGGACATCCGTCCGCATCATGATTTTGGAACGGTGGAACTGCGTGTCTGTGATGTGCCGCCTTGCCTGGATCACGTGCTCGCGATTACGGCCCTCGTGCAGTGTCTTGTGCATACGATTTCGAACGAGATCGATGAAGGTACGTTCCTGTCGGAGTACCATCCGATGATGGTCGAACAGAACAAATGGCGCGCGACACGTTACGGCGCCGACGCTGCGCTGGTGAGTTCCACGACGTTTCAACAGCGTTCAGTTCCGGAACTTGTGGAAGAGTTAACCTCGCGGCTGACACCAACGGCCATCGAACTCAATTGTCTCGCCGAATTGAAATCTGTGCTGACGCTTCCCGCCGCCAGCGGTGCACGACGACAGGTGGAGATCTACGAAGCCACCGGCAGCCGTCGTAAAGTTGTCGAAAAGCTCCTCGAACGCCCGGCGTTTTAGATGCCTCACGGTAGCTTGACTCTCCGAGTCGAGCAGGAGGGTGTGTCTGCACGGCTCGTCAGCCGTTTGTCACACCCTACGAATTCAGAGTATCCAATGTCATTGAAAATTGTTCTGATGGGGACCGGAGAATTTGCCGTTCCGCCGTTTCGTGCGCTGTTGAATTCACCGCATGAGATCGTCGGAGTGCTGACGCAGCCGGATAAGACGGGACGTGGACATCATCAGCATGCAAATCCAGTGAAGGAACTGGCGGTCGCAAAGGCGGTGCCCGTGTTTCAGCCTGAACGGGTGAATCACCCGGAGATGCTGAATACGCTCCGCTCACTTCAGGCTGATCTGTTTATTGTGGCGGCGTACGGTCAGATTCTGAAGTCCGAACTGCTTGCGATTCCGCGACTGGGTGCGTTCAATCTGCACGGTTCTCTGCTTCCGCGTTTTCGTGGAGCGGCTCCTGTGCAATATGCGATCTGGAAAGGTGATTCTGTTACCGGTGTGACCATTTTTCAGATTGAACTGTCTCTGGATTCCGGGCCGATGGTCGGGTGCGTCGCAACACCGATTGGTGAATCGGAGACCTCGGGAGAGCTCATGTTGCGGCTCGCGGAATTGTCGGTCCCGCTCACTCTGGACGTCGTACAGAATCTCGAGGCAGGGACTGCCTTGTTTCAGCCGCAGGATACAGCACTTGTGACGCTCGCGCCGAAGATTCCGCGCGAAGCCGGAGTAATTGACTGGTCGAAGTCCGGGCATGAAATCGATTGTCATATTCGAGCGATGCAGCCGTGGCCCAGGGCATCGTCGCTGCTCGCACGACGAGACCAGGCGCCGTTGCGCTGTATTGTGTCGCAGGTTGCTGTCATCCCTGACAGCGATGCATCAGTGATCAGTGTTGCCCGTGTCTCCGACGCGGGATATCCCGACCGCAACGTACCCGGACGCAGCGAATTCGTCGGCAGAGTCGTTGAACATCAAGGGCGGTTGCTGGTTGGTTCGGGCGACGGATGGCTTGAGATCCTGAAACTGCAACCCGAAGGTCGGAAGGCGGTCGATGGACGTTCGTTTGTGAATGGATATCCGCTGGCTGAGGGTGATGGATTTCTGCCGATTCCTTCGACTGTCTAAACTTGTTCGTAGTCCCGCCTTCAGGCGGAAATCCAGACTACCGCACGATGAGACCACTACCTGTTTTCCGGCTGAAGCCGGGACTACAAGCGATTCCGGGAAAGTCGAATTCCTGAAAGGACGAATCAAGAATGATCAATTTATGCGATTCAGACGCACCACTTTGAATTCACTGATCCTCGGCTCAGCATTGATTGGCATTTTCCAGTCTCAGGAAGTGCATGCTGCCGAACGCCCGAATATCCTGTTTGTCTTTGCGGACGACTGGGGACGATATGCCAGCGCGTACGGTGCCGCCGAACCGCACAGCCTGAACGCCATTGTTAAGACGCCGAATTTTGACCGCGTCGCCGCAAATGGGGTCTTGTTTACGCATGCTTTCGTCAACAGCCCGTCGTGTACACCGTGTCGCAGTTCGTTGCTCTCGGGACAGTATTTCTGGCGAACAGGTCGCGGTGCAATTCTGCAGGGCGCGGTCTGGGATTCTTCGATTCCTGCGTTTCCGCTGTTGTTGCAGGAGTCGGGCTATCGCATTGGTCATTCGGCGAAAGTCTGGAGTCCCGGTACACCAGCGAACGCGCCCATCGGTGCCGTCAAGACAGCATTCAACAAGCATGGAAACCAATTCAACAAGTTTTCGCAACACGTGTTCTCCGCAGAAGACCCTGATCGTACGCAACAGGAATTGCTCGATGAAGTGCGTGGCAATTTTCAGGATTTTCTGCGAACGCGGACAGCTGACGAACCGTTTCTGTACTGGTGGGGACCGACGAACACGCATCGGACCTGGATTCAGGGGTCCGGATTAAAGCGTTGGGGCATCGATCCGGAATCTCTCGCGGGCAAGCTGCCAAAATGGTTACCCGATGTCCCGGTCGTGCGAGAAGATGTGGCGGATTATCTGGGTGAAGTGCAAGCGGTCGATGCTGGCCTCGGCGTCCTGCTGAATGAGCTGGAAACGACAGGCCAGTTGGCAAAAACGCTGATCATCGTTTCCGGCGATCATGGGATGCCGGGAGTGCCTCACGGAAAATGCAACCTCTACGATGCCGGTGCTGCGGTTTCACTTGCCGTGAGTTGGCCTGGCCGGATCCCGGCGGGTCGAGTTGTTGATGATTTTGTCAGTCTGCCTGATCTGGCACCGACGCTGCTGGATGCGGGCGGTGTGGCGATACCGGACGTGATGACTGCTCGCAGTTTGATGCCAGTCTTGAAGGCAACTGGCAGTGGGCAGATCGATGCGACTCGGGATCACGTCGTCATTGGCCGCGAACGTCATGTCGCCAGCGCTCGCACAGATTTTCTGCCGTATCCGCAGCGCGCGATCCGCACGGCGGAATTCCTGTACGTGCGGAACTTCAAACCGGATCGCTGGCCGATGGGATTGGCTCCGGGATTTGGCTTGCCCGAAGGTCCGATGCCGTTCGCAAAATTGCTGGATGCCAGCACGTTCGCCGCGTTTGGTGACATGGATGCAAGCCCGACGAAGACATGGCTGCTCACGGAAGGTCTGACAGATCCCCGATACCGGCGATTCATTGATATGCAATTCGCGCTGCGCCCGGGAGAAGAACTCTACGACCTGAAGAATGACCCCGATCAAATTCGCAACGTGGCAGCGGAACCGGGATTCGCAGCAATCCGGGAAGAACTGTCAGATCGTCTGTTGACGATCCTGAGGGATTCCGGCGATCCTCGCGTGACAGGTGACGGTGCGACGTTCGACAGCCCGCCGTATTCAGATCCCGCGAGGTAGTCAGTTCCATTCCGGATTGCGAACGTCATGCGGCAGAACGCGAGTCATGCGATG
>CAZFDW010000016.1:0-32840 GCA_964517865.1 uncultured Chitinophaga sp.
GGGCTGACGCCCTGCCGCTCGCGGCTGCCTCATGTCTGGCCGCGTAAAGAATATTGAGGATCTCGACCATGCCGGATCGGCTCCACCCATTTGCTCACTTCTCAGTGATCCAATGGCTGTGCGCGATATGCACACTGACGATCGGAATCCGAGATGCCGTGTGCCAGGACAAGCTGCAACTTGCGGATCCTGCCAGCGCATCGGCAAAGCGATTTCTCATCGTCCACTCGGATGATGCGGGCATGAGTCATTCGGTCAATCGAGCGACAATCGATGCGATGGAGAACGGGTTTGTGTCGTCCTGCAGCATCATGGTGCCGTGTCCGTGGTTTCCGGAATTTGCGGAATGGGCCAGCCAGCATCCGGAAAAGGATTTTGGGATTCACCTGACTCTGAACTCTGAGTTTGGGAAATTCCGCTGGGGGCCGGTGGCTGGTCGCGATCAGGTGCCCACGCTTGTCAATAAAGATGGCTATCTCCATGGGTCGAAAGAAGAAGTCATCGCGCAAGCTCGCCCGGCGGAAGTGGAGATTGAACTTCGGGCTCAGATCGACCGGGCTCTTCAGGCAGGCATCAAACTCAGTCACCTGGACACGCATATGGGCACAGTCATTTCAACCGGCGACATGCTGGAGATCTATGTGCGGCTGGGCCTCGAATACAATCTGCCGCTGATGATGATCAGAAACATCGATCCGGCCATTGCACAGGGCTACCCGGACCTGGTAAAAAAAAACGCTGAGTACATCCGGATTCTGGAGGCAAAGGGTCTGCCGCCGATTGACTATCTTTTCCAGTTCTATGAAGGCAAAGACCACGCAGCGAGGCAGGAACGGTATCTCAACACGTTTCGCAATCTGAAGCCCGGGGTGACTCAGATGATCATCCACTGCGGTTACGACGATGCCGAATTGCAGGGCATCACAGGCAGCCACTTCCTGCGCGATGATGACCGGAGAGTTTTCTCTGACCCCGCCGTGAAACAGGAAATTGAGGCCATGGGAATCGAGATCATCAGTTGGCAACAGCTGCGCGACCGGCAGACTACCAATGCCCCGGTGCCAAAAGAGTGATGATTCCCGCGAGCGGAGCGGCGTGAGCTCTCCGGTACCTTGTTTTTGTACCGACAAGCTGACGCATGTCGCTCGCCAATTCTCTCACTCATGACCGAGCGGAGTAGCGACTACGCAGCGCGGGCTGCAGGTGGCTTTGAGGTTGCGGCGATCTGAGCTTCCATCGCAAGGATTTCCCGGGCCATGGCGATATAATCGGTCGCACCCGGACAGGTCGGAGCGTAATCAATGATCGACTGGCCGAAACTGGGTGCTTCGGCGAGTTTGATATTGCGGCGGATACGCGTCTTGAAGATCTGAGCCGTCGCCCATGGAGCATCGCTGTCACTTGTGCTCAGAAAATGTCGCAGGTCTTCGGTGACATCGGCCGCCAGACGCGTCCCTGATTCATACAGGCACATCAGAATTCCGGTCACGCGCAGATCGCGATTCAGACGCCGTGTGACCAGTGCCGTTGTTTCAAATAACTTTGAAAGTCCCTGGAGCGCGAAGAAGTGCGGCTGCAACGGGATGAAGACCTCACTGGCTGCGGTCAGCGCGTTGATGGTCAGGATGCCCAGTGAGGGCGGGCAATCCATCACAACGTAGTCGAAACGATTCTGTTCCTTCCAGTGCTGCATGGAATTGCGCAGGAAGAATTCCCGGCCGGACACGGTAGCCAGTTCCACTTCGGTCGCAGCCAGATCGATGTTGGCCGGGATCAGCGACAGGTTCTCACCAACCAGTTGCCGCGTTTCGTCCAGCGTCACCTGTTGTGTAAAGACGTCATAGACAGTCGGCATGTCCGGTCCGGCTTCGACACCGACATGAAATGACGCATGTCCCTGCGGATCAAGATCCAACAGGCAGACGCGGCGTCCTTCGAGCGCTAACGCGGCTGCAAGGTTTACGCTGGAGGTCGTCTTGCCGACGCCACCCTTCTGATTCATTACTGCAATGGTACGCATGGCCGAACTTCCTGTTTCCAATCACGGATCTGGCGGTGGGTTCCCGATATCCTGATCGGGCTCGCAAATCATAGAAACCTCGACGCTCTGGCTGACAGACCGCATGGTTTCAGAAACTCACCACCGCCCGCCAACTCAGGCAACCATCGCCCTGTCGGGATCGACGCAGGCAGACTCCGCCGAGGCATACGACCGGGAGTGGCTGCATCTGCCGAAAATGCGTGGAACCATGGCCGGGGCTGGGAAAAGGGGTCAGGCACCAATAGCCAAATGGCCCGAAGGGTGCTGCGCACTATTTGGTGCCTGACCCCTTTTCCAAGCCCCCGAAACACGTGATGCACTGCACATTTGCTCTCAAAAAAGGCCAGGAAACGCTGTTGAGTTTACTTTTGAGGGGCTCGTGATAACGTTTCCTGGCAAACACTCGGCTTAGACTCGCGCAGTCTGCGGACACTGCCGGTACAATAGACCCCTTGATAAAATTCCGAAATTCGGATGGTGGAATCCGGATCGTGCTGTTTCAGCACGGTTTCGACTGATGCCCTGAGATCCTGATCGCTCCAACAATTTTTTTGCTCGCAGGGAAAATGTGATATGTCAACGGCCAGTTTGAATCTGGATGGAAACTTGTACGAACTGCCGGTGATTCGTGGCACGGAAAATGAGACGGCGGTTGATATCACCAAACTGCTTGGCCAGTCCGGTGCAATCACAATGGACCCCGGCTTCAACAGCACGGGTGCTTGCCAGAGTTCCATCACGTTCATTGACGGAGACAAAGGAATTCTGCGGTATCGTGGATACCCGATTGAACAGCTCGCCGAGCGATCGGATTTTGTTGAAACATCCTGGTTGCTGCTCTATGGTCAGCTGCCGACGGCTGAGCAGTTGAAGGCGTTCCGAGCGCAGCTGACGTATCACAGCATGATCCACGAAGACATGAAAAAATTCTTCGAAGGGTTTCCTCCGAACGCGCATCCGATGGCCATTCTGTCGGCGATGGTGGCTTCGCTTTCGACCTACTATCCCGGCACAGTAGACGACCGGTCTGACGTCAACATCGTGCGTTTGATTGCCAAGGTTCGCACGATTGCCGCCTACGCTTATAAGAAGTCGATTGGTCAGCCCACGATTTATCCTCGTAACGATCTGCCCTACTGTGCCAACTTTCTGAATATGATGTTCGCCGTGCCGGCAGAGGAATACAAAATCAATCCGGTGCTGGTCAAAGCGCTCAACATGCTGCTGATCCTGCACGCTGATCACGAACAGAATTGCAGCACATCGACGGTGCGCATCGTGGCGAGCAGCCGAGCCAACATCTTCGCGTCCATTTCCGCAGGTATCTGTGCGCTGTGGGGACCGCTGCACGGCGGAGCGAATCAGGCGGTGCTGGAAATGCTGCAGATGATTCACAACGACGGAGATGACTACAAAAAATATGTGATGAAGGCTAAGGACAAAGACAGCGATTTCAGACTGATGGGTTTTGGACACCGCGTCTACAAGAATTTTGACCCACGGGCTACCATTCTTCGCAAGATGGCGGGCCAGGTGCTTGATGAACTCGGAATCTCCGATCCGCTGCTGGACATTGCCCGCAATCTGGAAAAAGTCGCGTTGGAAGACGATTATTTCGTCAGCCGCAAGCTGTATCCAAATGTCGATTTTTACAGCGGCATTCTGTACCGTGCGATGGGAATTCCAACGGATATGTTCACGGTAATGTTCGCCATCGGGCGCTTGCCCGGCTGGTTGGCTCACTGGCGTGAACAACGTGACGAAGAAGTCAGCCGCATCTATCGGCCACGACAGATTTATACCGGTGCGACGGAACGCAATTACGTGGCAATGGATCAGCGAAAGTCGTAAATGCCGCGAATTGAACGGCCGCCCGCCGGGCGACCTTAGCTACCGGACTCAGCCGTTGGCCACGTCAGACCGTTGCGATTATCACCGGGAAACAGACTCACTTCAATCAGGAATTATCGATATGCCGCTCAACGTCGGCGTGAATGGTGCCGGGGGAAGAATGGGCCAGCGGATCGTGGCGTTGACCATGAAGGATCCCGATCTGTCGCTCACGGCTGCGCTTGAATGGTCGGGCAGTCCGGTGCTTGGCCGCGATGCCGGCGAAGTCGCTGGCGCGGGCCGCGCAGGCGTTTTGATCGCGGCGGAACTTGATCAGCATGTGGACGTGATCATCGATTTTTCCACGCCGGAAGGATTGAAATCGGTTCTTGGGCTTTGCGAGAGTCGTCGTATTCCGCTTGTTGTTGCAACCACGGGAATTTCGGCCGAACTGCGGGATGCCGTGTTGTCGGCGGCGCAGTCAACACCGATTGTCATGGCTCCCAGCATGAGTGTTGCGGTGAACCTGGTGATGAAACTGGTCTCCGAAGCCGCGCGAGTTCTCAAAAACAACCCAGATGGTGTCGATGTCGAAATCATCGAACGTCATCATCGATTCAAGGAAGACGCGCCGAGTGGCACGGCGTTGCAGTTCGGGCGGATTGTGGCAGAACAGATGGGTCAGGACCAGCACGTGCATGGACGCGACGGTCGAGTCGGACAGCGACCGCTGAATGAGATCGGTTACCACGCCGTGCGGACCGGTGACAATGTCGGTGAACATACGATTGTGTTCGGGATGATGGGTGAGACAATCGATCTGACCGTCCGCAGTCATACACGCGACAGTTACGCTTATGGTGCTTTGGCCGCTGCCAGGTTTCTTGTTTCACAAGGTGCGGGCCTGTATTCTATGGCTGATGTTCTGGGGCTGTAAGCCATAACGCTGCCTGCCTGAACTGCTCTTTATCGTAAAAGTCCAATCCGCAATGGTCAACGTCACACTGTCTGTTCTTGAGGGCCTTGAACGTGGTCGCATTTTTCGCAACCTTCATACTCCTATCACCATAGGGCGCGAAGAAGTGAACAGTGTGCAGCTGAATGACGAACGGATCAGTCGTCTGCATGCCAAACTTCAGGACGATCAGGGGCAGGTGATATTTACGGACCTGAACAGTACCAACGGCAGTCGTATCAACGGGCATCCGGTCCAATTGCGGATTTTGCGGCCTGGAGATCATCTGCAGTTGGGGCGCTGTACTTTGCTGTTCGGCAGTGATGCCGAGATTGCAGAACGAGCACGGGCGTTAGGCGTTAAGATTGACGCCCTGTTGCCCCTGCTTGGGCCTCACGGACGATCAATGCCGGCAGGCGGATTGCCGGACGCCGACTTCAGCCTGGCGGACAATCTCAACAGCGATCATATGCTGACACCGTTGTTTCTTAACGAACGTCCGCCATTGCCGGCGGAACTCACGACGCTGCAGCAGGCCCGCATGTCCGACGTGCTCGCCTGTATTCATGAACAACTTCAAAACGTGATTCTGACGGCGGCGGAACACAACGAATCCGGCGAAGGCGGCATGGAAGTACCGTGGGACCGTTTCCAGGACCTGCTGCTGCTGCAGCGAGACCTTGCGAGGTGGCTGCAACAGGCCTCCAATTCGGATTGAAACATGCCGTAATGAAGAGGTCCCGATGCAGATAGACTCAGTTTTAATGACCGGCACGGCGTGGCTGTTGATTGCGTCCGGAACGCACGCTCAGGAATTTCAGCCTCCGGGGGATGTCACCTTCACTTCAGGAACCGATGGCACGGAGCAGCGTTATGTCGTCCTGTTGCCGGACCGGTTTGACATCGACGTTCCACATGACGTGCTGATCGCCCTCCATGGGCACGGGGCGGATCGATGGCAGTTTGTGATGGACGAGCGGCCTGAATGCCAGGGAGCCCGTGACATGGCGGCACGGCGGAAGATGATTTTTGTCTCGCCCGACTATCGAGCCAGGACGTCCTGGATGGGGCCAGCCGCCGAAGCAGATCTGTTGCAGATCCTGGATGAACTCAACGGCCGCTTTCGAATTCGCGATGTGGTGATCTCCGGCGGTTCAATGGGTGGGACTTCGGCTCTGGCGTTTGCGGCAATGCATCCGGACTGCGTTGATGGTGTTGTGGCACTCAACGGCACCGCGAATTTGATGGAGTACCCGAATTTCACGGACGCAATCGCAGAATCGTACGGCGGAACGAAGACGGAAAAACCGGAAATCTACCGCGAGCGATCGGCGGAGCACTTTCCCGAACGCCTGACAATGCCCGTCGCTGCGACCACCGGAGGCAACGATGCGCTCGTGCCCCCGGACAGCACGCTGCGACTGCTGGCGGCGCTGAAAAGGCAGGGCACGCCCGCCCTTTCCATTCATCAACCCGACGGCGGGCATGAAACAAATTATGACGACACGGTTGCCGCGTTCCAGTTTGTGTTCGGTCATCTCGATGCAAAAAATGCGGAGCACGCGGCACCGGTATTCACGGCGTTCGACACAGAAACCACCATCGTCTGTCTCGGCGACAGCGTCACTGGCGTTTATTATCACACGGGTGGTCATCGAGCGTATCCGGAGATGCTGGAACTGGCACTCAGGCAGATTCAGCCCGATGCTCCGATTCGTGTGATCAACGCGGGAATCAGCGGCCACTCCACACTCGATGGCCTGGCCCGACTTGAACAGGATGTCCTGCAACATCATCCCACGCTCGTCACGATCAGCTTTGGATTGAACGATATGACGCGCGTACCGCCGGAGCAGTTTCGCGCCAACCTTGAGCAGTTGATCGATCGCTGCCGCGCTGCACAAAGTCTGGTTGTACTCTGCACGCCCAATGCGGTGATCAACACCGACGGTCGGCCCATCAGCAGACTCAGGGAATACTGCGACATTATTCGTGCTGTCGGGCGCGAAAACATGGTTCCGGTCTGTGATCAGTATGCGGCCGGCGAACGGCTCAAATTGCGAGCCCCGTGGACGTGGCGGCTGACGATGAGTGATGAGATTCATCCAAACATGGACGGTCACAAACGTATGGCGGAGGAACTATGTCGCACTCTCAGTGGCTCAGAAACTTCTCTTGATGCGATTGAACCGCCGCCCGCACTTATCAGGACTCAGGCACAGTTGGCCGCCGGTAATCCTATCCGGGTCCTTGCGATGGCCCCCATCGCAGCCATGATGGAATCAGCCATTCATCAACAGGATCCCAGCGCCAAAGTGGAAGTCACAACATGGCCTGTTGCCGGAAAATCATTGGCGCAACTGGAACAGGACGCGAAGGACCTGGTCCGCGCGATGAAACCGGATCTCGTTGTGCTCAGCATCCCCCCCAACGCTGTCGCTGAGAACGATGAACAGCGTGTGCATGCGATTTCATGGCTCATGAACTGGTCGCTCAGCTTTGGCCATCAGGAATGGGACTGCCTCGTCGTGCATCCGAATGTCGTCGAGCCGGGTATTGATTCATCCCAGGCTTCCGTGATCAGAAAATTGGTCCACGCCCAGCATCTGGAACTACTCGGTCGCGAATCAGATGACGCTTCTGATGCCGAGACGATCGTGCGGGCGTGGTTTCAGGCACAGTTGAAGCGATGACGCAGTTGGTCGGAATTGGCCCGTTCTAACCGCGTGCCCGGCGGGCCGCGCGAGCTGCGTCCAGCTGGATGGATTCCCACGCGCGGGGCGTTGCCCACGCGGTTAAACAGTTGTGCCATCCTCAATCGAGCGCGTCATCGATGAAAACACTCGAAACGCTTCCGATTCGTGAGACATTCCAGTCGCGTTGATCTTCTGCTTGACCACAATTGAAGCGGAGATAGACTTCACGTGTGCTAGTTGTAGCCAAGGCTACACTTACATTGAGGAAGAATAGACGCCGGTGGCGTCGGGAATGATTTTTATGCAGATAGCTCGGTCCTTCGTTTCCCCGGTGTCTTGCGGGCGTTGTCTATGGTCGAACGTCCGGTTCTTTGCTGTCTTGCTGTCGGTTCTTCTGTCGGGTTGTCAGAAGGCGGCAGACCCTGAACAGACTTCCGGATCAGATATCGCGCAGCCGATCAAGGTGTTGGCGACGGTCGGGATGGTGGCGGATCTGGTGAAGCAGATTGGTGGCGAACACACCAGCGTGAAGCAACTGATGGGGCCAGGTGTTGACCCGCATCTTTACAAAGCCACGCGCGACGACATGCAACAGATCATGTCGGCTGACATTGTGTTTTCGAGCGGGCTCATGCTGGAAGGTCGGCTTGAAGACACGCTGAAAACAGTTGGTAAAAAACGCCCCGTGTTCGCGATCACAAGTCGCCTGCCTTCCGAGATGCTGCTTTCGCCGGATGGTGCAGGTGGGCATCCTGATCCGCATGTCTGGATGGACGTTGCGGCGTGGACCAGCTGCATTGATGTGATTGAGGGCGCTTTAAGTGAGCATGATGCAACACAAGCTGACGACTTCAAAGCCAACGGCATTCTGCTTCGTACCCAATTGCGAGCCCTGCATGAATACGGGCTATCATCAATTGCCTCGATCCCGCAATCCAACCGCATCCTGGTGACTTCGCACGATGCGTTCAGTTATTTTGGACGAGCTTACGGTTTGGAAGTTGTCGGCGTGCAGGGGCTTTCCACTGAATCTGAAGCAGGCCTGCAGCGCATCAATGAACTGGTCGATCTGCTTGTTGAACGAAAAGTGGCGGCCGTGTTTGTCGAGAGCAGTGTGCCGCAGAAGAATATGCTGGCGCTGATCGACGGTGCGAAATCCCGAGGCCACGATGTGAAAGTCGGAGGCGAACTTTTTTCTGACGCAATGGGTGCTGAGGGTTCTTATGAAGGAACGTACGTCGGGATGCTCGATCACAATATCACAACCGTCGCACGGGCACTGGGAGGATCAGTTCCCGAAGGCGGGTTGCTGGGAAACCTGGCGGCAGTCAGGGAGCGGCCATGAACGCGCCTTTGCCGCTCTCTGTGAATGATCTGACCGTGGCATGGCATCGTAAGCCCGTGATCTGGGATGTGGATCTTGAGGTGCAACCGGGGCAACTTGTCGGCGTTGTCGGACCGAACGGAGCCGGAAAGAGCACGCTGCTGAAGGCGATTATGGATCTTGTCCCGAAGGCGTCCGGACGTGTCGAAATTTTCGGACAGACTTACCGACAGAGTCGCCATCGCGTCGGCTATGTTCCGCAGCGCGAGAGCGTCGATTGGGATTTTCCCATCAGTGTGCTCGATGTTGTCACGATGGGGCTGTACGGAAAAATTGGCTGGTGCATGCCTGTCCGTAGCAGGCATCGTGACATTGCACGGAAGGCGTTGGAACAGGTAGGCATCAGTGAACTTGCCAATCGGCAGATCAGCCAGCTTTCCGGCGGTCAGCAGCAGCGCACGTTCCTGGCTCGTGCACTGGTGCAGGATGCGGATTTGTATCTGATGGATGAACCGTTTGCGGCGGTCGATGCCGCGACGGAAAAAGCCATCGTGGAGATTCTGCGTGAAATGCGGAAGGCTGGAAAAACGGCGCTCGTGATTCACCATGATCTGCCGACTGTGCCGGAGTATTTTGATTCGGTTGTCCTGCTCAACATGCGCGTCGTGGCCAGCGGTCCGACGAAGGACGTGTTCACTCGCGAAAATCTCGAGCGCACCTACGGTGGTCGGTTGACGCTGCTTGATGAAGCCACCGAAGCCATGCGCCGACGGGAGCGAACACTGTGAGTGTGTTGCTGATACTGACGGTGTTCAATGACGGATTTCAAATCTCAGATTTCATATTCTCCTCGTCCTCACTTGCTGTGGCCGAATCGCTGACAAATCGCTCAATCTCATGGCCGGAATGGGGGCAATGGAAGCGAGTTCTTCTGCTTCAGGATTACAACACGCGCGTTGTCATGACGGGAACCGGATTGCTGGGCATGGCAGCCGGCCTGGTGGGCAGTTTTACGCTGCTCCGCCGCCGCGCGCTGATGGGCGATGCTCTCAGTCATGCCACGCTGCCAGGCGTAGGGATGGCATTCCTGCTCGCGCCTTATCTGGGACTCGATGGAAAATCGCTGCCCGTTCTGCTGACAGGTGCGGCCTTGAGCGGCATCCTGGGAGTCGCGGCGATTCTGTATATTCGCAATCTGACACGACTGAAAGAAGACGCGGCGCTGGGGATTGTCCTCAGCGTTTTCTTCGGGGCAGGCATCGCCATTTTGACGATCGTACAGCAGGTTCCGTCAGGCCATGCCGCAGGACTCGAATCGTTCATCTATGGCAAGACGGCTTCGATGATTGCGAGTGATGCCAGACTCATTGCGGTCGCCGGCTTGCTCTCCGTGATCATCATCGCGCTGATGTATAAGGAACTCACGCTGCTGTGCTTCGACGAAGGCTTTGCCGGGTCGCGCGGCTATCCGGTGTTGATCCTGGACCTGCTGTTGATGGCACTGGTTGTCATCGTGACGATCATTGGCCTGCAGGCCGTGGGGCTGGTATTGATGATCGCGTTGCTCGTGATCCCGGCCGCAGCCGCGCGGTTCTGGACGCATGACCTGAAACGCATGATGCTGATTTCATCCGGCATCGGTGGTGTCGGCGGACTCGCAGGATCGGCGATGAGCGCCGTGTTTCCAAATCTGCCGTCCGGTGCCATGATCGTGATCGTCTGCAGCAGTTTGTTTTTCTTCAGCCTGCTCTTTGGTCTCTCACGCGGCGTGCTGGTACGAATCGCACGGCGCTGGGAACTGAATCGATCAGTCGATCGGCAGCATCTTCTGCGGGGAATGTACGAACTGCTGGAAGCACGCGACCCGGCGGCTGGACCGGCGGGAATCGGTGTGCCCTTTTCTCAATTGCTGACGATGCGCACATGGTCGTCGTTCCGACTGCTGCGGCAGATCGAACGCTGTTGCCACAACGGTCTGCTCGTGCGCAAAGAGGACGGCGGTCTTTCGCTGACGGACGCCGGACTGGCGGAAGCATCGCGGTTGGCACATGAGCATCGTCTGTGGGAATTGTATCTGATCACGCAGGCCGACGTCGCACCGGGACGCGTGGATCAGGCGGCAGACGCTATCGAACACGTCCTGGAACCGGAGCTGATTGCGCAATTGGAACAACTTCTCGCACAGCAGCGAACTTCGCGCGGTGTCATCGCCAGCCCGCATCCGCTGGAATCCTCCGCCGGGCTGCAGGCGGTGTCCGGGGACATTTCGCAATCGCCCATTGAGAAAAGGCGGTTGCCATGAGCGGACTGGAAAACTGGTCATGGGACTACGACGGCTGGATTGTGCTCGCCGGCATGCTGTGTGCCGTCGCCGCATCGCTGCCCGGAAATTTCCTGCTGTTGCGGCGTATGAGTCTGCTTGGCGACGCCATCAGTCATGCGATCCTGCCGGGCCTGGCTGTGGCATTTTTCATGAGCGAAAGCCGATCCAGTCTGCCCATGTTTCTGGGCGCCGTGATTGTCGGAATTCTGACGGCATTGTTTACGGAATGGATTCGCAATTTTGGAGACGTTGATGAAGGTGCGTCGATGGGAGTTGTGTTCACGACGTTGTTTGCCATCGGTCTCGTCATGATTGTGCAGGCAGCCGATCATGTCGATCTTGATCCCGGCTGTGTGCTGTATGGCGCGATTGAAATGACGCCGCTGGACACAGTTGAGGTCGCGGGCGAAATGATTCCGCGCGTGGTGATCGTGTTGGGGGCCGTGACAATTGTCAACCTGTTGTTCGTGGTTCTGTTCTTCAAAGAATTGAAACTGAGCGCCTTTGATCCGGCGTTATCGACGAGTGTCGGATTCAGCGCGCGGTTGATGCATTATCTGCTGATGGTGATCGTGGCTGTGACCGCAGTTGCCAGTTTCGAAACGGCAGGCAACATTCTGGTCGTGGCGATGTTTGTTGTTCCGCCCGCGACGGCTTTTCTGCTCACAGAACGTCTGGGGATGATGATCTTTTGCGCCGCCGTGATCGCGATGCTGTCGGCTGTGTGTGGACATCTTTCGGCCGTGTTGGTGCCACATGCGTTTGGATATCGCAGCACCAGCACGTCCGGGATGATCGCGCTGTGCGCGGGGATAATGTTCTTTGTCGCGTCACTGGTTTCGCCTCGCAACGGCGTCATTGTGCGAATCGCGCGCCGACAGAAGCTGGCGCTGCGAATTCTGTCCGAAGACCTGATTGCGCTGTTGTACAGGATGGACGAACGCTCGCGAGATTGTGCCGTGTCGGTGCAGAAGCTCAGTTCGATACTGCTGGCTCGCCCGTGGCTGGCGGCATGGTTGATGAACCAACACGTTCGCACGGGTCATGTGCTTCCGTCAGCGACCGGGTTTCATCTCACGGATGCCGGGCGTCACCTGGGATCGGTACTGGTCCGTTCGCACCGCTTGTGGGAACAGTATCTGGTGTCAGAAGGCGGCGTCGCAATGGACCGAATTCACGGTCAGGCAGAAAAGCTGGAACACTTCACCAACCGCGAACTCCGCGATCGCCTTGATGAGATAACTGCCGCGCCGTCAACCGATCCGCACGGTCGCCGAATTCCCTCCGAACATACAGACTAGTGCCCCGTCAAGGCTAAGAATTGGGGTTGAGTCAGAGCCTGAAAATAGAAGCCGAAACAAACCCTGCTGTTACCGTCGTGCAGAGCGTTCTACACTGGACTGATCGCCCCCGGTAAGGAAAAGAAAGTGGCATTGGTCGCCTGCATGCGAAAACTGCTGACCATCCTGAACTGCATGGTTTGCAACATCGAAACCTGGCGGACAGAAAAAGTGGTGACCGGCACATCCGAACAACGGCATCACTCCAAAACCAGCTAATGACCAAAATAGAAATTCCGATTGAACACCGACGCCATGCCTCAAAAAATCTCGGGGGTTCGGGAGTTGGCCCCCAACTACTCTGGCAAGACATCCTCCACTGCTTTTTCACGCCTTCCGCAAAAAATGAGTTCAAAATTGCACTATTTTGAATCTGTGACTTGATCCAGTTTAAGACCGCCATCGTCTGGATCAGGAATGGCAAGGCCCTCGCCAGCCTAAATCGCAGAAAGAATTCTGGATACGCAACGCACACAATTCACCCCGGCACGGCAGCAAATGTATTCCAGAAACAGCGATTTCCGCCGGTCGGATATGTCGGGGAGAATGGTCGCAAGAAATTATTCGGACGGGTAATCCTTTGGAAGAGAAAAGGGGCGTCGATCTTCGAAAGAACCTCGACTTGTTTCCGCGAGTCCGAACCCAGGGAAATCAGGGCTTGTCCGGGTGGTTGCCATGTCGGATATGGGAAGCCGCAGGGGGCACAAAGTGCTGAGTTCCCTCGTTGTTGGGAGCTTTCGGGGATCTGGCTTGTCTGGCGGAAACCGATTGCTATACTCCGCCGCTCGCTATCGCACGCGGTCCGCGCTAGTGTAGCTCAATTGGCAGAGCTCCGGTTTTGTAAACCGGTGGTTGTGGGTTCAAGTCCCTCCGCTAGCTTCAGCGAATGAATTGACCGGTTCCTCTCGTTATTTTGATGTTTTGTCCGGGAGAATTCTTGAGAGGAAATCAGGTCAACAAGAAAACATGTAAAGGGGGGAATACCCGAGTGGCCAAAGGGGCCAGACTGTAAATCTGGTGGCGTAAGCCTTCGCAGGTTCGAATCCTGCTTCCCCCATTCCTGCTTATGGGGCTCCTGATGAAGGAGGCTTGTGTGCGGGTTGCTTTGAGGGTCTCCGGCATTTCGGATTTAGGCAGGTGTCAAAAATACCTGCAAAAATGCGGGCGCAAAGAATGCGGGCCAAAAAATGCGGGCGTAGTTCAATGGTAGAATTCCAGCCTTCCAAGCTGGCTGTGTGGGTTCGATTCCCATCGCCCGCTCTTTGCGTTCTGGGGGCAGCTTGATCGCGGAGATTGCTGCTGTAGCTCAGTTGGTAGAGTACGTCCTTGGTAAGGACGGGGTCAAGGGTTCAAGTCCCTTCAGCAGCTTTACTGCTTTATCTGTTTGAATTGGTTTTTGGTGTCTCAGGTTGAATCTTGTGAGTGACTAAAAGTGATGTGTGGGTGTCCCGCGTGGGGATACCGAGTTGTTCTTTTGAGGTGATTTTGCCGGGCTGCGAGAAGTGTCCTGGCGCAGACTGATCTGGAGTTGGGGTAATGGCAAAGGGTACCTTTGAGCGAACGAAGCCGCACGTCAATGTGGGCACTATCGGTCACATCGACCACGGTAAGACAACGACTACGGCTGCGATCCTCGCCGTTCAGGCTGCCAAGGGTTTGGCGACTGTTAAGGCATATGCGGACATTGCAAAGGGCGGCACTGTGCGTGATGCCACGAAGACCGTGACAATTGCGGCCAGCCATGTGGAATACGAAACGGCGAATCGCCACTACGCGCACATCGACTGTCCGGGGCACGCGGACTATATTAAAAATATGATTACTGGTGCGGCTCAGATGGACGGTGCCATTCTGGTGGTATCTGCCGCTGACGGCCCGATGCCGCAGACTCGCGAGCATATTCTGCTTGCTCGCCAGGTGGGTGTTCCGGCTCTGGTCGTCTTTCTCAACAAATGCGACCTCGTCGATGATCTGGAATTGTTGGATCTCGTCGAAATGGAAGTCCGCGAGTTACTGACCAAGTACGGATTCCCCGGCGACGACATCCTGTTGGTCAAAGGTAACGCCCGTGGAGCACTGGATAATCCTGCAGACGAAAAATTCAGCGCCTGCATCACGAATCTGATGGAAGCGCTGGACAGTTCAATTCCTGAACCGAAGCGTGCGATTGACAAGCCGTTCATGATGGCCGTGGAAGATGTGTTCTCGATCGAAGGTCGCGGAACTGTGGCGACCGGACGAATTGAAGCCGGAGTGGTCAAAGTCGGCGAAAAGATTCAGATCATTGGATTGCGGGACACGCAGGAAACGACAGTGACCGGCGTTGAAATGTTCCAGAAGACTCTGGATCAGGGAATTGCCGGCGACAACGTTGGTCTGCTGCTGCGTGGTCTGAAAAAGGAAGACATCCAGCGTGGTCAGGTGCTGGCCGCGAATAATTCAATTAAGCCGCACACGGTGTTCGAGGCCGAAGTTTATGTACTGAGTAAGGAAGAAGGCGGTCGTCATACACCGTTCTTCACAGGCTATCGTCCTCAGTTTTACTTCCGCACAACGGATGTGACTGGTTCAACCAAGTTGCTGGGTGGCGCTGAAATGTGTATGCCTGGTGACAATGTGAAGGTTGAAGTTGAACTGGGCAAGCCGATCGCGATGGAGGAGCAGAGCCGGTTTGCTATCCGCGAAGGCGGTAAAACGGTCGGTTCCGGCGTTGTGACCAAGATCCTGAAATAGTCTTCAGTGTTGATAAATTCTGGCTGCCTGCCGGCGGTTGTGTCGGCAGGCAGTTTTGCTTTTTGAGCCGCGTTGGTAAGTGCATTGTCTCAGGTTTCTGGTAAGAAGGTTATTTGTCATGCGTGAGTATGTGTGGCTTGAATGCACGGAGTCCGGACAGCGGAACTACCGAGTGATCAAGGAGACTCGCGGGACGGAGCGGCTGGAGCTGATGAAGTATTGCCCGAAACTTCGAAAGCATACGCTCCATAAAGAATCGCGCAAGAAGTAGGGTAACGTGTTTGTCACGCGTTGAACGGGTGTAGCTCAATTGGCAGAGCACCGGATTCCAAATCCGGCGGTTGGGGGTTCGACTCCCTCCGCCCGTGCTTTGGTGTTGGCTCATTGGTGGTAGTCTCTGGGTTTTCTCCTGGTTCAGTTTTCTCCTGGTTCAGTTTTTTGTCGAGCGTTCAGATGTCCAGCAAGAGTGCGGGTGCCTCACTGCTACCAGAAATGTTCCGATTTGGCATTCATAAGTCAAATCAGGGGCGGATGGTTCGCCAGTTTACGTTTTTTGCAATTGTTGTCGTGGCTGCGTTCGGGTGCATTACGCTCTCGAACGGTCCACTGATGCAGTATGCGAAGGGTATTCAGGTTGGCGTACCGGCAGCCGTGTGGCTGATTTGTTGCTGGGTAGCTTTCCGAATCGTAAATTTCCCGCGCTTTGCGGATTTCCTGGTTTCCGTGGAATCGGAATTGGAGAAGGTGACTTGGCCGGGTCGGCAGGAAGTCCTCCAGGCGACGGTGGTTGTGCTCTGCACCATGTTTTTTCTGGGATTGTTTCTGTTCCTGATCGATCTGGTCTGGACCTGGTTGTTCAGCGTCATTGGATTTACAGAATACAACACAAAGAGTTGATGTGCTGTTTGCCGGCAACTTCTCAAACGGTTTGGCTTAGCGGTTGCAATTTACCTTTCCAGTGTTCAGCATACGCGGTTTCGATTTTTTGCCGGGATTGTACAGGAGTTTGTCTTCATGGCCAAAGACGCAGTGACTACGAATTCTGCGGCCGGCGACATGCTCTGGTTCGTGCTCAAAGTCCAGACAAACCGCGAGCGAACAATTCGAGAAGCTCTGTTAAAAAAGGTGAAGCTGGAGGGTTTGGAAGAATTCTTTGGCGAGATAGTAATTCCGTCTGAAAAGGTTGTGGATACTCGTGGCGGGGCTCCCAGAGAGCATGACCGGAAGTTGTTTCCGGGCTATATCATGATTCAGATGGTTCTGAACGATGATACGTGGTACTTGGTTCGCGATACTGGCGGCGTGGGTGATTTTGCGGGTGCGGCTGGCAAGCCAATGCCGATGGAGCAGCATGAGGTCGATCGGATGTTGGGGCGTGCTGAGCAGCAGGCCACTGCGGCCCCTAAAGTACGAATTCAATTTTCATCCGGTGATGTGGTCAAGATTCGCGAGGGAACTTTCGAAAACTTCGAAGGAACTGTCGAGGGGGTCGATGAGCACAATGGTAAGGTTTCGGTGTTGATAGAGATCTTCGGGAGATCGACGCCGGTTGAGTTGGATCATTGGCAGGTCGAGTCAATCTAGTGTTGACATTGTTCACGTGGTGTTTTGATTGTTGTTTTGTTTAGCGAGCTGGGTTGATCGGTCATGGGTAAGAAGCGTGCGGTTACGGCGCAGATTAAAGTGCAGGTGACAGGTGGTCAGGCAACTCCGGCCCCGCCCGTAGGTACTGCACTTGGTCCGCATGGCGTGAACATCGGCCAGTTTGTTCAGCAGTTCAACGAGCGAACTCGGGATATGATGGGCGTGACGATCCCTTGCGTCATCACGGTCTACAACGATCGCACATTCGAGTTTGTACTGAAGAGTCCACCAGCGGCAGTGCTGCTGAAGAAGGTCGCCGGAGTAGCAAAAGGCTCCCCAAATCCTCTCAGGACCAAGGTGGGCAGCGTGACAACTGCTCAATTGGAGCAGATCGCAAAGCAAAAGTATGAAGATCTGAATGCGTCTTCGCTTGAGCAGGCCCGCAAGATGATTGCCGGGACGGCTCGGAGCATGGGCATTGAAGTAATTGATTAGTTCCCGACGTGTGATGGATGTGTATTTATTTTAAGTGGTCCTGGTTGACAGACGCGGGTGTGAAAAATGGCAGGTCAGTCAAAGCGAATGAGATCTCTCTCCAAGAAGGCGGCTGGCCTGGGTGTGCTGGGATTGCCGGAGGCGGTTAAGGCGCTAAAAGGGCTTGAAGAATCGCTGCCAAAGGCGATCAAGCGAATTGGATTCGACCAGACGGTCGAAATTGCCGTACGTCTTGGTGTTGACCCGCGTCAGGCGGATCAGATCGTGCGTGGCTCGATTGTGTTGCCCCATGGAATCGGTAAGTCGCAGCGCGTGATCGTTTTCGCTCAGGGTGAAAATGTCAAGATCGCACAAACTGCAGGAGCAGATATTGTCGGCGGGAAAGAGTTGGCTGACAAAATTAAGGACGGCTGGCTGGAATTTGATGTCGCGATTGCGACACCCGACATGATGGGTGTTGTTGGTCCGTTGGGTCGAGTGCTTGGTCCTCGTGGTTTGATGCCGAGTCCTCGTGCCGGCACAGTAACTCAGGACGTTGCCAATGCCGTGCGGGAATACAAGGCTGGAAAAGTTGAATTTCGAGTGGACAATGGTTCGAACGTACATTGCGTTGTTGGACGAATGTCATTTGATGCCGACAAGTTAACGGAGAATATTGAATCGCTGCTGAGCTTTATCCGCAGTTTGAAGCCGAGCGCTTCGAAAGGCGTTTATGTTCGCGGGATCGTAGTTTCCGCAACCATGATGCCTGCGATTCTGGTGGCCGTGTAGCCTGTAGATTGCCGGTTTTAGTTTCGTTGAGTTTGTTTTTTGCGGTGAGTTGTCAGCAATGGGTCGTCACGTTAAAGACATGGTGATTTCCGATATCCAGTCACGAATTGGAGATGCGCGGGATTTCATCGTCGTCGATTGCTCTAAGATGGATGCCATTTCCGCGAATCGCTGGCGATTGGGACTTCGCAAAGTCCAGATCACGGCATTGACTGTAAAAAATTCGATCGCGGCGAACGCCTTGAAGAAAAAGGGCATCGAAGGGCTGGAAACTATTCTGGCAGGGCCTTCGACGTTGTTGTGGGGTGGTGACGACGTCGTTGCGTTGTCCAAAGCGGTAGCGGGTTACGCGAAAGAAATCCCGAAACTGGAAATTAAAGGTGGCAGCGTTGAGGGTCAGACCCTTAATGCCGCCGCTGTCGATAGTCTCAGCAAGAGTGCTGGCCGCATCGAAACGATCGGTCAGATTGCAGGATTGATGCTGGCTCCCGGAAGGCAGTTGGCGGGTTGTCTGCAGAGTTCAGGTGGTCAGTTGGCTGGCCAGCTGAAGACGTTGTCTGAGCGAGAAACTTCTGAGTGATTCAGCGGCTTGGTGTTCTGCTGATGTGATTTGTAGTTAACGAAAAGCGTGTTTCCGAAAGAGAAAGGTGTTGGCAATGTCTGCAGAAGCAGCCACTGAATTTGACAGCAAGACAAAAGAGCTTGGCGATAAGATTGTCGGTTTGACCCTGTTGGAAGCCAAGCGGGTCGTAGATTACCTCAAGGAAGTTCACGGTATTGAGCCAGCAGGTGGCGGTGCGGTGATGATGATGGGCGGCGGCGCTCCTCCTGTTGAGGCGGCCGTAGAGCAGACGGAATTCAACGTCGTCCTGACAGGATTTGGCGAGAACAAGATCGCTGTCATCAAGGTTGTCCGCGCAGTGACGGGCCTTGGTCTGAAAGAAGCGAAAGACCTTGTCGAAGGCGTTCCAAAGTCTTTGAAAGAAGGTGTCGCGAAGGAAGATGCAGAGAAGCTGAAGGCCGAAGTTGTAGCGGCTGGCGGCACCTGCGACATCAAGTGATTGAGTGTTGCAGACTCTGTGACAGAGCTTTTCGTTGGCACTGGCCGGGACGATCGTTGATCGTTCCCGGCGGTGGCATATGCCAGTGGGTTGGATAAGTTGCCTTCTTGGGTGCTTATCCGTTAGTGAATGAAGGCTCGACACTTGGTTTCCAGCGAGCGTCCGGCGTTCCTGAATTTGATGTGGATGGCTCAGAGAAGCAGGCAGCTGTCGAGTTAATTGACAGGTGCCTTTCGTCGCGCGCCGTTCCGCCGAGCGGGCGAGTTTCCATGGATGGACCAGCGTAGTTAATTAATCGCGAGTTTTTTTCAGACTCGCGGGTTGCGATCTTTTCAGCGAAGGCAGGGCTCCGTATGCCGATTCCGTCTGTTCGTACTATCGACCAGGACGAAGTTCGAAACTTCGGAAAAATTAACGCCGAGTACGAGATATCCGGTCTGACTCTGATTCAGACGGCTTCTTATGCTCGTTTCTTACAGGCGGATCGTTCTTCCCGCGATCGTCTGGACATTGGTCTGGAAGCCATTCTGCGCGAAGTGTTCCCGATTGAGAGTTACGACTCGCAGTTTCGCCTTGAGTACATTCGGTATGAACTGGGCAAGCCTCGGTACACCCCGGAAGAGTGTCGCCAGCTTCGCCTCACCTACGGAATGCCTTTCCGTGTCTGGTTGCGACTGGTAAAGGAGCAGCCAGTTGAGGAAGAAGTGTATCTCGGGGACATCCCGATCATGGTTGGCGGTGGTGAGTTTATCATCAACGGTGCGGAGCGGGTCGTCGTCAGTCAGTTGCATCGTTCCCCCGGTGTGGACTTTGTGATGGCCGAAGAGACGGCGAGTAGTGACCGCAAGACGCAGTCGTGCCGCATCATTCCGGAACGCGGAAGCTGGATCGAACTGCTCGTCAGCAAGCGCGAGGCAATTGGCGTCCGGATCGATCAAAGCGGAAAATTTTCCGCCGTGACGCTGCTGCGCGCAATGTCAAAGGAGTACTCTTCGGACGCCGAGATCATTCGTTTGTTTTACGCGACGGAGACGATCAAAATCACGGCAAAAACTGTTGCCAAAGATCTGGAAGGCAAATACGCCGTTGAAAATGTTGTCTTCCCGGATAAGCACGAGCGTGCAGGGGAGATTGTCGTCGATGCGGGTTATGAAATTACGGAGTTGGTTTCCGAAGAACTTCTCACCTGTGGTGTGAAGAGCATCGAGATCGTGAAAGACCACACTGATCTGCTGATGCTGAAGACGCTGGCAGAAGACGGCACATCGACGCACGAAGAAGCGCTGCTGAAGATTTACCAGAGACTGCGTCCAGGGAATCCGCCGAACCTGGATAAGGCCAGCGATCTGTTCAACGAAAAGTTTTTTGACGTAAATCGCTATCGCCTGGGTCGCGTCGGTCGATTCCGTATCAATCGTAAATTCGCTCAGGAAATCTCTGACGAGGAGATGACTCTGAAGCCGGAAGATTTCATCAATGCGATGAAGTACATTGTCCGTCTGCGGATTGGTGACTCGACGGCACAGATCGACGACATCGACAATCTTGGGAATCGGCGTCTGCGAACCATTGATGAACTTGCGGCTGATGAAATCCGCAAGGGGTTTTTGAAACTGCGTCGTACCGTTCAGGAACGTATGAGTCTGAAAGAAGTCGATGCGATGACGCCTCGTACGCTCATCAATCCAAAGAGCGTGTCGGCGGCAATCGATTACTTCTACGGCCGGAGTGAACTTTCGCAGGTTGTGGACCAGACCAACCCACTCTCGATGCTGACGCACGAACGGCGTTTGAGTGCTTTGGGCCCGGGCGGTTTGAATCGCAAGCGTGCGGGCTTCGAAGTCCGCGACGTGCATATTTCGCATTACGGACGTATTTGTCCGATTGAGACGCCCGAAGGCACGAACATCGGGCTGATTTCCAGCCTGAGTATCTACGCTCGAGTTGATGACTACGGCTTTCTGATTTCGCCGTATCGCGTTGTGAAGAACGCGAAAGTGACTGACGAAGTTGTCTGGCTGCGTGCCGACGAAGAGGCGTCGGGAATGGTGTGTCCGGCAGATACGCTGGTTGAGAAGGGCATGATTGCAGCCGAGCGCGTGCTCGCTCGAACAAAGAGCGACGTGGTGTGGATTGATCGCAACGACGTGCAGTTCATTGATGTTGCACCGTGCCAGATGGTCGGAGTATCAGCCGGTCTGATTCCGTTCCTGGAGCACGACGACGCGAACCGAGCGCTGATGGGATCGAACATGCAGCGTCAGGCTGTGCCGTTGCTGATTTCGGAGCGCCCGATCGTCGGAACCGGAATGGAGCAGTATGTGGCTCAGAATTCCGGCATGGTGCTGCGAGCAGAGAAGTCCGGCAAAGTTACCTTTGTCGATGCCTGCAACATCGAAATCGACGGACGACGTTATCCGCTTCGCAAGTTTACGCGACTGAACGAACGCACCTGTTTGAACCAGAAGCCGATCGTGAAGATAGGTGAACGCGTCAAGGCAGGACAAATCCTGTGTGACAGTGCGGCGACGAAGGACGGATCGCTGGCACTCGGGCGCAATGTGCTGGTCGCCTTCATGTCATGGGAAGGCTACAACTTCGAAGACGCAATTATTCTTTCCGAACGTCTGGTGAAAGAGGATGTTTACACGTCGATTCATCTCGACGAGTTTGATGTCGAAATCCGCGAGACGAAGCTGGGACGCGAAGAGTTTACGCGCGACATTCCGAATGTCAGCGAAAAGGCATTGCGTCATCTGGATGACACCGGTGTCGTGAAAGTCGGAACGCGCGTCAATCCAGGTGATATTCTGGTCGGCAAGGTTTCTCCGAAGGCGAAGTCAGAGCTGACGCCCGAAGAGAAACTGCTGCACGCCATCTTTGGACGTGCCGGCGAAGACGTGAAAAATGAGAGCTTGGAAGTCCCGAGCGGCGTCGGCGGTATCGTGATCCACACAGAGAAATTTTCTCGTCGTATGAGTCTGTCAGAAATCGAACGCAAGCGGTTCGAAGACGAACTCAAGAAGGTTGAAAAGGAAAATGAAGTCGCAATCGCGGCCTCGTTCAAAGCGTTTCTCGTGGATCTGGAAGCGGTGCTGGAACAACCGGTCACGGATTCTGATGGTCGCCAGCTGGCCACACTGGATGATCCCAAAGCCGTCGCCGATTATGCTCGCCGATTTCATACGCATTTCGAAGACATGGACATTCGCAGTCCTCAGAAAAAGACCGCCGCTCGCAAATTGGTGCGTGAAGGCTGGGTGCTTGTCGAAGATGTCATCGATCGTGAAGATCATCGCCTGAACAGCATGAAGCGCGGCGATGAATTGCCAAGCGGTGTGCTGCAGATGGTGAAAGTGTACGTGGCCTCCAAGCGCCAGATCTCGGTCGGCGATAAGATGGCCGGGCGTCACGGGAACAAAGGGGTGATTTCCAAGGTGTTGCCGATTGAGGACATGCCGTTCCTCGAAGACGGTACTCCGGTCGATATCATTCTGAACCCGCTGGGTGTTCCAAGTCGTATGAATGTCGGGCAGATTCTGGAGACTCACCTTGGCTGGGCTGCCGCGAAGCTGGGCTATCGAGCCATCTGTCCGGTGTTCGACGGTGCTGCAGAAGAGGAAGTGCGACTTGCCATGCAGGAAGCGGGACTGCCCGAGGACGGCAAGTCGTATCTGTACGATGGCCGTACCGGAGAACGTCAGGAACAACGAACGACTGTGGGTCAGATTTACATGCTCAAACTGCATCACCTTGTCGATGACAAAGTGCATGCTCGAGCCACTGGCCCGTACTCGCTTATCACTCAGCAGCCGCTGGGTGGCAAGGCGCGTTTCGGCGGTCAGCGGTTTGGAGAAATGGAAGTGTGGGCACTGGAAGCCTACGGAGCAGCCTACATTCTTCAGGAGCTGTTGACAGTGAAGAGCGACGACGTTGAAGGCCGTACCAAGATCTATGAGAGCATGGTGAAGGGCGAAAATACACTGGAAGCCGGCACGCCGGCCAGCTTCGACGTGTTGAACAACGAAATTCGCGGGCTGTGTCTGAACCTGCAGCTTGAGAAATCCGTCCACTGAAAATGACCATCCGATTTGAGGAGATTCGTGCGTGAGTGTCACCGAAGGTACATTTGATCGAGTCAACGACTATGCGTCTGTGAAAATCAGTCTTGCTAGTCCACACGACATTCGCAGCTGGTCTTTTGGCGAAGTCAAGAAGCCGGAAACGATCAACTATCGAACTTACCGTCCGGAGCGGGACGGCTTGTTCTGCGAGCGGATTTTCGGGCCTGAAAAGGACTGGGAATGTGCGTGCGGCAAATACCGCGGCATGAAGTACAAGGGGATGATCTGCGATCGCTGCGGCGTCAAGGTCACCCACAGCCGTGTCCGTCGTAAACGTATGGGTCATATCGAACTGGCTGCGCCGGTGGTGCATATCTGGTTCTTCAAATCCATGCCCAGCCGCCTCGGCGCGTTGCTGAACATGAAGACGACCTCGCTGGAAAAGGTGATCTACTTCCAGGACTACGTGGTTATCGAACCAGGCGACACTCCGCTGAAGAAGTGTCAGATGCTGACGGAAGAAGAAGCTCGTCAGGCAAAGCGCGACTACGGCGACGGCACTTTTGAAATCGGTATGGGTGCTGAAGCGATCAAAAAGCTCCTGGCATCAATGCGTCTGGCTGAATTGTCAGGCGAATTGCGCACGGAGCTGGCAAAGACCGGCAGTCAGCAGAAAATTAAGGATCTGATCAAGCGCCTGAAGATCGTTGAAGCTCTGCGCGACAGCGAGAACAAGCCGGAGTGGATGGTTCTCGACGTCATTCCCGTGATACCACCGGATCTGCGTCCGTTGGTTCTGCTGGATTCCGGGAACTTCGCCACCAGCGACCTGAACGACCTGTATCGCCGGATCATCAACCGCAACAACCGTTTGAAGAAGCTGGTTGACCTGAATGCGCCGGAAGTCATCGTCCGCAACGAAAAGAGAATGTTGCAGCAGTCGGTGGATGCGTTATTCGACAATAACCGCTGTAAGCGTCCCGTGCTGGGTTCATCCAATCGTCCGCTCAAGTCTTTGACCGACATGATCAAAGGCAAGCAGGGTCGATTCCGTGAAAACCTGCTCGGTAAGCGCGTGGACTATTCGGCGCGCAGTGTGATTGTCGTCGGTCCGGAATTGAAACTGCATCAGTGTGGTCTCCCCAAGAAGATCGCGTTGGAGCTGTTCCAGCCGTTCGTGATTCGCCGCCTGAAAGATCTCGGCCATGCCGATACGATCAAGAGCGCAAAGCGCATGCTTGAACGCCGCGACGAAGATGTGTGGGACATTCTGGATGATGTCATTCGCAACCACCCTGTGTTGCTGAATCGTGCTCCGACACTGCACCGCATCGGCATTCAGGCGTTTGAACCAATCCTCGTGGAAGGTAACGCCATCCGTCTGCATCCGCTGGTGTGCAAAGGTTTCAACGCTGACTTTGACGGCGACCAGATGGCCGTACATCTTCCGCTGTCGATGGAAGCGCAGATTGAAGCCACGACGTTGATGATGTCGACCCACAACATTTTCAGTCCTGCCAACGGTGCGCCGATCATCAGCGCGTCGCAGGACATCGTGATGGGTTGCTATTACCTGACGCTCAAACGACCCGATCGTCCGGGTGAAGGGATGGTATTTGCCTCGTCGGAAGAAGTCTTTATGGCCTTCCAGCTTGGCAAAGTGTCGCGGCATGCCACGGTCCGCCTGCGGATGCCGCGTGGCAAGCGCGTCAAGGGTGATGGAGCTGAAACCTACCGTCCCGGCGGTCTTGTGGAAACGTCACCAGGTCGCGTGATGTTCAATGACATCCTGCCTAAGAAAATGTCGTACTACAACCAGACACTGGCGAGCAAGGATCTGGCGCGTGTGATTTCCGATTGCTATCAGGAACTTGGTCGTCGTGAAACGATTGAGCTGCTGGACCGGATGAAGAGCTGTGGATTTCGCGCTTCGACAGAGAGCGGTCTGTCGTTCGGTGTGAGTGACCTTAAGACAGCTCCTAACAAGCAGGAGGTGATCGGGAAATCCGAGAAAGACGTCCTCAAACAGCAAAAGCTGTTCGAGCGTGGCGTGATTACAAATCAGGAACGTTACAACAAAGTGCTGGACATCTGGACCCACGCTCGTGAAGAAATCACGAAGTCCATGATGGAACAGCTCAAGGAGGACGTTCGCGAATCCGGTGCCTATGTCAACCCGATTTACCTCATGGCCCATTCCGGTGCCCGAGGCGGTGTCGGGCAGATTCAGCAGTTGGCCGGGATGCGCGGTTTGATGGCTAAGCCAAGCGGCGAAATCATCGAAACGCCGATCAAGTCCAACTTCCGTGAAGGACTGTCAGTGCTGGAGTACTTCAGCTCAACTCACGGTGCCCGCAAGGGGTTGGCGGATACCGCTCTGAAAACGGCGGACAGCGGTTACCTGACCCGTAAGCTGGCCGACGTCTGTCAGAACATGGTCATCACCATGCATGACTGCAGGACGACCAAGGGTCTGACACGCGGCGTTGTGTACCGAGGCGAAAAGGTTGAAGTCGGTTTGGCCGATGCGATTCGTGGTCGCGTGAGTCGGACGAACATCGTCAATCTGATCACCGAAGAACCGATCGTCAAAGAGGGTGAGTTGATCACTGTGGAGAAGGCTCGCAAGATCGAGGAAATGGGGCTGGAACGCATTCAGGTGCGCAGTCCGATGACCTGCGAATGCACGCTTGGTTTGTGTCAGCAGTGTTACGGCATGGACCTGTCGATGGGCGACCTGGTTGAGCTCGGCATGGCGGTTGGCATCATAGCAGCTCAGAGTATCGGTGAACCCGGAACTCAGCTGACGATGCGTACATTCCACATCGGTGGTGTGGCATCGAAGGACGTCGAAACCAGCGAGCTGTTTGCAAAACGTGGTGGCCAGGTGCGATTCACCCGGATTCGCAGCGTAATCAATGCCGAAGGTGGTCAGGTTGTGCTGGGGCGAAATGGCGAGATCAGCATCGTGGACGATCGTGGTCGCGAAGTGGAAAAACAGCGCGTACCGAATGGTGCGGTGCTTCAGGTAAAAGAGAATCAGAAGGTGAATTCTGGCGACGTTCTGTGTACCTGGGATCCTCACTCGATTCCTATTATCGCTCAGGTCGGCGGGCGAGCGCGTCTGGACGACTGCGTGGAAGGCCAGTCAATTCGTACGGAAAAAGAACAGTCCGGAACGATGCGGCGCACGGTGATTGAACATAAAGCCGGTCTGCATCCACAAGTGGTCGTGGAAGACGCGGCCGGAAAAATCCTGGACTTCTATTACCTTCCGGAAGGTGCAAGCCTGGACGTCGAAGACGGCGGACAGATTACCGCCGGTACGGTGGTGGCAAAGACACCGCGTGAATCCACCGGCACGCAGGACATCACGGGCGGTCTGCCGCGCGTGACGGAACTGTTTGAAGTTCGAAAGCCAAAAGATCCCGCAGTTGTGGCCGAGATTGATGGCGAAGTCGAATTTCCGCCGGAGAAGAAACGCGGTAAGCGAATTGTGCTTGTCAAGGGTGCGGACGGCACGGACGTAGAACATGTCATTCCGCACGGCAAAGATCTGCAGGTGCATCCTGGTGACATGGTCAAGGCCGGCGACGCTCTGGTACGCGGCCCATTGGTTCCGCAGGACATTTTGCGAGTCAGTGGTCCGGAAGAAGTGCAGCAGTATCTGTTGCATGAAATTCAGAATGTTTATCGTGCTCAGCGCGTGGAGATCGATGACAAGCACATTGAAATCGTGATCGCGCAGATGCTTCGCAAAGTCCGGGTGGACAGTGTGGGTGATACTGACCTGCTGCCAGGGCTGCTGATCGACAAGTTTGAGCTGAAAAAGATCAACGATGGTCTGGAATCAATGGGCAAGGTCACCGATGCCGGCGGATCGGACTTCGAGATCGGTGATCGCGTTCTGTTGACAGATATCGCAGCGGTCAATCAGGAAGTCAGCAAGCCGATCAAGCATACGACCCTGAAGAGGGCGAAGGCCAGTCCACAGTTGCTGGGAATTACGAAAGCGGCAGTTTCGAGCGAAAGCTTTATCTCCGCAGCCAGCTTCCAGGAAACGACAAAGGTTCTGACCGAAGCCGCGTTGGGCGGCAAGGTTGATCACCTGGTCGGATTGAAGGAAAACGTGATCCTGGGGCATCTGATTCCGGCAGGTACTGGATTCCATCTGCATCAGGAGGCTCAGGTTCGAATACATGATTCCGCATTGCGGGAACAGGAGGAGCAGAAAATGCGAATGGCGGCTGCTCGCAAGGATCTGATGGGGAATTCGGAGTTACAGGCCCGGCGGATTGATCCCGACCGACCTTCGGCGCCTTCACTTGCGGATTTGACTCCGGATGAACTGATGTGATGTATGAATTTGAGTGATCGTTGACATGCAAGGTTGACGATCGAGGAAAACGCGGATAGAGTGCTGCGTTTTCCGCATTTCCGGCGATATTGTTTTTACCGTCCTCTGTCCTGGCTTTCAGCTTTTTGTCTGGCGAACTATGCCCACGATCAATCAACTTATTCGGAAACCCCGAAAACAGCAGCGTACCAAGTCAAAAACTCCCGTGCTTGAGGGATGTCCTCAAAAGCGTGGCGTGTGTTTGCAGGTCAAGACTGTCACTCCGAAAAAGCCAAACTCAGCTCTGCGAAAAGTGGCTCGTGTTCGCCTGTCGAACAGCAAGGAAGTGACGGCCTATATTCCGGGCGAAGGTCACAACCTTCAGGAACACTCGATTGTGCTGATTCGCGGCGGTCGTGTACGTGACCTTCCAGGTGTGCGATATAAGATCGTCCGCGGCGTACTGGATACGCTGGGCGTTTCCGATCGCCGTCAGGCGCGTAGTTGCTATGGCGCCAAACGTCCTAAAGGTGGCGCTGCGGCTGGCAAGAAATAGTTCGTTGTTTTCCACAGTCGCCCTGTTCGCTGGGATTTGTGAGTACTGCCGTTCAGTCGCTCCTATGGCTGAAGATTTCCGATTTCAAGTGATTGAGAGTTTCCTTCGATGGTCAAGAAGTTCACCGCCAGCCGCAAGCAACTGAAGCCGGACACACGCTTTGGCAGTTTGTTAGTTTCTAAGTTCGTCAACTGCCTGATGTACGACGGCAAGAAAAGCGTCGCTTCAGGTGCGTTCTATCGCGCCATGGAGATTGTGCAGAAGCAACTGCCTAACGAAGATCCCCTCAATGTTTTTGTGACAGCTGTGGACAACGTGAAGCCGGCGATTGAAGTTCGATCCAAGCGCGTCGGTGGTGCGACCTATCAGGTACCAACCCCCGTCAGTTCACGCCGTCAGCAGGCTCTGTCAATTCGCTGGCTTTTGGAAGCCATCCGCGGCCGTAAAGGTCGCCCGGTGGACAAGTCACTGGCTGAAGAACTGTTGGCCGCTTTCCGCCGTGAAGGTGCCGCAATGAACAAACGCGAAAACGTGCATCGCATGGCTGACGCAAATAAGGCATTCTCCCACTTCGCGTGGTAACTGACATTGCCGACATTCCCAAGGATTTCCCGGCCAGTTGGCGTGAAGTGGCCGAGGGTGAGTTTTCGAGAGTGTATTTCCAGGAACTGCAGAGATTCGTCGAAGCTGAACGCCGGAAGCATTTCGTATTCCCCGCTGCCGAAGACGTCTATCGCGCCTTCGAACTGACGCCGTTGCCGGATGTGCGTGTCGTGATTCTCGGGCAGGATCCGTATCACGATCACGACCAGGCGCATGGATTAAGTTTCTCGGTGAGACGCGGCGTGAAGTCACCACCTTCGTTGCGAAACATCTTCAGGGAACTGCATTCAGACCTTGGGACAGCCCCGGCGAATCATGGTTGCCTTGACGCATGGGCTCGGCAGGGCGTGCTGCTGCTGAACACGGTACTTACCGTGCGCGCGCATGAGGCGCATTCGCATCGCGGCAAGGGGTGGGAAGAATTTACGTCGCGCATCATTCAGGCGATCAACCGGCAGCCGCGCGTCGCGTTTGTACTCTGGGGCAAACCAGCTCAGGAAATCGCAGAAACGCTGGATGAGCGTCACCTGGTGATCGAGAGTCCTCATCCCTCGCCGCTGTCTGCGTATCGAGGCTTTTTCGGCAGTCGCCCGTTTTCACGGATCAATGCGTTTCTGAAGCAGACTGGTGACCCGGAGATTCAGTGGGCGTTGCCGCCGGAGAGCAGTATTTCCGCACCGCTGGACAACAGTTGGTCGGCGACCATCACGCCAATCTGATCCGGACTGTCAGCTGGTCCCGATGCCGTCTGTTCCAGACGCATCGTGCCATCGAGACTCAACAGCACACCGGTCAGCGTAAGTCGATCGCCTTCGACCTGAGTCCATGCGCCGAGTGGAGCATGGCAACCGGCGCGGAGTGTTCGCAGCAGCGCGCGTTCGGCAAGAATTTCGGCAAGAGTTGTGGCACAGGTGATTTGCTGAAGCAGTGCGCGTGTGCCTGCATCCGCAGCACGGCATTCGATTCCCAGTGCGCCCTGACTCACAGCGGGATACACGGCGGGAGGTTCGAGCATCAGCGAAATGCGATGCGCAAGTTCCAGCCGTCGCAGTCCGGCTTCTGCCAGAACAATTGCGTCGTACTGACCTTCGTCGAGTTTACGAATGCGTGTATCGACGTTGCCACGAATCTCACACAACTTCAGATCCGGCCGCAGATACAGCAGCTGAGCCTGCCGTCGAGGACTCCCGGTTCCGATCTTTGCGCCTTTCGGAATATCGTCGAGAGTCTGGACAGCATCGACGTTCAGCGGCAGCAGTAATGTGTCGCAGCGTTGTTCACGTTCCGGCACAGCGGCAAGGACCAAACCGTCGGCCGATTGCGTGGGCAGATCCTTGAGACTATGGACGGCAATATCCGCGCGTTGGTCCAGCACCGCGATCTGGACTTCACGCGTAAAGACGCCTGTGCCGCCAAATTGCCGCAGAGCGTCGGACTGATTGGAGTCACCGGTCGTAACGATCGGCACCAATTCGACCTCAGGCGCTGCAGGCAGACTCCGCAGCCGATTCGCCAGATAATGAGCCTGCCAGAGTGCAAGTGCACTTTTTCGTGTCGCGATTCTGATCATGGATCGCCGGATTTCCCCGCAAAGTGGCCAACACCTTCATTGGCCGCCGCCCTCATTCCAAAGCGCCCATCGCTTCAGCGAAAACCGAATGATAGCAACCAGGTCGTTCTGTGCGCTGCTCAGAGAAACTCTCCCGGGGCCGGTTGGAGTTCGCCTTGCATGGCCGGTTTCAGGATGTTCGCCACGCCTTGCACGATTCTGCTCCGCGGCAGGTCGGCGAGTCTTCCCGTCGGCGTGGCAACGGGAGTACAATACACCATCCGTCACTGGATGCGAAACAGCGACATGACCTGACCGTGGAGCAATTCCTCAAATGCGATGTTGCATGACGTCCTGAGATACCTCGCACGCCGCACGGGTCCTGAACGCAGATTTTTTTCGACCCCTTTTCCAGCGACATCAGAATGCGTACATCATTGATTGCTGAACTTCGCCAGAATCTTCGCGAACTCCTGAATAGTCCGACATTGTCGCGCGTTGCGGCGTATGCGATCGTGGTTTCTGCGTATGCGGTGATCCCTGCCTGGTTCCATGACCGCGAACAACTGTCGATGCTGTCGGGGGTGCCCAGTGATATTCATGCTGCGTTGACTTTGGTACTGGGGTGGCTGCTGGTGTTTCGCACGAATACATCATACGGACGCTGGTGGGAAGCCCGCACGCTGTGGGGAAACCTCGTCAATACGATGCGGAACCTCTCGCTGAAGCTCGTCAATCTCATTGATGTCCCGAAAGATGATTTAAATCGGCTGCGGAAAATCCTGAGTGTCTTTGCACCGGTGCTGAAAGATCATCTTCGCGATGGGGCGTTGCTGGATGATGCCGAAGTTCTGGGAGACATCAAAGTTGTCCCGCGACATATGCCCAGCTTTCTGGTGTCACTCATTTATTCGCGCCTTCGTGAATGGAAGAAGGCGGGCAGGATCGACGGTCAGCAATTGATCGTGATTGACGAAGAGCTGCGAAAGCTGCTGGAAATCGTCGGTGGCTGTGAACGCATTCGAAATACGCGACTGGCACGGTCCTATCGAGCCTTTGCTCGGCAATGTGTGTTCCTGTACCTGACCACGCTGCCGTGGGGAATCGTTGAGAGTTTCGGCTGGTGGACAGTGCCGATCACGGCCATTCTGAGCTACTTCATGCTGGGACTTGAAACCGTGGCGGAACACACCGAAGAACCCTTCGGCGTGGATGAAGATGATCTCGATCTGGAAGGCATGTGTCTCACAATTGATGCATCCATCACAGAGATTTTCGCTCACGGAGGTACCGAGTCAGCTACCCGGCAAACGGGGGCAAGCTTTCGCGAGCCGATTTGAAAATCTCTATCCAATCATATTCGCGACAGCAGGGTTCAGTCGTTGGCGAGCGGTAGGGCGTCAGCCCTTCGTGCGAACACGAACGAACACGGAGGGCTGACGCCCAGCCGCTCGCCACTTTCGAAACGACCTGTTCGTCTCTCCCAGCCTACGCGGAGCGATGGATCGCAAACCGGGCAATCGCTGAGAGAATTTCGCGGGCGGAGCAAGGTGGCAGCGAGGCAAGATTGCGGAGGGCACGGCGGACGAAGTGTTCGGCGGTGCCCTGGGCTGATTCAACTCCCTGCCGAATGTGTGGCTCATCGCGCAGTCGAGCCTGGTCATCTGGATCACTGGATGTCAGCAGGTCGCGCAGCCGCTGCTGCTCGTGATCGGAACCCAGTTTCAGAGCTCGGATGAGCGGCAGTGTCAGGCGATGATTGGCCAAATCGTTCGAGGCATCTTTGCCGGTCTTCTCGGCGGTCTCCGTCAGATCAAGCACATCGTCGGCGATCTGGAAGGCCAGGCCAATCCGCATTCCGAACTGCTTCAACTGCGTCTGGTGCGCAAGGGAGCCACCAGCCGCGCGAGAGCCAAGCAGGCAGCTGACAGCAAACAGCTGTCCGGTCTTACCGCCGATCACTCGAAAGTAGTCGCGTTCCGATGTCGACTGTTCTAATCGTGCGGCGATCTGGTTGAGTTCGCCTTCACACGTGCGATCTGTCGCCAGACCAATCAGTCGGCAGGCTTCAGCATCTCCGGTTGTTGCTGCCAGATGAAAGGCTTTCGAAAGGAGGTAGTCTCCGAATAGCACGCTGGTTTCGGTATTCCAGCGGCGATGCACGGTTGAGACGTGACGACGCAGGCTGGCATCATCGATGACGTCGTCATGAACCAGTGTGGCGGTGTGGATCATTTCCACTACGGCGGCAAGGCGATGTACATTTTCGCGAGCAGCGGAGGCTGGGCAGAACAACTGAGCACTCAGCAGTGTAAGGATCGGGCGAATCTGTTTGCCCTGAAATCGGCTCACGTGCTGTGCGACATCCTGCACGAACATGTTCGGGTTGCGAAACTGTCGATGCAAAAGCGCGTTGACAAAAACCAGATCTGCAGCCAGAAGGTGCTGAATCCGTTGCTTAAGTTCGTCGCGATTTGCCACGACTACCGACATGAGTTCTCTTTTCCAAGCCACCAGAACTGTGAGCCGCAAGGCGCTAGCCGCGGGTAATTCACCTGCAAAAACCGGAGGCTAGCGCC
>CAZFDW010000017.1:0-10250 GCA_964517865.1 uncultured Chitinophaga sp.
ACTAATGGAGGCAGGAGCCTCCTGACAGCGTGTTCCGAGGCAGGAGCCTCGGAACAAGTTATCAGGGGACTCACGTCCACAGCTCGCCTTGATGCCGCTTACATCAATGTGGCACGGACTTTTCGGGATCGCGTTCCAGGAGATAGAACGCACTATCCGCCCGCAAATTGGCACCCATCAGGCGATCGACGGCGCGCCCGCGAATAATGGGGCTTTCTTTCACAATTCGCAGGCCGATTCCGTCCATCAGGTCGCGAAAGTCCTTCATCGACATGAAGTGGACATTCGGCGTTTCGTACCATTCGTAGGGCAATGCATGCGTGATCGGAGTTCTGCCGCGTCGCAGCACCTCCAGTCGCACGCGCCAGTGTCCGAAATTCGGCACGACGATCAGCGCTCGATGCGCGACACGCAGCATTTCCAGCAGAAGCTTCTTCGGATGACGGACCTGCTGCAATGTCTGGCTGAGCACCGCATAGTCGAAACTGTCATTCGGGACATCGACCAGCCCTTCGTTGAGGTCAGCTTCAATCGCCGGAAGCCCACGTTCGATGACCGAAACGATATTGGCGTGTTCGACTTCGACGCCCATTGCCGTGCAGCCCAACTCATCCTGCAGACGCTGCATGAGCCGACCGTCGCCGCAGCCAAGGTCGATGACGCGACTGCCGCGTTCGATATGCTGCATGATGAGTTCATCGGTGAGCTGGACCGACAGGTCGGGCATCTGATAACGATTGGCAGTCGGCATGGACGATGAATTTCTGTAGCTTGACTCTCTGAGTCGAGTGTGATTCCCGGGGCCTGGACATGAATGTTCATCCTACTTACCAGCGACCGCTGTCCAAAGCCTGTAATCCGGCAAAAATACTGAGAAGACAGAGTTCGGCAGATGTTTCAGCAGCCAAACGGGCCTTGTCCGGGTAAAATGCGTCTGAGGCCTTACGTAGTTTGGAACTTTGAATTCAGGACATTGGCTATGAGAATTGCACTCCTTTCGACGGTTCTGGTTTCGACCCTGGTCGCGGCCTTTGGTTCGATAAACATCGCTGGTGCCGGGTGTGCCTGTCCGTTCTGTGACGCCCCTGCACTGATGATGTCCGAACAGATCGGGCAGTGCGACCACATGTTGCGCGGAAAATGGCTGGAGGGTGAAAAGCCCGTGAGTCTGCGTGGCGGTTCGTCAAAGTTTGAAATCCTGGACGTCGCCTTTTCCAAGGGCGATCGTTTCCAAAAAGGTCAGATTGTCGTCATGCCGCAGTACATCGCCGGGAGCGACACCAGTACTTACACGCTGATGGGACCGGACGACCGACTTGAAGACTGGCATGTGCCGTCGGAAGTGACGGAAGCTTCGTGGACGTATCTTTCAAAGATGCCACCGGGTGTGAAGGACGCCAAAGCTCAGACTGAACGACTGCAGTATTTTCTGGACTACTTTGAACATCCGGATCTGCTGGTTTCGAATGATGCGTTTGCAGAATTCGCGTCCGCTCCGTATGAACTGATCGTGCCGCTTAAGGATCACCTGCCTCGGGAAAAAATTCTGGGTTGGTTGCAGGATCCGAAGACTCCCGTGACTCGAACGGGCTTCTATGGCATGTTGGCGGGAATCTGCGGTCATCCTGAAGATGCGCCGATTCTGGAAAAGAAGATTGTGACGCTGGATGCGGACTTTCGCCTGGGTATCGAAGGCGTTATGGCTGGGTACATGATGATCTGCGGCGAAGAAGGATTGAAGAAGCTGGAAGAAGTCAAAATCCTGAGTAAGACCGCAATCAGTAAAGACGGCAAAGAAATCACGCTGCCGTTCAGCGAAACCTACGCAGTCATGCAGGCACTGCGGTTCATGTGGACATACGAACCAGACCGTTTGCCAAAGGATCGCCTGAAGCAATCGATGCACTTACTGCTCGAACGCAAAGAAATGGCCGACCTCGTGATCACGGATCTGGCACGCTGGAAGGACTGGTCGATTCAGGATCGCCTGATGACCATGTACAGCGATGAAAACTACGACATCCCTGCCATCCGTCGCGCCATCGTCAGATACATGTATTACTGCAGTCAGGAAAAGAATGAACCCGGCGCTGATGGCACGCGTACCTCAACAGCAGACGCCGTCAAAGCCGAAGCCAACATGAAACTACTTGAAGTACGCGACCCGAAAACCGTCAACGATGCCAGGCGATATTTGATCCGGTAGTTCATTTTTCGATGAACCGAGTCCCTGACGAAGACACAATCCAGGAGCGGTGAGGGCTACTTTGAAGCGGCACGAAACGACGCGCGGGCCGGGAAGGCTCACCTGGCATTCACCAGTTGCGACAGCGGCACGGCTTCGACGTTTCTGGCCAGCGGGTAGCGTTTCTCGCCTGGGTACACGACATGCAGTTCGTCGAGCTTCAAGTCCGCCAGGGCGATGCGCATGGAGGGAGTCAGCGTCGGAGCGTCCGCTCGTTTGCATTCGACGCCGATACGGCGACCGTGTTTGAACAGCAGCAGGTCCAGCTCCGCTCCGTTGTGTGTGGCCCAAAAATATGCCTCGTCCGGTTGCAGCGCCTTGAGGACTTCTTCGACGGCGTAGCCTTCCCAGGAAGCGCCGACTTTCGGGTGATGTTCCAGATCTCGCTGATTGGTGATGCCCAGCAGCGTGTGCAGCAGGCCGCTGTCTCGCACGTAGACTTTCGGCGATTTGACCTGACGCTTGCCGAGATTCTCGAACCATGGCGGCAACTGCCGCACCATGAATACGCCCGACATCAGGTCGAGATAGCGGCGGACGGTGGACTCGTTGACGGCGAGGGCGCGAGCCAGTTCAGCGGCATTCCAAATCTGGCCGTGGTAGTGAGCGAGCATGTTCCAAAACCGCCGCAGCGCGACGGCGGGAATGGTCACGCCAAGCTGTGGGAGGTCACGTTCCAGGAATGTCTGGAGGAACTGCCGTCGCCACACGTCCGAGTTGGATTCAGTCCTTGCCGTGAAGGACAACGGAAACCCACCACGCAACCAGTGCCGGGTTTGCGATGCTGCTCCCACATCGACTAATCGAAATCCTTCCAGAGGAATCGTCTCCAGACGACCGGCGAGCGTTTCGGAGGACTGTCGCAACAAATCCGGTGAGGCACTCCCCAGGATCAGGAACCGCGCGGGAAGCGGCTTACGATCGGCCAACACCCGCAGCAGCGGAAACAGATCGGGGCGTCGCTGAACTTCGTCGATCACAACCAACCCTGTGAGAGGTCGCAGGGAGGTGGCTGGCTCAGATAGCCGGGCGAGACTGAGCGGATCTTCCAGATCGAAATAATTGAGCGAATCGGCCGCCACAAACTGCCGGGCCAGCGTCGTCTTGCCACTCTGACGTGGGCCAAGCAATGCCACAATCCGGCTGCGTTTCAAGGCGGCCTGCACCAATTTCATATCGGTCGTGCGTTTGATCATGGCTGAAGTATGCACCATGAATATCCCGCAGTCAATACCGGATATTCATTGTGCGTTCTTGAACTCGACAGAAGGAGGCCGGTGAAGAAGAAGGCCGGTGACAGGCACTCTGGACGCTCCAGGCGTTCATGCTCCCGGAGCAATCCAGGACGATGGCGAAATTCGTAATCAACTCGGCGGTCTGCGGCGAGACGTTCCGCGCAGTTTGCATGGCGGTCAGCAGTTTCTCGGTCGCGCCCGCCCATTTCAGTTCCTCAATTTGCCCCGTACTCAGCGTAAACAGAGTGGGGGACTTAGCCAGCCGGTTCAGGATCTGGTCCTCCGGGATCTCCAGTTGCAGCAGCTTAAGAACGTCCGCGTAGGTGATGGCGGCGACCCCGCCGGCAGCTGGCTTTTTCTCGCCCGCCTCGCGCACCGCGCCGAGGACTTCCGGAGAGGCACCAGCCTCGGCCAATCGTTTGAATACCGCTTCATCGCCGGCAAAGGCCAAGCCGGACTTCTTGATCCGGGCGATGATCACCTCGTCGTCGATCTTGAGTTCCAGGAGCGCTTGCAGGCCTGCTTCTTTCGAGGGCTCATCCGCAGCGGCAGACAATCGAGCCAGACCGCTCGCGGCGACGCGACAAGCAGACCAGCACAATGGCGGCCAACATCCGGTTTGTACGCATGGGAGAATCCTTTACATGGTAGAAAAGGAAGGGGACGACACCCTGCGACTCCTGGCAGGAGGCCATTGAGTTGTCGTATGTCACCCCCGTCTGCATGTCGCTGCAAGCGTGTAAAGTGTTTACGGTTATCATCGGGTGCAGTCGAGGGCACCAAGGGTCAGCGACATCTATGGCCGACAACCTGCGGTTTTACCGCGGGCAATCTCCCGCCGCTGCTCCTCAGCGAATCGCAGATCGACTACACTCTCACGAATGCAGGAAGCGTTTTCGGCCACAAAGTGACCGCCGACGGTCATGTTCACATTACCACTCCCATGCTTATCGGAAATTTGCACATGCCCTCAACGAAACTGACCGTGAGTTCCCCATTTCTGTTCGCTCTCGTTGTGAGTGCCTTGTGCACCGTTGCAGGGAATCTCGACCGATTGAATGCCGGCGAGCATCCTGTTCCCGAGAGTCCTCTGTGGCTGACGTACTCTGGCGAGAACGGACCGGGAGTCGGCAAACATATTGTGTTGATCGCCGCCGATCAGGAATACCGCAGCGAGTATTCCATGCCAATGCTGGCGAGACTTCTGGCGAAGCATCATGGGTTTCACTGCACAGTGCTGTTTAGTCTGAACAAGGACAACGAGGTGGATCCGACGCAGAAGATTCGCTGGGAAGACAAGACCGTCACTCACAACATTCCCGGCCTGGAGCATCTTGAAAAATGTGACCTCGTGATTCTGTTCAGCAGACTTCTGTCCCTGCCGCCCGAGCAACTGCAGCATATCTATAATTACCTGGATTCCGGAAAACCCCTCATCGGAATCCGCACGGCCAACCACGGCTTTATTGAGTTCGACTACAGGAAGCATGAAAACAAGGTCAATTTTGGCGAGGACGTGCTGGGCGGGTCATTCAGAAGTCATCATGGCCGCTGGCAACAGGATTCGACGCGCGGCATCATCGTGGAGCAGAACAAGGATCATCCCGTTCTGAAAGGTGTGACAGACATCTGGGGCACGTCGGACGTTTATCGCACATTCAAAGAAGGCGACCGTCTGCCTGAAGGCTGCCTTCCGCTTGTCAACGGTCAGCCTCTGATGGGCCGCAACCACGATGACGCGGTCAATCCGGAGCTGATTCCGTTACCAGTTGCGTGGGTGAAAACCTGGACCGGCAACACCGGCAACACCGCACGAGTCTTCAACATGACGATGGGCAGTGCTCAGGATTTCAAAAGCGAAGGAGTCCGCCGTATGGCTGTGAACGCGGTCTACTGGTGCCAGCAAATGGAATCCAGCATCGACGCACAGTCCTGTATGGACATCGTCGGCGTGTTCAATCCTCCCGACAGCGGTTTCGCCTACAAGGATCTCCACATCGTACCCCGAAAGCCGAACTTCTACAGATAGATTTCTCCTTTTTGGTCCGGAGATGGTTCCGGATTGAAACATCGGCACTACACCACAATCATTTGACAACTGGTTGCCGGAAGGTGTTCCTCAGCGAGATCCGCTGGGCAATGTTCGCAGGAAATGCGATGTGATCATCTGATACAGATGCCGAGTCGTATTCTCCCCTTCGCGGATGGCGTGCGTGCGGTTCGGGTACGCGAACATGGAGAACGATTTGTTGTGCTTGATCAGTTCATTGATCAATAGCTCGCTCGTCTGGTAATGACAATTGTCGTCGCCCGTGCCGTGGATCAGGAGCAGATCGCCCTTTAACTGGCGGGCAAACGTTATAGGCGAACCCAAGCGGTAGCCTTCCGCGTTGTCGGTTGGTAGTCCCATGTATCGTTCCTGGTAGATCGTGTCGTAGAACAGTTGATTCGGGACGGGCGCGACGGAGACTCCCGCCGCATAAATCTCCGGGTAACGGAAGAGCATGTTGAGCGTCATCGACCCACCACCGCTCCAGCCCCAGATTCCCACGCGACTCGCGTCCAGCCAGGGACGCGCTGCGAGCACGGACTTGACCGCAGCAGCCTGGTCGGCCGATGCCAAAATGCCGATCTGGCGGTACACGCACTTACGCCACTCACGGCCGCGCGGGCTGGGTGTGCCGCGATTGTCAAAGCTCATCACGACGTAGCCCTGCTGGGCCAACATGTGATGCCAAAGTGATCGTTCGCCGCCCCATTGATCAAGAACCGTCTGCCCGGCTGGTTCACCATAGACAAACACAATCAGCGGGTACTTTTTCTCTGGATCGAAATTCGGTGGCCGGATGCTCCATGCATCCAGTTCGACGCCCTGACCGATATCGACTCGAAAGAACTCATGCTCCGGGAGCTGCAACTCCGCGACCCTGCGTTTTACGACATCGTTCGCATCGACGACAAATTCCACAGCGTGATCGCTCAGTCGGACGACATCGGTCCGCGGCGGTTCAGCAAACCGCGACACGGTCACCAGCGCTCGTTTGCGATCTGGAGACAAAACGTACCGATGGGTTCCTGGCTGATTCGTCGGAGTAACTCGCTTCATCCCGCTGCCATCAAGGTTGATTCGATACAAGTATTTTTGCGTGGCGTTGTCTGGTGAAGCGTAGAAATAGACCAGCTTCTCATCTTCGTCGATTCCCAGAACTTCGATCACGTCAAAATCGCCATTGGTCAGCGGCGAAATCGATTGGCCGTCGCGAGAAACCAGATAGATGTGTCGCCAGCCACTCTGTTCGCTTAACCAAAGAAACTGCGACTTGTCTTTGAGCCAGGTCGTCTCGTCGTGAACATCGATCCATGCGGAGTCTGCTTCCTCCAGAACGACTTTCGCGTCTCCTGAGACCGCATCGGCAAGGTACAGTTTCCAATGATTCTGTCGGCGGTTGAGATGCTGAATCGCCAACTGACTGGAATCAACCCATTCCATGCGCGGCAGGTAGTTTTCGCGAACATCGCCATGAATCTTTGCCCAGGTCGTTGCATGAGTTGCGAGATCGATGACACCTATTCGCGCAGCCGGATTCGTGGTGCCCACCTTGGGGTAAGGGATGTACTGAATTTTGGGATACAAAGTGGAAGTGTTGTCGATGAGTGGAAACAGTTCGATTCCCGACCCATCGATCTCCCAGAAGGCAATGCGTTTTCCATCGGGACTGAATCGAAAACCGTCGCGCAGCGAGAATTCTTCTTCATAGGCCCAGTCGAAAGTCCCATTGATTTTCGTCGGAGCATCGGAAGATGTCAGTTTTACAATCGATTGATCGGCCAGCGTTTGAACGTACAGATCTCGTTCGTGTACGTAACCGACTTTCGTCGCGTCAGGTGAGAACTTCGCGAACATCAAAGTCGCTTCGGGCACGTCACCGCCAAGTTTGTAGAGCCGTTTGCCGGCAAGCTCCAGCACCCAATAGTCTCCTCGCGTGTTGAGCCGCCACACCCGGCGCGTGTTAGTGAAGATCAGTAACTTCGTGCGATCAGCAGACCATTCATAGGCGTCGATGTTCAGCGGCTTGTCGGTCGATGTCGGTTGCAGCCATACACCTGGGACCAAAATCTCTTCCGCCTGGGGACTGGTGAGTCCGATCCTCGCAATCGAGGATGCTCCAGTCACCGGATCCTTGCGGATCAATTCAAATCCCAGGCTGTCATCCTGCCAATGCCCGGAGAAAGGTTCGAGTTTGAATTGTTGTTCGGCGAAGATCGTATCGATCGTCAATGCTGCTGCCGGAGTGGCCTTTTCTTGTGCGACAAGTAGCGATGCCGCGCCGCAGCAGGCTGTTCCAACGAGCAGTAGAACCCATGAACTGAGCAGTCGAAGAGCGTTAAACATTGCGTTTTCCAGGTACACCGAAATGAACCGCCGTTCGATTCCTGCCAGTCCAGGTTTAGAACGTCCCGAATTCTGACGAATCCGGCTACAGCAAAATGGAATCTCACTTGCAGAACTGTGCAGCTCCGGAAAGCTACTTCGCCGCTGATTTCTTCTTGTTTTTTCCTCCGGTCTTCCTGTTGCCCTTACCAGCTGGTGCATCAACAGCGCTGGGTTGTGCCTGCTCGGCACTCCACGTGTCCCACAGAGCCTGCAGTTCTTTGGTTTTGTCCGGTTCAGCGCTGGCGAGATCTTTGGATTCGCTTTGGTCGGCAGCAAGGTTGTAGAGTTCCGGTTTTCCGCTGCCTCCTTTGGACACCACCAGCTTGTAGTCTCCCTGACGCACGGCCCATTGCTCACCGAAGCGCCAGTAGAGTCGTTCGTGAGGACGCGACGTGTTGGCCCCTGTCAGATGCGGCATCAGGTCCACGCCGTCCAGCTTCCATGCCGGATTTACAGTGCCTCCGGCAGCCGTCACAAGTGTTGGCAGCACGTCGAGATTCTGTACTGGCGACTCATAAACTGCCCCGGCCGGGAGCTTGCCCTTCCATTGTGCGAAGAATGGAACTCGTGGACCGCCTTCATAGGTTTCCATTTTGAAGCCGCGCAGTCCACCATTTTGGGACGTGGTGCTGTTCGTCGGGCCGCCATTATCGCCAATGAAGAAGTACAACGTATTTTCTTCCTGCCCGATCTCGCGAACTTTTCCCATCACGCGGCCCACAGCGTCGTCCATGGCCGACATCATCGCGGCAAACAGCTTTCGCTTTTCATCCGTGATGCCCGGAAAGCGGTCCAGATACTTCTGCGGAGCCTGCAGCGGCGCGTGTTGAGCGTTGAACGGCAAATAAAGGAACATCGGTTTTGATTTGTTTTTCTCGATCCAGTCCACCGACCGGTCGGCATAAGCATCGGTTGTATAAAACGCCTCGTCGTCGATCTTCTGAACGTCATCTGAGATTCGCGAATCAACGAAATTGGCTGGATGAAAGAATGGCGTGTTGGCGAGAGTTCCGAAGAATTCATCGAAGCCGCGTTTGGTCGGACGATAGTCCGGACCATCGCCAAGATGCCACTTCCCAACACACGCGGTGGCATAGCCCAGGCTCTTGAGGCGATCAGCCAGCGTCGTTTCTTTCAGATGCAGTCCGGTCACTCTGGCGACGCTGTTGAACTCATGCCCGAAACGAGTCGGATAGCGGCCGGTCATCAAACCGGCGCGCGATGGACTGCAGTACGTGGCGGCAACGTAGCCCTGTAAAAAGCGGACGCCGTTCTTTGCGATCGAGTCGATATGCGGAGTCGGGATGTCCTTATTGCCCTGAACGCCCGTTTCTCCCCAGCCGAGGTCATCGGCATAGAAGATCACGAAATTCGGCTTGTCAGCCGCAGAGGCGCACGGTCCGACGAAACTGTTCCAGATCGTCAATAATACAGCCAGAAAAATCGCAGAACTACTTGATCGTTTCACAGGAGTCTCCCAATGGTTGCTGCATACACGGTAAGAAAATTCGATGAGTTTCACCACTCGACTTCCACAAGCCTCAGTTCACCTTCCCCGTTTTCGTGAACTGATGATGCACGGGCACGGCGATGCGTTTCCCATCCGGCGAGACCAGCGTTATCTCTCCGGTGCCGAACTCGATCGTAGCGACGCGGTCGAAGCCAGCAGGGATGCGGGCGACGCCCTGGATGTAGTTCACGACAGTCGGTTCGCTGGCCTTCAGTTCGACCGTGGTGGGGACGCCCTGCCTGGAAAGCACGTTCTCGGCAATCGACGGAGCCAATCCGTCGGCGAAGTGGCTGGTCACGTCTTCCAGGCCGAGGCAGTTGTTCCGTCCGTTCCAGGGATGACCATGGCGACCGTGGTTCTCCATCCAGAAGACTGTGCTCGCAAGGATCTTCGGATCCTTGAGTGAGAACCAGACATAGCCAGCGTCGGTAAAGGTCGCCGTCATCCACGCCGGTTGATCACCCGCCGGGTCGTTCACTAACTGAACCAGATCGGCATACCCGTACCGTCCGGGCAGCGTGCTCAGGTCGGCATCCGGAGCATCTTTGACCAGCACTGGAACCCTGGTCAGATCGGTCCATTGCACTCCGGGCAGCAAAGCCTGGTATTCGCCCTTCCTCGGGTCGCTGAAGACGCCGGGACAAGTCATGCCGAACTTGATCCTGCTGCTGGCGAGATGTACCGACCCTTCCTTCTCGGGCATCGCCAGCGTGGCGTGATGACCGAGCGGCACGCGACCGGCGAAGCCCTCGATCGTGTGTTTCGAATACACGACGTTTTGGCCCTTCACCAGCGACAACTGCTTCGTGACCTTGCCCTTGCGGA
>CAZFDW010000017.1:10350-19272 GCA_964517865.1 uncultured Chitinophaga sp.
CTTCGAGTCAGCGAAGAATTTCACGGGAGCCATGTGCCCGCCGATCTCCGTGACACCAAGCTGGACCTGATCGTTCGCCAGCAGAAAACTCGGCTGCGAGTGTATGATCACAGTTTCGACTTTATGGACTGATTTTCCAGAAGGCCGAGTCGCCTGGAGCGGATCCCGACCGAATGAAATCCAAAGAGCTAAACTCCATACAACCACCTGCGATGCGATTCTCATGAATGACCCCTTCCCCCCGGAAAGAACTGGACATAACGTACCGGGGAGTATCTGGCATCTGAACCACGCTCGCAAGGCAGCGAAGACCAAACCCGCAATCTGCCGATTCATGAATCTGCGGGGTGTGACAAGCGGAATGCAGGCACGCCATGACAGCACTGCGGTGTGCCTCGTTTGCTTGTCACACCCTACGAATTGTCCACCGTCAATTACAGGTCAACTGCAGCTGGTTCGCGGACCGATCTTGTGACGTTCCGCTGCTTTCAATAGCATATCGCCGCGTTGCACCGAGAACGCCGGTTGTGAACTGCAGACCCTGGATGCGAGCATCGAGTGACACAAACTTCAGCCGACATCCCCGAGGAAATGCTCCTCGGGCAGTTCATCCCTTTGCACTATCACTTCAACATGCTTCGTGATCAGTCGCGCATGGTTCCCTTCAGGGAAGCGATTGAGCTGGCAGTGCCGCCGGATGGAACAGTGCTTGAACTTGGCGGCGGAACCGGAGTATTGTCCTGGTTCGCCGCGCAGAAAGCTCAACGAGTGTGGTGCGTCGAGCGAAATCCAGCACTTGTCCGTGCAGCTCGGTCGTTCCTTGCAAGCAACCTCTGCGGCGACCGCGTCACTGTCGTTCAGGGTGATGCGATGACGTATCTTCCGCCCGAACCCGTCGATGTTGTGATCTGCGAAATGCTGCATGTCGGACTGGTCCGCGAGAAACAACTGGAAGTCATCCGCAGTTTCAAGGAACGCTATCGACAGACATTTGGCGAACAGTTGCCCCGGTTCATTCCCGATACTTCGGTGCTGGCGGTTCAGCCGATTCATCAGGATTTCTGTTTTTCCGGATACACAGCACCAGTCCCGATGTTTGAACCGGCGGGGCCGCACATGCAGGACCGCTGGCTTGCAGATCCGCATTTTTACAGCACGATTGACTATCGTGCCGAATTTCCACTTGAATTTCAGGTCGATGCGCGGCTGAACATACAAAGCAGTGGCCATTTCAATGCGATCAGCCTGTTGACCAACAATTTTCTGGCGTTCGTGCTCAGTGAACGTCGTGCAGTGCAATGGCTGATGAATCAGTTAATCCTGCCGCTTCCTGAACCAATGGACGTGGCAGTCGGCGATGATGTGTCAATTCAGTTTGCCTATCGTGCAGGCTGTTCTCTCGAAGAACTTCAGGATTCGCTGAGTGCACAGATTTGTTTGCACGCCCTGCCCTTGCTCACAAACGCACCGCTCCGCCGCTCGGCGTGACAGAAACGCAACCATGATGTCGGCCACGGCTCCTGCGTCTGCTTGAGTACTCTGCGGCAATTCGTTGCGACTCTATGCGATGCTCATCTGGACTCAACCTGTCTGACCTGCAGTTCCTGGAATGCCGTGTGTTCGCCGGTCGCGTTTAACGGATATGTCGCCCAGATCAGCCAGCGGAAAGTACCGAGGCTCATGCCCTGACTGTGTCGCACGCTTGTCGCGTTGAACTTCGCGTTGTGCAGACCCTTTGTATTGACTTCAGCGATCGGCGTGAAGCTTTCGGCATCGTCGATGGACCAGCCAGGATCGATGTCCACTGCGCTGCCGTAGATCACGAAATTCTGCGGCCCGCGGGCACCTTCGCTGTAGGACCAGGTGTTGATTTCAAGCAGTTCCTGTGACTTGCCGAGATCGATCTTACAGAGTCCAATGGCGGTGCTATTCCCGAACACAGGGCCATAGTTCGCGGCCAGTTTTCCGTCCTGAAGCGTCGCCAGCGGCTCATTGTTGGTACCAGGATTCGACGTGATCACCTGGATTGGAAGACACATGGCCACATCCGCCAACGGAATCCGCTTGAACATCGCGTCGTCCGAACTATCTGCAGCGACGAAAGGATACGCTGCGATCTGGACCTTCTGCGGACGCTGATTGCGGACAAACTCAACTTCCAGCGGGTTCCCGTCAGCTTCATTCATCGCGCTGGCCAGATCGCCGAGTTGCTTCAATGCCTTACCGTTCACAGTTATCAACAAATCATCTTTCCTGAAACCGGCTCGCGCCGCGAATGATCCGGCCGGGAGCGCGAGCACCTGTAGTCCGCCAGCCTCGCGGCTGACACCAAACGCCGAGAATTCTTCGCCAACCAGCGCCTTCACTGAAGCATGCAGCCAGTACGCCGTCGTGCGAAGTTTGGCTGGTGCTGTCGCAGCAACGGCCGCCCGTAGATCCGGCAACGCTGGTATTTTTGCAATCTTCTCCAACTCCGACTTCTGCACGCCGAACTGATCCATCGGGAAGTTTACGAACCCCAGCTGTAATGCCGGTGAGGTCTCTTTAACGCGGTAGTCGCCCGTGGCCGGATCGATGAACTGAGCGTCGCCGACGAGCGAATTCGTATCGCAGCCGTTGTCCGCAAAGCGCGTCCGGTCGCCGTGGCTGGTGGTGAAGAAGTTCCGATCGACCTCCTTGCCCCACTTGCCCGTCGGCATTCCGCCAGCTGGCTGGTACGAGCCCATGAAGATATTGCCTGTCACGTCGTCCTGACTCTGGTCATACCAGCAGTGCGGGTGGAGGCTGTTATTGACGGTGATGTTGTTGTGGACTTTGCGGAAAAACCCTTCGCGCAGCTTCAGCCCGCCGTTCAGCAGGAGGTTGTTGTAGACCTCGTAGTTGCTTGAGCCATCGTCGAGATCGATATCCCAGCCGTGATCGCAGCGCCAGCGGTTGTTGCGAATCACGACGGGCTTGACCACATCCAGCAGCGGCAGGCCGGGATCAGCCGCCACTTGCCTGTTGCCTTCCTGAATGCTCGGATCCCAGAAGCGATCGCGGCCCCACGAGTTGAAACTGCCATGGTCGCCGGTTTCCAGCACAGTATTGAAGACGTCACAGAATTCGATCAGGTGCCCGCCCCACGTGCCTTCGCTGATGTTGATCCCGGCGCGAGGAACGTCGTAGATCGAACAGTGGCGGACGGTGATGTCCTGCGCCATGGAAATCTGCACCGGTGCCGTCTGCTTCTCGTCGCGACCGGTTCGCGCGATCAGGCAGTCTTCGACGATGCATTCAGCGGGAAAGTTGTCGGTCAGCGGGCCTGGTGTCCGATCGAGCGAGGCGTAGTCCTGAGGACCGTAACGAAAGAGCGGACTGCGAACTGCCTTCGGATCTCCCACAAACGCCACTCCGTTGGCGCCGCTGTCCTGGATCAGGCAACCTCGCACGGCAATGCGGCGATTCCAGTTATTGACGAAGATCGTATTGCCGCCGACCTGGTCGAAGGTGCAGTCAGCCACCGTGCAATCAGCGGCACCATCGTAGACAACCGCGCCGCCGCGATAGACGGTCCAGTCGCTCCTCAACAATGGCTCCTTATTGTCCATGAATGTGCGTGCCGCATGGCGGAACGTCAGCCCGCGCAACTCGATGAACTGAACTGGTTTCTCCTTCGAACCCTTGAACTCGATGAGGTGCGACAATCGCACGACTTCGACGGTCGCCGCACTCACGTCGGTGCCGGTTTCGGGAATAAAGTAGAGCGTGTTGGCCGTAGCATCGTGGAACCATTCGCCGGGCGCGTCGAGTTCCTCGCGCAGGTTCTCGACGAAGCGATACTTGCCGTGCATGGGACCCGGCCGGTTATTCTGCCAGCCGCCTTCCATTTGCAAGCTGCCGTCGGCCATCTTTCCTTTGATGAGCCAATGCATGTCGCCCCAGAGCCCCGGGTGCATGGCGTGAAGATAGCCACCAGCAGGATTTCTCCAGCGCGCGATACGATCCCTGGACAATGCATCCTCGGACGACTCGGAGCTTCCGTCGTGGTTCAGGTCCCAACGATCGAAAAGATTCTTGCCCTCAATGCGATTCGGAAATCGCGCCATGATCTGCCGTTGGCCATTGACCCAGAGCTGGTCGATGGTCAGCCCCGCGGGCGTGGCAGCTTCCATAACGCCGTCAGCACCGGATTTCCACGCGAGGTCCAACTTCAGTCCGCCACTGATCACCGGCGTCTGGCCCGGCGCGGCGGCAATGATCAACGGCGCATTCTCGACGCCCGAGTCTTCCGATGAGAAGACCAGTGTCTGCGGCAGATAGTAGACACCGGATCGCATCAGGATGGTCATCGGCCCGACCTGTTTCGCCCGGATTTCGCGAACCAGATCGCGTGCGCGGCCAAGCGTCGCGACCGGCTTGTGCTCCGTGCCGGGGTTTTGATCGCTGCCGTCAGGTGCCACGACGATCTGCGCCTCAACCAGCGTCGCTAGGCTGATACTGACAAACCCGGCAAGGCACACAGAAAGAAGTGGTTGAATCACACTGCGCGTGGTCATTCGCATTGATGTTTCTCTGGCGTTGCTGAAGAGTGATGTTGATGAATCAAGCATCGGCATTTGTGGCGACCGCAATTGTCACCTGAGGAGTGCGGGCTGTCGAATTCAAACTCCTGCAGTGAATTCGAATTGTGTTTGCTTTGCTACGGGAAGGGAAATGTGATCTCGACAAATTGCTGAATTTGCTTCCTGGCCCGTTTGGAGTGCGGTGGCTCGACACCGCTTTGGAATTTTTGGGGCGGAGCCCTTTGGCTCCGGCGTTGGCTGAATCCGGATGCTGAACGGAAAGAAAGTCGCTGAGCGACGATTCCAAAGCTCCGTCAAGCCGGAGCACTCCCAAAGTAGCCTTCATCGCTCCGCGTGAAGTGCTGGTGCAGTGCGGACTTTCGTGTTCCCATCGTCGTCGAATCTGGCAAGTCGGACAGGAATGTCCAACGTACTATCCATTTCGAACAGCAAGAATCGACACGAAATTGAAGCACTGGAACCACGGAGCGATGGTGGTGAAGCCGGCGTGCCTGAGGCGTGTGATATGTGTGTCGAGAGACTCCGGGATCAGGCGATTCTCAATCGCCGTACGTTTCTGAGCGACCTCAAGTTCACTGTAACCATGGGCACGTTTGAAATCGTGATGCAGGTCGGTCATCAACTGCTGCTGGTTCGGTTCATCGAAACAGATTTTTTCTGACAGTAACAAGGCTCCGCCGGGCAGCAGTCCACGCCAGACATTTTCAATCACCCGCGTGCGTTCTTCAGGCGCAAGAAACTGCAGCGTCAGATTCAGCACGACAAACGTGGCGCTGCGAATCTCAACTTCGCGGAGATCTTTTTGATGCAGCTCGACCGGACAGCCCATTTCGTTCGATTCCACAAGAATTGCGCGCAGACGTTCGATCATTGCGGCTGAATTATCCACCGCGTGAATCGTGCAATCCGGGTGTGCCTGGCGGCGGATCAACCGTGTCGCGGCACCCAGCGAACAGCCCAGATCCCAGACTGTGGTGCCGGGGCGCACAAAACGTGCAGCCAACTGTTCGATCATCGACAGGATCGACGCATATCCAGGTACCGACCGCGCGATCATGTCCGGAAAAACTTTGACAACCTGCTCGTCAAATTCAAAACTACCCACCTGATTCAGCGGCAGAGCATAAATGTCATCACGCTTCATGGTTTGGTCGTCTGTCATGCCAGTTCTGGTTGCTGACGTTTCTCAAGAATGTAGGACACGATGCCTTCCAGCGCCAGGCAGCCGAGTCCGGCCAGCAGCAGCCAGCGCCAGAATTTCTGACGGGATTCCAGTTCTGCGGCATCGAGTTGTGCTGCGAGGTCCGGATCGTCGGACGGCTGCGCAGCGTCGCGAACTTTCGCGATGTCCGGCGACATGCCCAGCGCCTGCAACTGGCCTGCGGGCAGCGGTTCCGTGCGACTTTCTGACGCAGCGACTGTCACCAGCAGGCTGATGGATTGAGGACCCTCATCGTTGTCGCTGCTGAGCGTCCAGCGGCCAGGTTCATCGAGGACGACGGATTTTACCTCCGCCACCTTCTCTGCGTTTGTCTCCGCCAAACTTGTCCGGGCATCCGGAGCGACAGTGACTGGATCTGGCGCGTACGGTGTGCCGTCGGGGCGCGTTAATGTCCAGACATCGTTGCCAGCGAGTTCTGCTGGAGTGATGCGGTGACCAACTTCTAACAACTGATGTCCTCGGTGACGCGGGTTGGCCATTTGCACGAGTCGTTGAATCATCGGCGGAAATCGTGTCGATAACGCCCACTGGCTGTCGTCCGGATGCCAGCCTGTGGCCAGCACGACAATGCGTCCGCCCGACGGATGCGTGTATTCCAGCACTGCGGGACTGCCGGAATCGAAACGGGCAAGGATTCGTACGGCATCAGCTTGTTTTTCATCCAGCGTGAGCTTGCGATAGTGCTTGAAGCGGATTGAGGAGAAATCGGAGAATCTGGCGTCCGCAAATGTCGCAAACAGCGGTGACGAAAAATCGATCTGTCCCAGCATCGCGTAATCTTTCACGTCGGCTTCATCGAACGTCAGTGCCGGCGGCAACAGGCTCCTGACGGACTCAGCCATTTCAACCGACTTCAATGCCAGGACGACGACGCCCTCCTGTTTCAATACGTTTTCCAGTGACGTCGCCAGGCTCTCCGGAATCAGCTCAGTCACGAACACCAGTCGCACATCCGCAGGAGCCGGCACAGCAACTCCGTCGGCACCCAACAGATCCGACACCTCGATCGGATCGGTTTCGTTGCCATCCAGCGCGCGTTGCAGAAAATAGCGCATGACATCGGCGTTGTTGGCATCCGTCGAACCTGCGTGAGCGATGTGGATCACGCCGCGTTCGTCGATCGGCAAATCGACGACGTTGTCAAATGTGTGCGGTTCGCTGAGCAGCTCAACGCCGACGATCTGTGGCTGTCCCTGTACGGCGTCGGGCATGGAAAACGTGCGTCGCTCTCCGCCGCCCACCTCGGCCGTCAGCGGAGTTCCAACCGGCAGGCCTTTCGTATCAAAAGTCTGCAGAATGTATTTGGTCAGCGCAGCATCGCCGGAGTTGGTGACACGCACACGAATTTTTCCGGTGCGGTTGTCTTCAATCAAACTCAAACCCGCATTGCCTGGCTGCTGCGGCTGGACGATGCGAAGATCGAGCTTTACGGAATCCGGCCATTTTCCGGAACGCAGTTCATCGAGCGAACTCCCCTGCTGAAAATCGGTAATCAGGATCACTCGGCGTTCGTCCACCACATCTGACTTCGCGGCTTCTCGCGACACTTCATCCGCAGTCTCCAGCAATGCGTTGGCAGTGCGTGTCGCCATCCAATCCGGTTCCCACGACTCAATCGCTCGTTCAATCAATGCCGGACGACGACCTGGGTCGGTCGTCTTCCATTCTTCGACTGTAACCAGCTTACGCATCGAGTCCGAGTAAACGGAGATACTCAGCGTATCATTCGCATCCAGCTCATCGGCAACCTTGTGAAGTTCCGCAGCCACAGACTCGCGCAGTCCATCACGCCGCATGCTGGCACTGGCATCAACCAAAACGGCAATGCGATCCGCACTTCCGGTCGCGGCGGCTTTATCAATTGCCAGCCGCTGAAACGGTCGGGCAAATGCCAGCGCGATCAGAGCGACGGCTAGGATCCGCAGTAACATCAAAGGCCAGTGTTCAATGGTGGAACGTTTCGTCGTCTTTGGCAAAGTCGGCGAGAGGAACCGCACGACGCTGAACGGCATTCGCACGGCGGGCGTGCGGCGGAGCATGTGCAGGACGATCGGCACACCCGCGAGCAATCCGCCTGCGACGGCAAAAACGGGAGCAAGAAGTTCAAACATGTTGACATGATCCCGACGTTTTTGTGAGGCTCTTTGTACGTAGGATGGACATTCATGTCCGTCGTCCGCATCTTGTCCTGATCACACTCTTAATCCTACTCTTAATCATAATCTTCATCGATTCGCAGCGCCCCCTCCTTGCGTCTCACCAGCACGGCTGGCCAGTTATTGACGATGGGCAACCCGTAGGGTGTGACAAGCAACGCGCAGGCACACCGCATCACCGGTCTGGTGTGCCCGCGCTGCCGCTTGTCACACCCTACAAATTCACAAATTGGCCAATCGTGGATTTCGGCAGCCTCGCACAATCGACATTGCGCAAATCGATTAAGATTAAGATCAAGATTATGATTATGATTATGAAGATGCAATGCTACTTGCGATGCAACGTTCGCAGGAATTGCAGCGTCCGTTGAAAGTCTTCCGGGAATGGTGCTTCAAACTGGATCTCTTTTCCACTCACGGGATGCCGAATTGTCAGACGAAACGCATGAAGCGCCTGGCGGGCGATGAGCACGTCGTCAGCGAAATCCGCAGGGTCAATGGCAGATTTGAGGACGTTTGCGACGGCAGGCGCGCCAGATCGGCGATTTGCACCCGCCGCCGATTTCATGACTTCCGACTTTGTCAACGTGGGCTGACCGATGTACATCCGGTCGGCCACGATCGGCGTCAGAATGTGTTGCATATGAATTCGCAGTTGGTGCGTGCGTCCGGTTTGCGGATGCAGTTCCATTAAGGCATAGCTGCCGAAGTCTTCATCGGTGCGATAAAATGTCACGGCTTCTCGAGCATTGCCGCCTTCTGGGCAGACCATCATCTTTTCCCGCACGCGCTGATGCGGACAGACAAATGTCCGGATGTAGTCGGACGTCAGTTCCGGGACTCCCCGCACGATGGCTCGGTATTCTTTCTTCACTTCGCGGCGTTCAAACTGGCTGCTGATTTTCTGATGAACCTGATTGTCTTTGGCGATCAGAATCACACCGGTCGTATCGCGATCCAGACGATGCACGATGCCGGG
>CAZFDW010000017.1:19372-29726 GCA_964517865.1 uncultured Chitinophaga sp.
CGTCGCGATGATTTGGGCGTGAGTCCATTTAACTGCACGCCCCCCGCTTCGATCGCCCGCTGCAATTGAGCGCGGCTGTGATTAGGGAACAATCGGCTGAGATAATGATCCAGCCGCCAGCCATGGGCGCGAGCTTCAACCGTGATATCAATCGGCTCATCAGAATCCGCAGGATCCTCAGCCGACAGTGGCGAAATCCCGCTCCTGTCGGTTACTGCAGGATCTTCTTCGTCCGATGTCATTCTCCGGATTTCTCTGGAGCCGGTGTCTCATCGACTGGTGCATCCGTTTTCGGTGCGTCTGCGTCGGGTGCCGAAGCTGGAGCCGCGTCACCGACAGGAGCATCGGCTGCCGGCGGATCAGTCGCCGGCGGATCGGCGGATTCTGGAGTTGCCGGCGTTTCTGCAGCTGACTTGGCGTCGCTCGGAGTATCAACGTTGGCTGGAGTTTCTGCGGGAGCTTCCGGTGTTGCTGCTTTCGGCGTCGCAGCATCCGAACCTGGCAAGCCGAAATTCTGCAGGTCGGGGAACAAGGGAGCTGACGGGACTTGTCCAGGTCCACCATCCTGAGGCATCAGGAGATCGTCACCCGGTTTTGGATTCTGTGTACTGAACCATGCATAGAATTCATGACTGTCCCTTGAGGCCAGTCGTTTGATACGCGCCTCGGCAATCGCCTTGAATGTTTTGGAATTCGGGAAATCCTTGAGGATACGTTCCCATGCGGCGGTGGCGGCATTCATTGCATCGTCAGTCCCGTCACAGCGGCATTCCGCAACCCGGGCCAGCCCGACGAGAACACGTTCGCGAACCGAGTCAATGATGTCCGTTCGATCTTCGAGCTGCTTGTATGCCTTCTCGGCAGATTCCAGATTGTCCTGTGCGGCTTCGCGATTCGTGAACATGTTGGAAACGGCGTCTTCCAGTTCACGATCCGCCTGACGCAGACGCGCCAGAATCCCGATCGGTGAATCCGGGGATTCATCAGCCACCGCCTGGTAGTCTTCGGCTGTGGTCGCAAGCAGCAGGTCTCGCGACACTTCTGCCGTCGGAGCCGGTTGTCGCTGAACGTACACGACGACCGCCGCGATCGCCATGAGCGCTGCCACCCCGTAGATCATCGTGGTGCCGTACCTCTCAAAGAACGGCTTGGATTCTTTCAGAAGTTTGGCCAGCTGGACTTCATTTTCGTGATGGACGTAATGACGATCCGACATTGTCGGTGAACTTTCATCGAGAGACACGAACCCCGAAAACCGAGGTAGCATCCAGGTCAGTTTGGTCGAAATTCAAACCGCACAGTATATTGGTCTGAGCAAAATCAGGTCAAGCTGGCAGTTTTTTCGTACTAACCCTGACAATTACGTTGCCGCCCATTTTGCGCAGGGCAGTTTTTTGCGGGGTTTGCGGAACTGTATGCGACTTAGAAACTATCCTCAGGCGGTGTCAAACTCCGAACTGCTCAATATTCGTTGCAGCTAGCGCAGATTCCGGGTAGAGTCTGCGTCCGGGACGCTTCTTCTCTTCTGTGCATGTCGTATGAGCCGAACAGACACCTCTACACGAACCAGTCGTGGCTCGAAAAACCGCCGTGCAGGTCGCTGGCGATGGCTGAGTTTTTTTGTGGTCGGCATTGCGGTCGTTAGCGGAGTGCTGTGGGGCACGGTCTGGTGGGAAGAACAGCCTTTGAGGGATTCAGCGCGATTGCTTGAGCAGAAAGCCGGCGCGAGTGCCCTGAGCAGTGTGGATCGGTTCCTGCGAGATCATCCGGGTCACGGTCGAGGTATTGCGTTGAAAGCTCGTGCCTTGGTACAGCTCGGACGTGCAGGCGAAGCGATACAATTGTTTGAAAAAGCGGGAGCCGCGAGCACGGAAGACATGCGGGCTTATACAACAGCCTGTCTGATGCTGGAGCAATGGGTACAGGCTTCGCCCGTTCTGGAATACCTCCTCCGGCTTGATCCCGATGATGCCGACCTCCTGCACGAGGTGGCCGCCTGCCGCGCAAAACTTGGTCAATTTGATGAAGCGGTGGAAGCGGCCAGCCGATTCGCATCGATCGCCGGTAACGAGAAACGCGGGTATCTCCTGGTAGGAATCCTTGAACGCGACCGCGGCAATTTTCGCAAGGCCTGTGAGGCGTGGGCCCGCGTGCTGCAGGTCAATCCCGATGCGAAAGACCTCCAGATTTCAGGTGACGAATTTCATCTTGAATATGGCAAGGCGCTTCTGAAGCTTGGTGAGCCTGCAGCCGCAACGGATCGCCTGAAACACAGCATCGCAACCAAGCCGTCCAGCACCGCCATCGCGTTGCTTGGAAAAGCGTACAGTCAGATGGGAAAGACGGAGGACGCCGAACGAGAATGGCGCAAGGCGCTGGAAAGCAATGCGGCAAATGAAACTGCTCGCCACGGGCTCGCTGAACTAGCCATGAACCAGTCCGACTTCGAGGGAGCGTTGGCATGGCTGCAGCCGCTGGCCGATTCACCTGAATTGTCGAGTGGAACAGCTTTCCTGCTGCAGCGAGTCAGTTCTCTGCTGGGCGACACAAAGTCCGCCAGTGACTGGCAAATGCGAGTTGAACAAATCCGCAAACTTGAAGAACTCCACAGCACGGTCGATCAGGTCCTCATCGACAGCCCTTCCTCGATGTGGGGGCAAGTATTGCGCTCCTATCGCCTGGCTGAGCAAGGCAACTGGGACCAGGCCAGCATCTTACTGACACCGTTTCTCAAAGATCCCGCGCACCCGTTTATTTCAGATCTGGGAACTGCGATTCAGGATCGCGGAACTCTGCCGCATCTCAGTGGTTTACCCATTGAATCGTTTTAGGGAACGGCTCCGATGCCGGAGCGTTGATTTGTATGCCTGGTTCTGCGTCCGCGGACCAGTCAAACACAGCGTCATTCCAGTCCGCAGACGTCATCTCGAGGGTCTCATCAGTGGCAACGAATGATCGTCTCAGGGGCTTACTCCTACTGGCCGCAATTGTCAGTGCCATCCATACCGGATGTCGTTCTGAAGCACCCGTCGGACCTGTGTCACCGGGGAAGCCGACCGATGAAATATCGACTTCGCAGTCGCCAAAGAACGCTCAGGAATCTCTGGTTCCCGCCGAACCTGAGTGCCCGATCCGTTTCACTTCCATGCTGGAGGCTTCCGGTATCAGATTTGTGCATACAAGCGGCAACTCACCAGAGAAGCCATTTCCCGCCGCCAACGGCAGTGGTCTGGCCACCTTTGACTATGATCTGGATGGTCAATATGACCTCTATTTTGCGAACGGCACGACGTTTCCCATTGATCAAAGTCGTCGGTCACAGACTGATTGTTTCTGGCGCAACCTCAGGAACTGGTCGTTCGCGGATGTCACTGCGGTGAGCGGTCTTCAGACTGCCGGTTACAGCGCTGGTCTGGCGACAGGAGATTTCAACAGTGACGGGTTTCCTGATCTGTATGTCACCGGGGTTGGCAGGAATCAGTTGTACTGCAATCTTGGAGACGGAACATTCGAAGAAGTGTCTGCGGAAAGCCGAACGGACGATGGACGGTTTGCGACCAGTGCCGCGTTTATGGACTACGACAATGACGGCCTGCCGGACCTGTATGTCTGCCATTACGGACAGTGGAGTTTCGAGAACAATCAGTTCTGCGGAGATCCGGCTCGTCGCATTCGAATGTTCTGTAGTCCAACCCTCATTCCTCCTGAGAACGATGTGCTGTTCCACAATCAGGGCGACGGAACGTTCGAAGACGTCTCAGAATCCACAGGCATCACGGTGCGCACCGCACGAGGCCAGGGAGTGCTCGCTGCTGATCTGAATTCAGATTCGCATACGGATCTGTATGTCGCGAATGATATCAATCCCAATTTCCTGTTTCTGAATGACGGGCGAGGACACTTCACCGAATATGCAGAATCATCAGGAACAGCCTTTGACCACCTTGGCAGAGCTCAGGCGGGAATGGGTCTGGCCCTCGGAGACATTGACCGTAACGGTCACCTCGACCTGTTTGTGACGAATTATCAGAACGAACACAACGCGCTTTACGAGAACTTCGGGAACGGGATCTTCATGGAAACGGGAACCACCCGCGTGCCGGAGGGCAGCCTCCCGTTTGTGGGCTGGGGAACGTCGCTTGCGGACTTTGACCTCGACGGCTGGCAAGATCTGATCGTGACCAATGGCCATACAGACGACAATCTTGCGGAACTTGGAAAAGAAGGGGTCTATCTTCAGCCCTGCCGTCTGTGGAGAAACCAGGAAGGTCGCTTTACGCTGCTGAATAGCGGTGCGGGAGCTTACTTCAATGAACTGCACTGTGGACGGGGACTGTTGACAGCCGACCTGGACAATGATGGTGATCCTGATGTGGTCATCGGACACCAGGATAATCAGCCGGGATTGCTTCGAAACGACCGAAATCCATCAGGTCCCGGTGATTACCTTCAAGTGACACTGATTGGCCGTCAATGCAATCGGGATGCTGTCGGGGCAGTCGTGGAGATAGTTTCGGTTCGACCACCTCAACTTCAGAGCGTCTTTGGAGGAGGGAGCTACGCTTCTGCGTCGGACAGACGGCTGATTTTTGGATTACAGCCACAGGCATCAGAGCTGAGTCTGGCGATTCGCTGGCCTGGCGGAAGTCAATCCGTTGTCGTCGGATTGAAGGCAGGAGTCGCTTACACTATTCTTCAGCCGGTCGCACCGGACACTGCTGCGCGGTTCTTTCGGATGTGCGACAACTAATCACCAAAGGCGGGAGCAAATTTATGGAAAATCCCAAGGTCGTCGGCTCAGCCGCGATCGATAGCACCGTTCCCGGCGAAGCTGGAACTTTTTCTGCAGACAGGCTTCAGAAATCCGGAATGCCGCATCAATCGGACTTCAGTCTGCTGCGCGTCGTGTTTATGGTGCTCATATTAGGTACCATAGGAGCAGCAGGCTGGTATTTACTCATTCGAGAAGGCAAGCCGCCGGCGCTGGTTCCATACACTGGACGAGTTCTCTATCAGGGCAAGCCCGTCGTCGGTAGTGTCATGACTCAAAATCTGGACGATGTATTTGACTCAGCCGGTGGTAATCTTGATGAAGACGGCCGATTCACTCTGGACACGAACGGAGAACCCGGCGCGAATGTGGGACGCCATAAACTCGCTATTGTCAGTTTTGAGAAGAGGGGAGCACCGCCGCGACCGCTTGTCCCTGCCGCTTACACCAACATTGCGACAACTCCACTGATGATCGAAGTCACCGGAGATCCGGCAATGAACAAGGGAGAATTCATACTCGAAGGTTCCGCTCCGGAACCTGCAGCTGGCAGGCCTGCCCCGGATTCCTCACCATCAGCTCCGCCATCATCCCCTGGTCCGCCATCATCCCCTGGTCCGCCGGATGTCAGTCCTCCATTGGTGGAACCAGACAAACCATAAGGGACCGGATCCGTTAACAGCAGGAACAGCTGCGAAGCGGCAGTCAGGAGATGTTTGTTGTGATGCCGCAACTGCAGCATAATGGTCGCCTGAGTTGCAACTCAGGCGACCAATGCCGGTGATCCGGAACCGAAGAGCGGATGATTCAATCGATTGCCGACAGGAGTCCACCGGGGGGCACAGCCCAATGGCAGTCACTTTGTCAGCCGCAATCGCTTGTAGTCCCGCCTTCAGGCGGAATAGACATGGGAAAACTCGTACAATTCCGCCTGAAGGCGGGACTACGAACTCAAAGTGACTGCCATTGGGGCACAGCCAGCAACTGCAACTGTCTACTTGCCTGGTGCCTCCGTCGGAACTTCTCCACTCGGGCGGCCTCCTTTTTCCATGCTCTCCTTCATGGCTTTCTGCATGGCATCCTCGGGAGGGCGATTTACAGCTTCCGTCGAAGGCGGAAGCTCTTTGTTGCCGCCACAGCCAACAGCGACCAATGTCATAGACGCCAGAAACAGTCGTGCCAGTAGTGAATTCATTTCGATGTCCTCTTTTTTTAAAATGTATCAAAATCCAGTAGCCGCAGAACAATGCAATCCACATGCATCGTCAGCGCCCTGAGTATACCCGGATCGGCAGCGATGGCAACCGATCGATCACCCTCTGCCAGCACTCTGCTTCGCGTTGTCGATTGATCAACTGATAGAATTCGACCATCTCCAGCAAAGACTCCCGACTACTGAGATCTGCCATTGCCAGACGCAGCTTCTGATGGACTTCGGGTTCCATCAGCAATTCAATCCGTTTCGCCTCTTTGAGCATCGCATCTGCGGCTGAGCGATCACCTAAGCGAGCCAGGCATTGAGCCTTGCGGTGCATGATCGACCATTCCACAGGACCAGGCCAGATTGATAATGCGTCGTCGAAGGCTTTGACGGCGGAACTGTCATTCCGGTCAGCAACCTCGAACACTCGACCGGCGACACTCCAATAGACAAAACCCGTTCCGGGCTGCGGCCATCGCCCGAAATAACTGCGGGCTTCGTCCAGCCGTCCAAGTTCCATCAGCACCGTGACCATCGCCGAGAGATAGAAAGGATTGCTGATGGCCTCTTCGGTTGCAGAAATCCCTGTCAGCACTTTGATCGCTTCATCGCGTTCGTGAAGATGCAGGAGAAATCGGGCGCTCGCGGCCACAACCATTGGTGAATCGGCCTCATTCGACAGAAACGTGTCCAGTCGTACGAGGTCGATGTGGTCTCCAGGCAACTCTCCGGGCGTGAGGAAACCCATTCGCCGGTCAAGTTCTGCATTGGATGTACCCGGGCTGAATTGGCTCAGATACCAGTTGCGCAACTGCTCGGCCTTGAGAGCATCCGGGGTCAGATTGTATGTATTCCAGAAATGCGGCTCGCTGTAGTAAAACCGCTCCGTCATATCGAACAGCTTCCACAACAAGTACTGAGAATCCGGTAACTCCGGATCAAGTTCTGCAGACCGCATCAACAGCTTTTCTGCCCGGTCCGGCTGATGCAGAATCAGCAGCGTCAGGCGACCCTCTCTCATTCTGGCTTCCGCGCCGAATGGCGATTCGTCCGGGATTGTCTGCATTTGACTGATCGCCAATTCCGCAGCTTCCTGCGGAGATCTCGCACTTCCGCTGATCACAGCTTCTGCCAACAACAGTATCGCCTCCGGACTGCGGGGGTGCAGCCACAAGTACCGATTCAGTTCCCGCTCAGCTTCTGCCGGGCGCTCCTTGCGAAGCAACACTCGCCCGCGAGAAAGTGCTCGTTCGATCCCAACAATTTCTGCCACCGCCCAAATGGCCAGCCCAAGGCTGCCAACCGTCAGGAAAACAAGCAGCCAGCGTCTGGATGGCACAACAGACGATTTCCCCGCAGCAGTTTGAGGAGACTCGCTCATCTTGGCAACACCTCTGGCTGTTTCCCTTCGACAATCCGCCAGTAACTGTTCGGCGACAATCCATCGAACGTATCGACCTTTCCGGAAGGCCAGCAGACTTCTACATTCACCGTAGCGGTCGCATCACGGACTGCAAACAAGAGTCGCCCATCACTCGTCGACAAATAGCTGCCGCCCGTTCCAAGAATCTGTGTGGTTGACTGATCCCCGATTTCAGCAGTGACGCGGGCACACAATGGCGGAACTCGATCGACACTTTCCAGCGAAATTCCCAGGAAGCCACGGTCCGTCACCATTTCATTGCGCAACAAGGCCACGGGCCGGTCGAGGTGAGAAACGGCGATATCCAGATCACCGTCGTTGTCATAGTCTGCTCCGGCCACACCCCGTCCGAGCGAGAGTTCCTGGAAGTAATCTCCTGCAGATTCCGAAACATCGCTGAAAGACCCTTTTCCGTTATTCAGCAGCAGTTGTGGAGTCATGGCACTCGGATCGACGGCGGGCCCCAGCACATGTCCATTGGCAATGAAAAGGTCGGCGAACCCGTCGCCGTTGTAATCCAGAGGCACTGTACCGAAGCCAAGGAATGGAAGGCTCGTCGCCGCGACACCTGTCCGATAACTGTCGTCCTCGAACAACATTCCACCCAAGTTGTGGTACAGAGTATTCTTCATCTGGTAGTAATGAGTCAGGTAAATATCGACCAGTCCATCACCGTCGAAATCGGAGCAGGAAATCCCCATACTGGCTTCATTCATGCCGTCGCCGCTGACGGCACAGCCGGCACCGGGAGCGATGTCGTGGTAATGAACGCCGGAGGATATCGCGCCAGCCGGCCCGGTTCCGGTGCGAGTATAAAGCATGTTTGCTTCCATATCATTTGCGACATAAATATCCGGACGGAAATCCCTGTCGAAATCAGTCACGGCAACGGCCAGCCCTTTTCCTGCAAAGGAGTTAAAACCCAGCTCGATTGCTGATTCCCGGAAGCTCCCGTCGCCATTGCTGACATAAACAAGATCCGGAACCCCCGCATAACGACCGGGGCCGCAATAACCAGGCTTATCACCATATAGGCAAACCTGACTGTTTCCCGAAGTCACATCCATGTAGTTGGCCGAATACAAGTCGAGCAATCCGTCGCCGTCAATGTCAACCCAGACGCTGCTGGTTCCCCAGCGCTCGTCACCGACTCCCGCCTTCGCGGTCGTGTCGGTCAATGTGCCGTCTCCGTTGTTCACAAGCAGAACATTGGCACCATAATTGGTGAGATACAGGTCCGGAAAGCCGTCCGCGTTAAAGTCTCCGGCGGCACAACCCTGCCCGTATCCCGGGTCGTCGGATCCCGATTCCATCGAGACATCGGCGAACTGTTGGCCCTGCAGACTTCGGAACAGTCCGTTTCGATGTTCCCGCCGGCCGGCGTGCTTTGGCTGCAGCTCAGAACCATTCATCAGATACAAGTCCAGCCACCCGTCTCGATCGAAATCGCACCATGCGGCGCCGCCGCCCATCACTTCGGGCAGATAGTATCGATCGGGCACCTGGTCTGCATAAAACTGAAAATCGATCCCAGAGCTTGCAGCGATGTTCGAGAATGCAGGGCGACGTAACGGAAACCCCTGCAACTCCACGGATGGAACCGCATGAGCAACGGGTTCTTTGCCCGCAGTTGTCGTAACTGTGGGCTTCAGAAGCTCAGATTCCTTGTGATCGGTCTCGGGAACAGATGCATCACCAGAACAACCACTGAGCGTGACTGCCAAAAGGAACACTGCCCGGTACCAGCTCAGAGGTAGCAATCGTTTCAAGTTCCCGCACCGCGACACCAGTAAAAAAATAGGCCGAGCTGCGTTCCTTAACGCAGCCAGGCCCAAACAAGATACCAAAGCAATTCGAGCAGCGTCAGAATTCGCCCAAAGTTTGGCCGTCGTTTCGCACACCCAACCTGACCCAGGTTTCATTGTCGATATTTTCGCTGACAAATCGAACTGAACCATCCGCCAACAATATCTGAGCTCCACCCGTGTGATAGCTTGATGCGGAAAACAAGTTACTTCCGTTCCAGTCGCCCTCATGACAATGGCAACCGTTTTCATTGGGATTCATATTGTGTGAGTAGTATGTCCCCACACCCATGAACGACCAAGCCCAACCGTAGCCGCGCATATTGTGACGCCCGCCACTATTGTCCTGCGAAGCTGTTTGGGCAAGGCATTCCTGCCGCATCAGTTTATGCGGCTTGCTTCCATCAACCCATGTTTTGGTCTGAAATCCGCGCTGACCGATTGGTTCCGGCTTGAAACTTGCCATTCCGAATTCCGCATAGGAAGCGGTATTGCTCGTGCCGTCCGGAATTGATGCAAAGGTGACGGGAGGGTCACTCTCATTCGCGAGCCCGGCGCAATAAGCGAATCCATTATGCTGAGTCTGAAAACCACTAGTTCTGGTCACACCATTGTTCGAGTAGTTCATCACACCCATGTTGATTGCGTAAGTAAAATTAGCAGCCGGCCCATTCGGATTCGGTTGTGCGTTCGAAGGACAATTAAAAATGGGCAGGCGACCGCTAAACGCCGTACGATTATCACCGCTCCAGGAAGAGAACGGCCATTGCTGGTAATTGATGCTGTTATACTCAGGGCCGCGTTCCAGAAACGGAAGCATGCCTACCTTGTCAGAATACGGACGGTCCCAGCCTCCGTTCAATGGAAACATGCTGTACACGTCGTGGTAATTGTGCTGTGCCAAACCAATCTGCTTCAGATTGTTCTTGCACTGAGTTCTTCGGGCCGCCTCACGGGCCTGTTGAACAGCGGGCAGCAACAATGCAATCAAAATTGCAATGATTGCAATCACCACCAGCAATTCAATCAGAGTGAACGCATGCCTTTGCCATTTTAAAATCTTCACTGGACTTTTCCTTTCTCAAGGGATTGAAAAACACACAGGTAAACTCAAAAGAACTTCAAAACTTTAGCGCTGCTTTGATGGCTGCTTT
>CAZFDW010000017.1:29826-31365 GCA_964517865.1 uncultured Chitinophaga sp.
GCATTTCCGCTGAACTTTGTAACAGTCAGTCGCAAATCAGTCAATCAATCACGGGAAAAATCTGTCGAAATTGAGAAACTTGGCCTTCTTTTGAACGAGCAGCGGCACCGTTGTGGATTCTGGACGGGAAGTGGTCGTGTCGGGCAGGCATCGACAATCAGTTTGCTGGCGGATTGTTGGTCACGTTTCGAAACCACGAAATTGCCGAACCCCGTTCTTCTGACCAGCGGAAGTGAGTCACACAAAGATCGAGGTCGCCATCGGAGTCCCAATCGACAAGCTCGCAGCTGCTGTGATCCGGCGAGCCTGTCTCAACGACATGTCTGACAAAGTTGCCGGCGGTCGTCTGCTCCAGCCAGAGGATCGATGCCATGTCCGATGTCGACTGGGCAGCATTCGGAGGAAGCAGACTGACGGCGACAACGTCAAGATCGCCGTCAAGATCCACATCTCCGGCGACAGCCCGATGCCCACCGGGCATTGGTGCCAGTTCATGGACGTCGAACGGGGTCTTTCCAGTGTTCTCCAACCAGCGAATCCCATGAAACGGCTTCACATACCCGTCATCCGAATTGTCACCGTTCGTGTGCAGAACATCGAAATCACCATCTCCGTCAAGATCGACGACCTGAATGCCACTGGAACCGAACGACGGATCTCCGGCCTCGTAAAGTGACACTAGGTCGAATGTCCCATCTCCCTGGTTGAGGTAACAAACGACGATCTCGTATTCCTGGGAAATCAGCGCGACGATATCCGGCCGACCGTCCGCATTGAGATCCACGACTGGCACATCGATCGCGCCATGTCGCTTGTCGAGAACCTCTTCACGCCATTGTCCTTCGCCCTCGTTCCACAGCACGACAATCCGGCCGGTTCGGCGCCAGCCAAACTCGGCGACAACGAGGTCCACATCACCATCCGCATCGAAATCGGCCGGTTGCACATCACTCACGCGTGCAACAGAAGTCATGATCGGCACGCCCGCCCAATTGTCATCCGGAGAGAACGACCAGACAGCACCCTGCTTGCGATCGTTCGGGAGCAAGCTGCCCAATTCGGAAACGAGAATCTCAAGAGTTCCGTCTCTGTCGAGGTCAACCGGCGTAACGCGGCAGGGGTTGACAACTTCCAGAGGTCTTGCCGCCAACGTCAGCGGCCCTCCCCGGTGCGCGGAAAAAAGTGATCCCGTTCGCATATCACAGGCCCAGAGTTGTTGACGATCCGGATCAAAACGCAGACAGGCAACTGACCCGGCACCTGTCGCGTCATCCGCCAATCTGTCAGCCAGCTGAAATCGGTCAACTTCTACATCGGCTGATTCACCGGTCATCTCAAGGCGTTCCGGAGCCAAAGCCTCGAACCAAGCGACAGTTGTATTCTCGGGTGGTACTTTCAGACCCTGCGTCGGCGAGTCGTAGAACAGGCGATAGCCCTGTGCCACTTCCGCTTTCCACGCTTCGCGCGAAAAGGACTGGGGATCAGGAAATGCATGGCAATGCGTACAAAAGACGCGAATATCTGCAACTTGATCGACGC
>CAZFDW010000018.1:0-14480 GCA_964517865.1 uncultured Chitinophaga sp.
ACAGAAGCTCCTTAAGCCAGAAGTGTGGCGACAGAATGCCAGCTTGATTCATTGCTCCCTGCGGTGTGAGGATTTGTAAGTAATCGATAAATCGTATTACTTGTTCGTCGATCGTATGTCGCTGCGTGTTGGCGCAGATTTGGTCTTTGGCCTTTCCCCACAGATGGTCCATTGGATTCAGCTCCGGGGATCGATTGGGCAACCACAGAAGATGTATTCCAAACTGTCCGGCGAGATGTTGTGAACCGTTGGCTGTGTGACCTGAGTTTTCATCCAACAGCAGAGGTACGGTCCAATTCACCGCGCAGTATCCCAGCTCCTCCGGCGATGTCTCCAGGACGGCCTGCATCCATTGAGAATGAGCGTCAGTTTAAAGTCGTGGTCGCCCGTTTCGGGACATTCATTTCCGAGATATTGCCCAGCCATCGTCGCATATTTCGAACGGCTGCCATGGCACAATAACCTTCACTTCGACAGTGTTTCATGGCCATGCGATGGACATGAATGTCCATCCTGCAAACGATCGCTCCGCCGACGCTCTCGTCAAACAGAGGACATTAAAACGAAATATCCATCCACACGAGCCGATGGTCAGAACATTTTACCAGGTCTGCGCCGGGGGTGCCGGGCATGGGCCAGTAGACTCGGGACGTCAGGGCCTTGAGGTCGCGGCTCGGCAGAACGTAGTCCACGCGCAGGTTACCGACGCTGCCGTCCGAGAAATCAGATGTGTCGTGGGCCGGATCGCCTTTGTGTTGGTTGTTGACTTTTCCTTGAGTCTTTGCCGCGTCGATCGCGCCGTCGCTGATGGGGATGTGCGCTGAATTGATGCGAGGATGCTTCAGCAGCTGATCAATCGCGCCATGGAAACTGTCGCCGTCGTGCGGGTCAGCGTTCTGATCGCCAAGGATCACGAAGGGCGAATTGGATGGAATGCCCCCGGCGATGCCTTTGTCGTCAGTCAGCCATGCATTCGGCTGATCTGAAATGTAGTCAGCCCACAGACGAATCTCATCGTGATTGCGACGACCGTTTCGATCTTCCGTGCCATCGAACGCGGGAGGCGTCGGGTGACTGACAAGCACATGCAGTGTGTTGTCGCCAATCTTTACCGGCAGATCCCAGTGGCTCTTTGAGGAAAGTCGGACCGTTGCAAGATCCGATTCACTGTACCACGTTTCGGCACCTTCGGTCGTTGCCGCTGGCACGGTTGAGTTCGGCATGTTTTTCCAAAGCAGGTTCTGAAACGTACGCACAGCAGTCGCGTCAATTGGAAATCGAGAAAGCACCACCATGCCGTACTGCCCGGGAAAGCGACCAAAGCCGAGCGCATCGCCCCAGCCGTTTGTCTTTCCGTCGTGGTCCAGATCCATGCCGCTCGGCACACCCGTGTTGACCGGTCCCGAAAACGCAAACGCCAACTTCAACGCCGGCTCAGAAGTCCAGTCGCCTTCCGCTTCCAGGTAGTCTTTACGAAAAATGTCGATCGATGTACTGGTTTCGTCGTAGTCAAATTCGTTCAGCAGCACGATGTCTGGTCTGACGATTCGCAGAATCGTCGCCACCTGACGAGCCTGCTCATTTCCGCCACCTCGCAGGTCGCTCGCCAATTCGCCGGCCTTGTTGCGATTCAAACTGCAATTGAACGTGGCAATCCGGATCGTCTCCGCCCCCGTCGGTTCCTGCGCGATGGCTGGCAAAATGAATCCGCACGAAACGGCGGACACGCTCAACAGCACGAGCGAAAACACTCGAAACTTCATATATCTCACCATAAATCAACGGACATGATTCCACGTTCGTACCATCGCCCGTCACCGTACATTTCCGGGTCAGTCGATTGCTACGCAAGGGGCACACTTCACACTGCCATACGCTGCAAATCTCGCACATCGATTGTAACGAAATTCATGAAGATTTCGCAAAGACTAGTGCCACACTGGTGAAGGAAACAAAACCGGCACTGCAGATAAATCACGCCAAATCAGTTCCAACGCAGTCAACTTTTCCTGAAAAGTCAGGCTTTCGATCAACGTTTCGAGCGTCATCCACGGCCTCCTTCGAGTGATACCTCACGCGGCCATGAGTGACACGTTTTTGAAAACCTGAAACGCGACATGTTCGAGGAGCGTTGTCATTTGCTTTCCGCTGCATTGTTTTTCGTGCGTTTCAAAAATCGCCGGGAACACCGGGGCGGAATACTCGCCATCCGCGTGAACGGCGCGTGTCGATGCTTGAAGACATTGACGCAGATAGTGCCAATTGTGTCATTCCAGCCCGCGCGCGGTATAAGTATGCACGGGTTCGAAATGAAACGCAATAAAATGGGAAGCCTGGTGTTGATGTCAGCGCTAAGGACGAAGCAGAGCCTCGAGTGCAATATCGCAGAATCGATTCGTTCAAAATCATCCTGTCGAACACGAGTACGAGTACCGTTTCACTGAGTACAAATACGAGAGTATGTGATAACTCTGAATTTCACGCGCTGCGGAGATCTCGGTATCAACATGCCCGAGGGGTGTCAAATTGAATAAACTCGTAATGGGTTGCGAGGTGTAGGTTGTCTCTGAGTGAAATGACAAGGTTGGCAAGCGTGACGCGAAACGGATGTCGAAATAGACTTTTTGTGTCGAGTTACTTTGCACGTGTCGATTTTGATCAACCTTCGCTTCGAAAGTGTTTCATGATCAGGCGACGGACAAGAATGTCCATCCTACAGACCAACGCCCAACGCACAACATTTTCGGGTCGGTCGATTGCAACGCAGGGGCACACTGCCGTACGCTGTACATGACAAACACGGATTGTATCTCGATCCATCAGATTTTCACAAAGACCATTGAAATTAGGGCACGTTTTATGGCTTTTTCTCAGACGAACCGCTTTTGGGTTATCGGAATTATCGTGATATCTGTTTTCGGATCATGGTCCGAGGCAAAGGCAGATGTGTTCCGCGTCTTTGTCGGTACGTACAGCAAAGGGGATAGCATCAGCAAGGGGATCTACACCTGTCTGTTCGATTCCGAAACAGGAAAGCTCACCGAACCAGAGTTGGCGATCGAACTGGCGAACCCTTCATTTCTGGCTGTTCATCCGACTCAGGAATTCCTGTACGCAGTGAACGAGCTGAGCGAAGGACCAGGCAAGGGAAACGGTGGCGTCACCGCGATGAAAATAAATCCCGACGGAACGCTGATGAAACTGAATGACCAGCCCTCGTTCGGCGGTGCCCCCTGCCATTGTAACGTCGATGTGACGGGTCGTACGTTGTTGATTGCCAACTATACCGGTGGCAACGTCGTCGCGTATCCGATTGCCGCCGATGGCAAAATCGGAGAAGCAAGCAGCAACATCCATCATGAAGATCCGACTCGCGAAAATGCGGCTGAACTCATGCCGAGGGCGCATTCGATCAATCTCAGCAGCGATAATCGGTTCGCCTACGCGGCAGATCTGGGGCTGGACAAGATCTTTATCTACAAGCTTGATGCGGAAAATTCGATATTGTCGCCGTCCGATCCGCCGTCAGCCAGCGTGACACTCGGCGGCGGGCCACGACACTTTGCCATTCATCCGTCCGGCAACTTTGCGTACACCAACAATGAAACCTCATTGGTGGCAACCGCGTTTGCACGCAATGCGAAGACCGGGGCACTCAAGGCGATCCAGGATATCACCACGATTCCCGGCGGCCATGAAGGCCAAAAGAGCACTGCAGAATGCCTGTGTCATCCGAGCGGCAAATTTCTATACATCAGCAATCGCGGTCCGGATTCGATCACCGTCTATTCGATCAATCAGAAAACAGGTTTGCTGACATGGGTCGAAAATGAGCCGACGGGTGGCAAGGAACCCCGTAACTTCTTCATTGAACCCGGTGGCAAATGGCTGCTCGCCGAAAACCAGAACTCAGATTCAATCCATGTGTTCTCAATTGATCAGCAAACCGGCGCATTAACGCCGACGGGGGATTCGATCAAAGTCGGCAAGCCCGTGTGTATTCGCATGGTGGCAGCGAAATGATTTTGACCTGTCCGAATTGCAGGAAGACATTGAAAGCACCGGACAGTGCGGCGGGAAAGAGAATCCGTTGTCCGGGTTGCCTTGAAGTCATGCCGGTCCCATCAGCCGACGTCGGTGGTGGCAGTGGTGCGAGTACGTCGGTTGCCAGGCCAGCAGCAAGGCCAAAGCCTCCGTCGGCAACATCCGCACCGCTGTCCACAGCGCCATCGGGGCAGCCATCGAGTCACTCAGGTGCGGCTGGCAGCAAGCCGACAGCAACTCCCGATGGCACGGCCAGCGGCGCGCGAAGCAATGCTCAACCGAGATCAAAGCAGACCAGGACAAAGTCCGGCATCGGTGGGTCGTCGCGGCCTCCAAAGCGACCGAAGCCGCAATCGATTTCAGATTACGACAGCGATGATGAATCCGGCGATGAGTCCAGTGGTGCCGACTCCTGGAGTTCTGGTCCGTCCTGGGACGAACCGAATCCCTACGCCGCTCGGACGTATACGTCGCTGTCGCCCCGCAACAGAAAAACTGCGGGCAACGGCAACCTGAAACTCGCGGGTAGTGGCTTGCTGGTTCAGGCGTGGGCGTACGTCGGCATCATCGTCGTATTCTTCTCGATGATTGCGATCGGAGTCATCGTCGCGTTGATCAGAAGTGAAGTTGTTGGCGGCATCGGCCCCAATGAAGTCGGAATCATGTTTGCGGGGCTCAGTTTCTTACTTCTGATCCCACTGGGAATCGCCATCCTTGTCGGCCATGTGCTGTGTGTGTTCGTACCGCCGAAGTCGAATGCCAGAACTCCGATGATCATTGCGCTGGCCATGTCTGTGTTGATGTTCTTGTTTTCTATTCTGCAGGCCGTAGGCACGGCGTTCAATTCTCCGGGTGCAGTCATCGCAATCGGCGGACTCAGACTCGTTATGTGGATTGCCCAGATTGTCTGTTTCTGTCTGTTCATGAAGGCATCGGCAAGATATGTCCGCCGGGATGATCTCGCTCAATCGGCAAATATCGTGATGTATGGATTGACGATTGGGCCGTTTCTGGTCGTCGTTGGTGCATTCCTGGCTTTACTGTTGGGTGAGGCTGTCGCCCCCGCTGCCGGCATTGCCATGTCCATCGGCGTGGCCATAGTCAGCGTTGGCGTTCTGGTCGTCTGGGTGATGCAGTTGTTTCTGATGTTTCGTCTTGGAACGGCGATGAAGAATTATTGAGTTGCCCTGACAAAACAGGTAGCTGGATTCGCAAGAATTCAGAAATGGGGCTGAATTCCTGCGAAGCAAGCTACGAAGATTGTTCATACTCCGCGATATCGAAAATCAGTCCGGCGAGCGGAGTGGCGTGAGCCCTCCGGTACCTCGTTTTTGTACCGGCAAGCTGACGCATGCCGCTCGCTAATTGTCTCACTCATGCCGCGAGGAGTATGTGCGCAATACTCTCCCTTCACCGGATCGGCCGCAGAACCGGTTCTGCCGGTGTCTGCGAACAGGCAGGAGGCAAGCTGCGAGCATCGCCGGCAGAATCGCTGGGCGTCCATAGATACTGCCAGTGAGTCCATTCCGTCAGCGACTCATAGAAGAGGACGGCGTCGCGGTCGGTTGGTAAAATCCCGGCCACAGTTGCTTCACCGCTCGGTAATGGTCGCACCATGCCTTTGCCCGTCAGATCCACGGTCAGTTCCTTATCGAAGTCGCCATTTGGCCAGATCGCGAAGCCATCTGCGTTGATATCGTACGGCTGGAAGTTCACAAAATTCGTTTCCAGTTGCTCGCGGACCAGATCGATCCCGGACTTCCTGTAGAATCCCTCGAGCGCATTCTGAAACGACTTGAGTTGATCGGTCGATGCGAATCTCAGCCAGCCTGATTCCGCCACCGATGCCGCCACCCAACCGCTCTGTTCCTGAAACAGTAACCGGACTGCGGGTGTGCCCAGTCGGCTGCACTCCAGTTCCACATAGAAGCTGTTGGACGCCGCATGAATACGTCCGCACTCCAGCCCCGTGTCCTTCCAGATCAGACACGATCTGAGCAGACTGATGAGGTCTCGTTCAACAAAACTGCGAATGGCTTTTTCGACATGTTCCAACTGATCACGACTCGCTCGCCGAGCACTGAAGCGACGGAACGATGCTTCCTGATGTTCCAGACGCCGCATGCGGCGAAACAGTTTTGGCAACGTGCCGGAGTGAAACCCCGGACGCAGCAGGCGCGCAACCGTTTCTCCGTGACTGCCGACAGGCGCAGGTGTGAGTTGTTGCTGGCGATTCGCCTGATAGAGCCTCCAGTTTTCTTTCAACTCCCAGACAACGAACCCAAAAATCCCCGGCAGGAAGAAGATGTTGAAACCAGTCACCATGCCAGCCATCCAGCTTCCCATGTACGGCTCAAACAGCTTAAACATCCATTCGCTGAGTCCTTTGATAAAGGGGAAAAAGATTTTGTGTGCCACGGTGACGACAGGAAAGTGCTTCACGGGATGCAGCGTTGGTTCGATCAGCAGATTGACATAAATCCGAATCAGAAACGACACGAACGACCAGATCACTCCCAGAAAGGCCTTTGCCACAATCGACAGCCAGCTCTCGTCGCTGTGAAACCGCAGCCATTCATCGACGGCATACAGGAAGCGTTCGATAAAGTTCAGCACCATGCGGAACATGTCGATGATCCAGTCAAGCACTGCCATGAACACGCGCGCACGCAACTTGTACCATGCATTGCCGACCCACTCAGCCGTCAGTTCCTGTGCGTCCTGCCCGAGGCGGGAATTGAGCGCCATGCTCAGCAGAATTGCGATGATCCCGGTCCACCACCAATTCAGTGCTTCGCCGATCAGTAACCAGGGAATTATCCGAGTGCCAACCAGCGACCCGATGCACGGCATCAGGACAAGTCGCCGGATACGAACGAACGTCCGATTTCGCAGCAGCAGTTGCACAAACGGCAGTCGCAGAAACTTCAGTGGCAAATCGATCAGAATTTTCCGCGTCCGTCGCCAGACTGAGGAGACAGCGCGAAAGAACCAGCGCCGAAACGGGACGACATGAATCAGAAACATCAGCAGAAAGCCGACGACCAGAATCCAGGACAGCATTTCCAGCTGCCTTTCAACGACCTGATCCACCGCGTCGTCTGCGTTACGTGGCGTCACGGCGATGACTTCGCGGCGTTCCTCGATCGGCTTCTGTTCGTTCGAATTCTCCGTCTCGACGAGTTCCTTCGTCGCGTCAAGGACGGGAATCTGTTCGATATTCTTCACCGCTTCGTTCGCCGCGTTCGTAATTGCCGTGTCATCCGTCGGAGCAACGAAATCTGCCGGAGCTGATGATTCAGCCGTTGCTTTCGCAACCCTCCGGTTGATCACATCAATGATATGGCTGACGCCTTCCACGATCACGACGGCCCCGCCGAACGGGATGATCAGAAACTGTGTTGCAAATCGCCCGACGCGCGTGCCGAAGAACAGCGAACTCGTGATCTGCAACCAGCGCAGATAGAATTCGCCCCGACGATAGACGCCGTCCATCGCGACATCCAGCCGGTCATCAGCGCGAAGTAAATGGTCACCTCGATAAAGTTCCGTTAGCTGGCTCAGGTCCGGCAGTTTGAGATCGTTCTTGCTGATCGCATCACGCAGGTAACCCATCGTCAGGTAACCGCGGCTGGCGATGCAGTCGAGCGAATCCTCGACAAGCTTGTTGAATGCCACCTGTTCCGGCACGCTGGTCGGCTTGAGCTCCACCTCCAGGAGCGTCTGACTCAGGGCCGGTCGCATCCGCGTTCGCATCTGCTCTTCCGCAAGCCGAGCGGCATTGTGCAGGAGTTGAGTCAGCCGTTCGCGTTCAATACCGCTCAAACGCACATACACCAATCTCGACGCCGCGCTGGCCAGATGCTTGGCCATTGTTACTTCCCGCAGATTCGTCAGCGGCCGACGCAGGGGCCGCTGTCCGCGACTCACGATCCACTTGACCAGATCGACTTTGTAGGTGACGCGTTCATGATCGAGACAAACCTTCTGCAGATCGTAGAGCAGTCGCTTTTCAGAATTCCAGAATCCATGCACGGAGTTCGTGGCGAGTTCCCAAAGCGACGAGTGCCAATTGTCCGTCTCTTCTTCTCGAAACTCGATCGCCCGTCGCAGACGTTCGGTCAGGAACTGAATATCGGTGCGGGCTTTCTCAGTAGCGGCATTTCGCTTGTCGGAAGTTGTCGCCCGTTGCGACGCCATGATCGCGTTGACGATCGCCGCAACCGTATTGCCACGCTCGTTGTTGCGGTCACGACGTCGCAACAATCGCACGTAGGCGCGGTCAGATTGCGTAATCCCCGTGCCCAGGGTCCAGTTGCGGCGCGTACTTACAAGCGCGGCTTCGTCCCGAACCACATGTGGTGTCAGATCAGGATCGGTCGCACCGTACAGTTTTGTGCGGGCATAGATCTCGTCGGCGCTGATGTCCCGAGACAGTGCCTTTGTAAGTCGCGGCTGGTCCGCCAACGAAGGGAACCAGACGGCCAGCAGGTCCGGTTCAAATCGCTGTAATTCGCTGTAGAGTGCAATAAATTCCCGCCAGGCTTCGATGCGGGATCCCGGATCAATCAATCGATGCTCGCTCCGCAGCACGAAGTGAGCCTCATCGAACTCGACCTGGCCGATTTCTGCGATCCGTTGCTGCACATCGGCACGCCTGAATTTCATCTGGCATTTCAGCATCAACTCGCGATCGACTTCAGCGTGAAACAGGCGTCGCCAGACTTGCTGCAGAAGCTCCTGCAGCGGCCAGTGCTCCAGTTCGCCTTCTTCCGGCTGACTGATCAGCAGGCAACTGTCGGGCAGGTTTGAAAACGTCGTCAGGCCAAGTTCGTCCGGATGCGTCAGATGCCGCACATCCACAGCGGCCACGACCTGGCTCTCAGCATGTGGAATCGAAGCCGAAAGTGTGGCAAATCCGAATTGTTCACGAATGACCCGCCGAATCACGCGGCTTTCGACAAGGTAAGCCGACGCATCAGCCCTTGACAACGCTCGTCGGAGCTCTTCAATTCGGGAAATTCCATTGACCCGTGACACCGCATCTCCTTTCAAATTCGGACAACCGCCCGATGAGACACCCGTACTTTAGTGCCCAGGCCACCGTTGCAAAAGCGCGGACGTTGGCGAAATCCCGATGCCGACCGATTGCCCGGCACTGTTTTCAGAAACTAGAATTTTTCCTTGCTTAAACGCTTGTCTTTTTCACCCCGGCTGAGGTACTTCAATCTCCTTCAATGACCAAGCGCGGGATTTGCCCGCGATCCAAAGTAGCCATCACGCTCCGCCGTGATGAGCATTTGTCAATCGACATTCATCAACCGAGAGAGAGTTTCAGGATCAGCATCGTGACATGAGGCTGAAGCACAATCAGCATTGGAGCTCCATTCGTGTGGCCAAATTCACGGCTCATCACGACGGAGCGTGACGGCTACTTTGCCATTTGCCCGTCATCGCGGCCGAATGCTGGTGAGGACGAAGTTTATGCACGAGAACAACCCTTATAAACCGCCGCAAGCACCCGGCTCTTCATACAGGGACTATGCCTGGATTATTGTCGCGTTGCTGTTTCCCGTGGCGTTGCTGAATTATCTGGATCGGCAGATGCTCGCAGCAATGAAGCCGTCGATGGTCACCGATATCCCATCGATCAGCGACAAAGAGCACTGGGGCTTTGTGCTCGCCAGCTTCAAATGGGTGTATGCAATTCTGAGTCCTCTGGGCGGCTACGTGGCTGACCGCTACAGCCGTCGCCATGTGATCGTCATCAGTCTCTTCGTCTGGTCGATGGTGACGTTTGCCACGGGATTCGTCCAGACGTACGACCAACTGGTGTGGACTCGGGCTTTGATGGGGATCAGTGAAGCCTTTTATATCCCTGCGGCGCTGGCTTTGATTACCGACTTTCATATTGGTCGCACGCGATCGACGGCGGTGAGTGTCCATCAGGCCGGGATCTATTCCGGGCTCATTCTGGGAGGGCTCACGGGGTTTGTTGCGGAAGATCCGATGCTCGGCTGGCGTACCGCATTCTACTGCTGCGGCGTCCTCGGCATCCTGTATTCTGTGCCCCTGATGCTGTTCCTGCGGAATCCCGATCGTCAGTCGGAGCGAGAATCCACGGCACCACTCAACGCACTGAAGGAGTTGCTCACCAATCGCAATTTTCTGCTGCTCGTGGTTTACTTTACGTTGCCGGCGATTGCAGGCTGGGTCGTGAAGGACTGGATGCCCGATATTCTGCGGGACAAATTCAGTTTGAAGCAGGGGAAGGCGGGACTGGTTTCGATGTTTGTCCACCCGGCATCGATCGTGGGTGCGGCAATCGGCGGCCTGCTGGCAGACTACTGGATGAAGAAAGCGAACCGCGGGCGGATCTATGTGAGTGCCATTGGAATGGCCATGTTTTTGCCGGCATTGTTCAGTGTCGGCAACGCGGCATCATTTCCGATCGCCGTGTTGGGCTTGATCGTGTTTGGTCTGGGCTGGGGATTCTTCGACTGCAACAATATGCCCATCCTGTGCCAGCTCACGCGACCCCGGTTGCGGGCCACCGGTTATGGCATTATGAATCTCGTAAGCATCAGTTGCGGAGGATTCGGTGACTGGGGATTTGGCATTCTGCGGGACCGCGACGTGCCGCTCAACGTAATCTTCGGCGCGTTTGCAGTGGTCGCGGCGGTGTCCATCGTTGTGGTACTGCTCATCCGTCCGCAACAGCAGCAGGATTCATTGGAGTGAATGGACTTTGACCTGCAGCAGCACGGCTGCTTCATTTTGGGCTCAACCACAAACGTCGCGGCTCACGCAGGTTTTGTCAGGGGTTCTTAATCGTTTAACCCTAAGCGGCCGACCGACGGACCGGACTTTCAGCAGCACACAGCGAGGTGATGATGCGATCCATCTGCATGCTGCGGGAACCCTTGACGAGAACAGCGTCGCCCGGGGCGAGAACACAGTCAAGAAGGCTGCTGAGTGTGGCGATGTCGCGGAAGACTGAAAGTCGATTTGTTGAAACGCCGGCTTCGATCGCGCCTGCGGCTGCGGCATCCGCAAATTCGCCGAAAAACAATGCGTGATCGATGTGCGTATTTTGTAACGCATGTCCGACTTCGCGATGGAAGCGATTCGCCTGAGCGCCGAGTTCGAGCATGTCGCCCAGCACAAGGATACGTCGTCTCGCGGTGACGAAATCATTCAGCGTCCGGATTGCTGCAAGCACACTGGCGGGACTGGCGTTGTAAGTTTCGTCAATCACAGTCCATGGATTGCGTTGCACAATGCGTCCGCGTCCCGCGTCAGACTGATAGTTCACAATGCCGTGTGCGATCTCGGGCAGACTCAGTCCTGCGATCCGTCCGACCGCAATTGCTGCCGCAGCACCGGTGACGAGATGGGAGCCGCCATGGAGCTGAAACGACTGGCCATCCACTTTGAACTGACAGATGCCGTCCTGAGAATGGATCGAAGTCACACGAAAGTCGGCAGCAGCAGTCGTTCCGAACAGCACAATCTTCGCCGACGTTGCCTGCGCCATTGAAAGAACGGCGGAATCGTCGGCATTCAGGAATACCGTACCACCGGCTGTCACGGCAGCCGGTAGCTCCATTTTTGCCTGACGAATTGTCTCCAGATCACCAAACGATTCGAGATGCGTCGCTGCTACCTGAGTCACGACGGCGAATTCCGGCAGAACCATTTCTGCCAGAAATGCGATGTCGCCGATTTTCGCTGCTGCCAGTTCGAGCACCGCAAAGTCATGCTCAGGTCTGAGTTGCAGGAGCGAAAGCGGTACGCCAAGTTCGTTGTTGTAGTTGTGCAGACTCTGAACTCCGGAAAAACGAGACGCGAGAACCTGCGTGATCATTTGACGCGTTGTCGTCTTGCCGACACTGCCGGTGACGCCCACGATGAGTGCTTCCGACTGCTGACGGTTCCAGCGTCCCAGCATCTGTAATGCGAGAATCGAATCTGCAACGCGGACAATTCGTCCGTCCGTTTCTGCAGAATCCAGCGCGGCCAATGATGGCCTTCCGGACATGACGGTCGACCGCGTCGCACCCGAGGCCGCGAAATCAGTCACAACACACGCGGCACCTTGTGCGATGGCCTCATCGGCAAACAGCACGCCGTGTGTCCTGTTACCGCCGAGGGCGAAGAAACAATCGCCGGCAGCCACGGTTCTGGAATCGATGCAGCCTCCCGTGACACGCAGTTGTCCGCAGCCCGGGTCGGTGAGAACACCATCAACAATATCGGCAAGTTGAGAGACCGGCAGTGGGAATGTCATGCGGGAATTGCACTCCGCGGCGATGCCGACACAGGAGTCAAACCCGTCTGCAGTTCCAGCAGCAGGCGGCGTGTGACGCGACGATCATCAAAACTAATTCGTCGGTCTTTGATGTGCTGCGTTTTTTCGTGTCCGCGGCCTGCGATGACGACCACATCTCCAGGTTGAGCCAGTCGCAGTGCTTCCCGGATCCCCTGCTGGCGATCGACACACGTCAGCACTCGATCAAGCGACTCAAAGCCGCCGGCAATATCAGCGATGATCTGGTCGGGCACTTCGGATCGTGGATTGTCCGACGTCAGCACAATCTGATCGGCAGCCTGAGCGGCCCTGGCCATGAGTGGCCGTTTATGACGATCCCGATCACCTCCGGCACCAAACACCAGAATCACCTTGCCGGACGTCAATAGCCTGGCAGTCGCGATACATTGGGAGATGCCGTCCGGGGTATGAGCATAGTCGACAAACACCGCAAACGGCTGACCGACATTGATGCGTTCCATGCGGCCCGGCACATGGAGAACACGTTCGAGACCATCGCGGATATCGCGTATCGCAACACCGGATTGTTCTGCCAGAACTGCCGCTGCCAGAAGATTCAGAGAGTTATGCCGACCGACCATCGGCGTTCGAATTTCGACTGAAGCACTGTCCAGTAAAAGGCGAAGCGACTGTCCGGTCTCTGAACACGAGAGTATCTCGACACGCATGTCGGCATCTGACGCGAACCCGTACGTGATGACATTGCGATCACCAGTCAGTTTTTCTCGAATTGACTGACAACCTGCGTCATCGATCCCGAGCAGAACCGGCTTGCCGCACGCCAGCAGAGACACGATCTGAAGCTTGGCGGCACGGTACCGCTCGGCATCTCCGTGGTAATCGAAATGATCCTGAGTGATATTTGTGATGGCCGCTGCGGACAGCTTGATTCCCGCGCAACGTTGCTGATGCAGTGCGTGGCTGCTGATTTCCATGACACAGTCCGTGACCTGATTTCGCGCCATCTGCTGCATGTACTGCGCGAGTTGCCTGGAGTCCGGAGTTGTCAACGAAGCCGATTCCGCAGTGCGACCGTCCCAGTATTCCAGTGTACCGAGCAGGCCGGTTGTTCGTCCGGCTGCTTCCAGAATGGAACGCAGCAACCAGGTTGTCGTCGTCTTGCCGTTTGTCCCCGTCACGCCCGTGACGTTGAGCGAACGCTGAGGCGCGCCCAGTCGTTCCATGCAGATTCTGGCGAATGCCACTCTTGTGTCTGAAACGACGCACTGCGGCACGCTGATCTGCGACGACGGCCGTTCCACAATCACACTGATGGCGCCGCAGGCGACTGCGGCCTCCAGATGCCGATGTCCGTCGATCCTGGATCCGCGCAATGCAACGAAGACGTCCCCCGGCTGAACCAGGCGACTGTCGCAGCAAAACTGCGATGCGACGATATCACCTGTGCCGACAAAGCTGACGGCACCAAGCGAAGCACGCAAACTGATGGATCTGACTTCCATGTCAGCCAAGTCTGGTCAACCCGAATTGAGGAAAGTGAAAACTGGTTTTCTGTATTGTCTTCACCTTCCAAAATTCGGTCAATTGCAGTTTGAGTCCCCGAGGAACAGGGCTGCGACTGGTAATTCTTTCGGAATTCTACCATAAAGAGATTGTGAAATGTCCAGCACATTGGCTCCCATGCTTGGCGAAGCCGTCCGCGTTTGGATATCCTGCAGCGGGCAGGATCCGGGAATATGTGCCTTTTTAACGCACAAGTGAACGTGTCCACCTTCCTGAGACGTTCGTTCGCGGGAAATCAATTTTTTGAAATTGTCCTCAGTGTTCGAAGTCAGACGGACTTCTGAGGATTTCTGATTGGTCTCGGCTGTGATGAGATCCCAGCTTGACCGGCTCTGACAGGACCAGAGAAGATGACAACCGATCCACAGCAACCAGAATCCCATTCACCGGCAGCTTCTTCGGACGTTGCCCCCGATGCGATGCCCCATCCAGCTCCAGAGACAGGATCGCAGCCTGATGCGACACCGTCATCGGAGGCTGCGGAAGCCGTCAGCACGGTTGCCGAGATCGAAATCCCGGCGGTTGTCGCACCACAGCCGGCAGTCGTCGCACCACAGCCGGCGGTCGTCGCACCACAGCC
>CAZFDW010000018.1:14580-17441 GCA_964517865.1 uncultured Chitinophaga sp.
GTCGTCGCACCACAGCCGGCGGTCGTCGCACCACAGCCAAATGTCGAAGCAGAACAGCCACCTGAATCAGAAATACTGGTTCAGGCGGAAGCCGCGATGTTGACTGACGTTGGTGCCGTCACACGAGTGCGTGAGAAGATGGCGTCGTCTGAGCCACAGGCACAGCAGCCGGAACATGTGACTCCCCGACAAGGGCAGGGCCACAAGCCAGCAGCCGTTGAGATTCCGACAGCCGACGAACTGGATGCATCGGTGGAAGCTGAAATCTCCGCTGCACTTTCTGATAATGCCGGAGCCATGCCGGAAGCCGTCATTGTTCCGGGAGGTGAAACGGATGATGACGGCGATACAAAAACAGTCGTACAGGGGACAAAGGTCCGCGGGACAGTTCAGGCCATCCACGGCGGCGAAGTTTTTCTGGATGCCGGACTGAGACACAATGTCGTACTGTCTCTCACGCAGTTCCCGAATGACAAACACCCCAACGTGGGCGACCAGTTGGATGTGATTATTGATGCCAAAGACGCAGATGGACTCATCAAAGGACGCATTCCTCGAGCCCGACATCGCGCTGGCGGCAACTGGGACTCACTGGCTGTCGGTCAGGTTGTTGATTGCCACGTCTCTGCGGTGAATAAGGGCGGACTGCAGGTGATGGTCAGTAATCTGAGAGCTTTTCTTCCCGCAAGTCAGGTGGAAATTGGCTTTGCCGGAAACCTCGAGAGCTTTATTGGTCAGAAGCTCACAGTTCAAATCACAGAAGTCAACGCCAAAAAACGCAACCTGGTGGTGAGTCGCCGAGCATTGCTTCAGGCGGAACGAGCCGAAGGTGAAGGAGAATTCTGGGCGAGGGTCGAAGTGGGACAGGACCACAGTGGCACAGTGAAGACGCTTAAGGATTATGGCGCGTTCATCAATATTGGCCCGGTCGATGGATTCCTGCATATCGGGGAAATCAGTTGGACTCGCATCAATCACCCACGTGACGTCATGACTGAAGGACAACAGATTGATGTCAAAATCCTGAAACTGGATCCGGAGAAGAAACGGATCAGCCTTGGTATGAAGCAACTGGCTCAAAATCCGTGGACGAGCGCCAGCGAACGCTATGTCGCACAAAGCACCGTGTCCGGCACCGTCACGCGGATTACGGAATTCGGTGCGTTTATCGAACTGGAACCTGGCCTGGAAGGCATGGTCCATATCAGTGAACTGGCGTGGCGCCGCGTGGGCAGTGTGAGCGAAGTTCTGAAAGTCGGTGAGAAGTATGATTTTCAGGTGGTTGAAGTGGATCCGAAACGCAAGCGCGTCTCGTTGTCACTGAAGGCGCTGGAGAAACGACCAGAGCCACCACAAACTGAACGCCACAGGGCACCGGAGCCCGAAGCACCTCCTGAACCAAAACGTCCTCGCAATGAAAATCTGCGAGGTGGCACGGGGACGCCCGGCAGTGGGCGTGGAATGTTCGGCAATCCGTCGGATTTCACAGGATAGTCCTGGCACCTCGGCGAGATACCTCCGGTGACCGACCTGGACCTGAACGATTTTGAGATAAGGCACGAGCTGCGCTCGTATCCCGAGCGACGCATGGTGACGGCGACTCGCAGGGACTCGGGCAGAACAGTTCGGCTCAGCGTGTTCTCGGCAGAGATTTCACAGCGTCCGGAGTTTCGCCGCGCGGTCAAGATGGATCGCTCGATGCTGGCAATGCTGCAGCATCAGTCGATCATAAAGTTCCTTGGCGACGGTGAAGCCGGCGGTGTGCTGTTTCTGTGGACCGAGGTCAGTGATTCCAGGCCATTGTCGGAACATCTGTCGGCCGGTCGCTGTTTCTCGTCAGAAGACATTATTGAGATTGGCTGGCAGGTGTGTTCGGCCCTGCAGTTGGCTCACAATCTGGGACTGGCTCACACCGGACTGTCCTCGGAGAGCGTTCTGCTTTCCGACAATCTGCAGGTGACGATCATTGATTTCGGAGTTGCCCGATGGCTGCGCGCAGCCGCCGAAGCCGCAGCGGCGGATTTTTCACCGAATTCCGGCCCGGCATTGATCACGATCAGTGCCCTTGCATCGCGGGAAGATGTCGAGAAGGATTTGTGTGATCTCGCTGGCCTGCTGACCCGGCTGTTGAAGGCGTGTAACGACGGCGACGACTCCGAACCAGGCAAAGTCAACACGCGCGTGATGATGGAACGGTTGCTGGCGCGGTTTGAGCCGTCGAGTGCATCCCGTGCGGCTCAGCGTCCTGTCAGCGCCCGGGAGTTTCAGGGGCGTTTAGGTGAGATTCTGATAGGCACCGGCGAGGATTCGATGCCGCTGGTGGATCACCGCAATGCCGCCACCACGTCGAGGCGTTCAATCGTGGTGGAGTTGTTTGATCCGCATCAGTCGCCTCTGCACTCGGATTCCGGAACACTCGGATCGGCAACTTTTGCCTGGCGAAGGCAGATTTTGCCGATCGTGGTCACGACTCTGGTGCTGATCGTCCTGTGGTTGCTTGCCGGTCGATTGTGGTAAACGGCGAAAGCAGCCGAACAGCATTATTCAGGTTGATCCGAATATGATTTGCCTCCGAACTTGAGTCAATTTCGAATTTTCCCGATGACGTTCAGCGCTTAACTTCCTCGGCTCTCACCTCACGACAGGCTCTCTCTCTCTCCGGCATTCGTCCGGTTGCCTGTCGTCTCCTCAATCCTCTCTGTCTCTCCGAGGAAACCTATATGAGACTCCGCATCAGAACGTTGCTTCTGACGATCGCTCTGTTGTGTTCCATGACATCGACCGCCAGTGCCTGCATCTACATACCGATCCTTGATCCGTTTTACTGGCTGTTCGGCGGTTGCGGCGGCTACAACGGCGGC
>CAZFDW010000018.1:17541-30954 GCA_964517865.1 uncultured Chitinophaga sp.
CGGCGGCTACAACGGCGGCCACTATGGCTATCCAAACACTGGTAATAGCTACGGCTATGGTTCCAATCCGTATGGCGTCAGCCGGTGCATTGATGACTGGCTCGGCTATGGCTACCTGCGGAACCAGCAGGGAACGCTGGGACATTATCCCGGGCGTCCGATCTCCTGCTACCATCCGGTCTTCCCGCATCTGTTGAATCCGTGTTCATGGTTTGCTCACTGCCCGCTGTTCGCGCCATATGGACCATCATGCGGCATGACGGCTCCAATGGTCGCGCCGCTGGCTCCACCAATGCAGATGCCGTATCAGACGCAGTGGCAGAATCAGGGACCCTGTCAGATGCCGATGCCGGGCATGATGAATCCATACGGCGGGAACTGCAACGATCCTTGCGGATCACAGTGTATGCCGCAGCCAGCGATGCATTATCAGCCGGCTCAGGTACCTGTGACAACATGGCGACCAATGACCGTGGACCATGGGCGTTGGCGTTGGCAAAGAGTCTGGGTTCCTCGGCCCCGGACCATGATGGTCCCGCAAACCCAGTATGCCATGTCGGCGCCCGTAATGCAGATGCCTTTGATGCAGAATTCTATGATGGACTTTGGCTGCGGTGATGGCTGCGGCGGTGCTGGTGGCTGCAGTGGCTGCGGCGGTGACATGGGAAGTATGATGCCTGGTGCCGAGTACATGCAGGGCACTGAAATGATGCAGGGTGCCGAAATGATGCAGGGTGCCGGGTATCAGGATATGAACTCTGGCTCAGGCTGCTGTGGCTCAGGCAGCGGGATTCCGCAGTCAGGATATGAATCTGGTGCTCCGGCAATGCCACAGAGCACGATGCTGATGTCGCCTGGTTCCATGCCGATATCCCGGATGTCCATGGGACAGCCGCACAATATTGCCCCATACACGGCGATGAGTCGCTGGTACTCGAATCCTGGTGATTCGACCGCATGGAACAATCCGAGCTACCGACAGGCAATCGCGGCTCGATCCGCCTACGCAACGGCCATGTACCGTCAGCCACAATCTCGCAACTTCGCGCACCACCCGGAGATGATGGCCATGCCACAATCGTCCGGCTGGCAGACCGTTCAAATGATGCCACAGCGATTCCAGGCCATGCCGACTCAGCGATCCTTGTCACCATCGATCGGTGGTACGATGCGCGGAACACTTTATGCCCAGCCGATGGTTGCCGGAGACATTACCGGAGATCACGAATTCACCGGACCATCCTCTGCCGCCGTGCAGATTGTTCCGAATTCGTTCAATGGACGGCCACCCATCCAGCAAGCGTCCTGGTCGCAGCCTCCTCGAACGACGACCGCTCGACGGTATCCAAATTCCGTGCAGTGATCCCGCTGACTTTCCGCTGCATTTCAGTGACGTCAGTTGGCCAGCAGATCAGATTCCTTCAAAGGGCTTACCACGAGTGATCGTGGCAAGCCCTTTTTCGTTCCCCTGATATTAGGCATCGAGTTAACCACGATCGGTCTTTGCTTCGCGCTTCATGCGAAGATCCATCACCAGTTCGAAGCTGCTCTTGAAATCGGGCAGATTCGTCGTCAAGGCCTGAAACTGTCCCTGCGGCAGTGCCAGCAGGTCAAGGGCTTTTGTACAACGAACGGTGGCACTTCGAGTCCTCTGTTTGAGCAAGGCGATCTCACCAAAATACTCGCCCGCCCCAAGTGTCGCGAGTCGCTCCGCATTTTCACCGGAGGACACTGAGTCATCCGCCGGGTCACACTCCAGAATGACTTCAGCTTCGCCTCGCAAAATAATGTAGAGCGAGTCGCCCAGATCGCCCTTACGAAAAACAATCTCGCCTGGTTCGAAGTGCAATTGTGCGAGAGCAGAACCGCTTTCGATTCTGAGCTGTACCGTTTCCGGTGGGATCAGGAGGTCCAGCAGCCACGAGAAGCCAACTTTCAATTTGCGATCGAACCCGGGCAGTTTCCACCAATACACGGTGCGCCAGAGCACCCACGCCGGGAAACCGGAGATATGAATGCGGTTAAAGAGTTCTGCGACCGCCGAGTGATGTCCAAGCGAACCCATCTTTCCGAGCCCCGGAAAGCGATACACTTTTGGTTCGCGGCCGTGGATTCTCGCAGCAATATTGTGCGCCAGTGTTTTTGCCTGCCGGATCGCATGCTGGGCAGTCGGCGGACAATGTTCCTTGTCAGCGGCATTTGGAACACGCGCTGTGTCACCAAGGGCCCAGATATTTTCCGCACCAACAACCTCAAGGTGTCCATCCACCACAATGCGGCCGCCTTCTTTCCTGACGTCAAGCGTATCAATCAGCGGGTTGGGAAACGAGGGAACAGTTGAAACGAGCGTCTTCGTCGGAATTCTCATCCCACTGCTCAGAATTGCCGCGTCCGGAGTCGCCGTCTGTAATCGATTCTCAAGGCACAATTCCACACCCCGGCGCTGCAGAATTCGCTGAGCATAGCCGCTGAGCCGCGGGCCGACTTCACGTTCAAGAATCTGTTTTCCCGAATGCACGAGTACGACCCGAATGTCGGTTGCGGAAAAACCGCGACACCGCTTTGCAATGTGCCGCACAAAGTCGTTCAACTCCGCAGCAACTTCGACACCCGAAAATCCACCGCCCGCGACAACGAAAGTGAGCAATTGCTGACGACGTGCCAGGTTGGATTCGATCTCGGCTTCATTGAGAACGTGAATCAGGTGATTTCGTAATCGGACAGCATCAGCAAGGTTCTTAAACGGCAACGCATGCTGATGCAGCCCGGTGATACCGCGAAAATCCGTGACAGTCCCGAACGCCAGCACCAGATGATCGAAGTCGAGCACATGAGACTGTGGCCAGAATCCGGGACCTAAAGTTACCTGACGGTTCGGGAGATCGATCGATTCAATCTCCCGAATGTACAGTCGGCATCGTGGCACCAAACGATGAATCGGGCTGACGGTATCGAGTATTCCGATGTTCCCTGAAATTACTTCCGGCAGCATCGGCTGAAACACGAAGTAATTTTCGCGACTGACCAAAGCGATTTCAACACTCGGCTCAGAACGCAGCAGCTTGTCGAGATACATTGCCGTGTAGACGCCTGCAAAGCCACCGCCGAGAATCAGAATGCGTTTTCGCTCTTTCACGGACATTTGACATCCCTGGACCACCGGCTTCGACATCATCACGAGCCGTGAAGTTTAGCCGACTTCTTTACATTTAAAAGAATGACTCAAGCGATTGCGGTAAGTTTGCCGATCGCAACGGTGGGGCAATACGGACACGCCTCAGAACAGGAAAGAGTCATGCTGTTTCGGAATTTCTTCTCCCCCCGAAAGAGCCCAAACGACCGGGCTGCTCGTACTCAACGCCAAGCAGGTATCGAACACCTGGAAGATCGGTTATGCCTCGGTGGGTTGGGCAACATTCCGTTTCCGTTCAGTTCCGTCGGCAGCAATGCCCCATCGAACTCTGACTCAAGCCAGATGCAGAGCTATGTGTCCTGGCAATCCGGCTCGGAAAATGGCAATGAGTCGCTTTCAATCCGCTATGACTTCCGGGATCAGTCCGGATTTCGAAATCAGATCAGTCCTGAGCAGCAATGCATTGCGGTGGCGGCTCTGAACAGTTGGTCAGACGCAGCAAATCACCGGTTTACATTTGTCCGCGACACCGAAGCCGCCAGCGACAGGATTCTGAACATCGGCGTCGGTGATCTGCGCGCCCTGGACTTTGAAAGCAGACCTGGTGGAACCTTGGGACTTGGCGGCGGCAATTCCACGGGACTCAAGGGACAATCAGCGGTTCATGGAGTTCTCTGGCTGGACAATCAGGAAACGTGGGATACGCAAATTGGCAACGGAAATCCTTCCGGCACACATGACTTTTTTACCGTTGTGGCTCACGAAACAGGACATGCATTGGGATACCAGGACACGATCGGTGGACTGGGAATCATGAACAGCCAGTATACCGGCGAACTCTCGGCGGCCGAGATTGCACAGATAGTTCAGGTATCACCTGTGCCAGCGACATCCGCAGGTGACCATGCACAGACTCCGGCACCCGGATCATACGCAATTGACATGCATCCGATGATGGATCCGCAAATCACGACAGCGGACGTGAAGCTGCTTCTTGACAGAGCGTCCGCAGCCACCTCAAGTGAAGACGCGATTATTGCCGTCGTTGATCGAAATGGAACAATTCTGGGAGTGAGAGCCGAAGCGGGCGTCGTAGCACCGAATGACCAGGTGCTGAGTTTCATGATTGATGGCGCAGTCGCGAAGGCGCGAACGGCCGCGTTCTTTGCGAGCGGAGACCCCGCAGTGGGAACTGTCGGGCCACTCACGTCTCGCACCGTGCGTTTCATCAGTCAGTCAACGGTTACTCAGCGGGAAGTCGAAGCGGATCCCAACAGCGCTGATCCGACAATGCGAGGCCCTGGCTTCGTGGCGCCGATCGGGCTTGGAGGACACTTCCCGCCAGAAATTCTGTACACACCTCCAGTCGATTTGTTTGCCATTGAACACACCAATCGCGACAGCCTCATGCATGCAGGTGCTAACGGAATCCGTGAGGACGGCGCAGGAGATGACATCGCGCTCGGTTCCCGATTTGGCGCTGATTTTCTGTTGGGAAAAGAAATTCTGGCACCGGAGTCCTGGGGTTTTGCCTCCGGACTTGCACCGACTCAACAGTCGCGCGGGATTGCGACGCTGCCAGGCGGCGTCCCGCTATTCGCCGATTCGGACATGGATGGTTTTGGTGATACGTTGGTCGGAGGAATCGGCGTCTTTTTCCCTGGGCCAGATGGCTTTGCCACACATGAACAGGGATTTGTGGCTGGGATCGGGCAATCGGAATATGAACGCACAAATGCACCGCTGGCGCTGGAAGCCGAATATATTGCTTTTGCTGCCGCAGGCGGTAGCCAGGGTGCGGCTTCCGTGGAATGTGATCCGCCAGTTGCGGTGATCCCTGGAAGTCGTTTTGACCTGCCATTTGGAAATATCACACTGGTGGGAATCGAGCTGGAAATTGTTGGTCCGACCCCCGGGATTCAGGGAGTTCGAGATTTGGTCAGCTTTGGTCACAGCCTTGGCACCGGGACCATCAATGGAACTGATCATCAGGTAAACTCTGTCGGTGATCTCTATCTCATGGGTCAGGCCGTTCCCGAAGGATGGTTGGTGGCTCCCCGAAGTGGCGTGGGAATCACGGGGGCCGAAGTCGATCAGATCATCAGTCAGGGGATCGCGGCCGCAGAGAAAACCCGAGCGGCCATCCGAGTGCCGGTCGGTTCCCGTACTCAGATGGTCTTTGCTGTGACAGATACGACAGGCGAAGTTCTGGGTCTTTATCGAATGCCTGATGCCACGGTGTTCTCGATCGACGTCGCAGTCGCAAAGGCGCGAAATACGGCTTACTACGCGGACGCGGCTGCGCTCGAGCTTGCCGATCAGGTGTCCGGAGTTGCGCCGGGTGTGGCATTCACCAATCGGACATTTCGCTTTCTGGCCGAGCCGCGATTTCCGTCAGGAGTTGACGGGGCTGATCCCGGCGATTTTTCGATTCTGAATAACTCCAGCATCAATTCAGCCACAGCAGAGAACATCGGCGCTCCCGCAGCAGCGTCTACGATGAACGATACTGTGCTGGGTTTTGATGCGTTTAATCCAGGCACAAATTTTCATGATGCCAGTAGTTCATTGGATCATCAGAACGGAGTTGTCTTCTTTCCGGGAAGCACTCCAATTTACAAGAGCGGAGTTCTGATCGGCGGATTTGGTGTCAGTGGTGACGGCGTTGATCAGGATGACGTTGTCACATTCCTTGGCGCTCAGGGATTCCTGCCTCAGCAAAACAGCACTGTGACTGCGGATCAGGTCCTGGTCGATGGAGTACGATTGCCATATATCAAGTTCCTGCGAAATCCATTTGCATGACGTTGAATCGAGATCAGCCTGACTCTGTTTTTGTGAGCGGCAAGGCGCTAGCCGCCGGTTTCTGCAGGCGAAATTACCCGCAGCCAGCGGGCTGGTTCCGATGGAGAAATACAAACCGGACGCTCGCACATTCCGGCTGATTTCGGACAAATCACGGTGTTGTTCATGGACGGGTTCTTAAGTTCCAGTACGACAACCAGAATTCTCCAGACGGGCGGCCATTGCGGTCGCCCGTTTTGCGTTGGAGCTGTGGCACTGTGTGAACGTGGCAGTGCTTGCTGGCACGAGGGGCCTGTCCAAAAGCAAGATCGTGTTTTTTAGCCGGAACGCGATCGGTCTGGTGATTGAATCGTTTATGCAGGGCGACATCGTTTCCTGGCACGCTGAACCCCAACGGGGTTTATACCGCACGCGGTTGGCAGTTGCTCGTTTAACCGCGTGCCCAGCGGGCCGCGCTCACAGCTTCCCGCTGGCTGAATTCCCACGCGCGGGGCGTTGCCCACGCGGTTAAACGATTTTGGCATTCTCAACCGCGCGCGGTATAACACGATTTCCCTACAAATAATCCTCCACGGCGTTGCCTTCAGGGGCGACAAGAATTGGCTCATGTTGCCCCTGCTATTTGGCATCCACTGCGATGATGCGTAACGCAATGTCATCGATCACGTCTGGCGAGGCGAAAACCGCTGTGCCGCCGGAATGTGTGCGACGTTCTTCCTTGACGACTTTGCCGGTCAGCACATCGATCCACTCCACGAGGTAGTCGGAGGCGCGGAGGGATAGGGCGAGTTCAACCTGCTGACCGCCCTGCAGATAGATCGCGTGTTGCCGATCTCGATCTGTCAGCATCTGTATTCGAACGCCCTTGGGTAATTCGCATTTGAGCAGCGATTGATCCGGCTTCAAACGTGGAAAGTCGAACCCATTCAGAAAGTCCTTGAGAACCTTCAATTGCTCACGATAGCGTCGATTTCCTCCGCCAGGCTGCGATGCGGGGTAAGCGAACGTGCCATCTTCATGGCCGACCGTGAATGAGTAATCAAGATTGTTGAACAAGCCGCCGCCTGCCAGCAGAAACTCCCAGGCCTCGTGACGATACCAGGCGTCCGCAGTCCCTTTGAAGCCGGTTTCGTTCTCACCGATGACCTTGTTGAGGCCGTAATTGTCCGACACCGCAGTCGGCGGATAGCTGTAGTGAAAGTTGAATATCGAGACTGCCGGATGCGGGTGCTCGATCGTCTGGCTGCCATTGGCGATGTTCATCGCGATCAAATGCGGTTCAGGAGCGTCCTTCTCGGCGGCAACAATGACATCGACCATGTGGTGCTGCCAGTCGAGCGTGACGCCACCAAAATACGGCTCGTTGCAGATCTCGAAGAACAGGTTGTCGAATTCCCGGAGTTCCGCGACGAATTTGCGGACGAGTTCTTCCTGCCCGGCCAGCAGGGCGGGTTCTTTATCCAGCGTATAGACCGCGTGTTTATCGCACTTGCCGATCCCGTTGACGTTGTTTGCCGCATTCATCGGCGACAGTTTCCACTGGCCATCTTCATACATCGGGCAAAACAGATTGACCTCGACCACAATCCCGCGACGACCCGCCTGAGTCAGAAAATCCCTGAGCCGGGCAAAGAATGCGTCATCCCACTTCGAAAGATCGAACTTGTTTCCGCCGTTTGCATAACCGGGCTGGTCGCTGCGACTCCACGGAGCCAGATACCCGCCGGGATTCGGAGCCAGCGTATTGCGGGCAATGTTGAAAGCGCCCTGCGGTTCAACATAAACGCCACTGAAAAGACGTGTGTGATTCAAGCCACAAGCGGCGAGTTCATCCAGGTATTTGACATAATCAAATTCTGCATTCAGCACCGCGCCGTAATGCTCGGCGGAGGTGATCAGGATCGTGGGCTTGCCGCGAAACTGAAAATAGTGCGGATTGTCCGCGTTCAACGCCAGCGGTTCCTCAGCAAACGCCGCAGATGCCGCAACTGTGAACATCAGTGCAAGAATGCTGGCCGGCTGAAAACGGCTACGCATGATCAGTTTCTCGCTCAATGTGATGCGGCCTTTGAACTCGCGTTGAAAAAGGTGTCTGGAACTTTGGAGGCATCAGAAAACATTGTGAAAACCTGATGCCGGAGAGTTCCAGACACCTTTTTCAACCCATCCAGGACAGTCGAACTACTGTTTGCCTTCGGTACGCTTCGACCACCATGGCAGGCCGACGCCGCCATCCATCGTGAGCGTGGTGCCGGTCATATAGGACCCTTCGTCGCTCAGTGTGAAGCAGACTCCGTGAGCCATCTCTTCGCTGGTGCCCATGCGGCCCATCGGCAGACCTTCGGCACCTTCCTTCAGTTGCTGTTCTGTGAAGAATTTCCGTTCGCCGGGCGTATCGATCCAGCCGGGATGAAAGACGTTGACGCGGATCCCGGATCTGACGAGTTCGATCGCCGCCGTGCGTGCCATGTGGTCAATCGCAGCCTTGGACATATTGTACGCCATCGCCGTCGGGAACGGGATGATCGCATGCGGTGAACTGATGACTGTAATTGCACCGCCGTTGCCTTGCTTCAGCATCTGCTGCGCCGCTGAGCGGACTCCATGCAGCGCGCCCCACATGCTGACTTCGATCGTGCGTCGGAATCCGTCCATATCGGCATCGACCATGAGCTGTCGGTCGCTGTAGACCGCGTTGGAAACAAAGATGTCAAGACTACCAAACGCCTCGACGGTCTGTTGCACCATCGCTTCGACAGCTTTCAGGTCGGACACATCACATGCGACAACAATCGCCTTGCGGCCCATGTCGCGAATTTCCTTCGCCACATCTTCGGCCTGCGCCTTGCTGGCGCTGCAATTGATCGTCACATTGGCCCCACCCCGAGCCAGCGCGACGGCAACAGCGCGGCCAATGCCTTTTGATGAACCGGTGACCAGTGCGTTTTTGCCTTTGAAGCTGTAATCCATGATCCTGTTTCAATTACGAAAAATCGGTTTCTGGTTCTGAGCGGGATTCGATCATGCTGGAATGCAGATCAAAGTCACCATGAATCATGGTAGGCGATTGACATTTCGTCAAACGTCCCTCAATCGTCGCCCATGAACGAGAGAATTTCAGCAGACCGCCAAGGCCCGCCGCACAGCTTCAACTTTAGCCGGCATGCAGGAATTCTCAAAACTACCGGAAACTCTCCGTGCATCATACGGACGGTGCGGTGAGGACTTGTTGGGTAAAGTCTGCTGACTGCGAAAACATGCACGAGGGCGGCGCGTAAGTCGGATGAAAAACGTGGCCAGCTTCGGAACAGAACAAAGGAAACTGTCAGAGACGTGCTAGGGTTGCCATGTTCTTTCGGGTGTCCGCCATCCGACTTGATTCCCACGACCTTGAACAGCATGTTGAAAAAGGTGTCTGTCTTTTTCAGCGGCTCAGCGTCCCACCTCCGAAGATCAGGACTGAATCCGATGAGCAATGCCAAACCGTATCTGTTCGGCGCGGTTCTTGGTGCGTCGGCGATGTACGTCGCACTCCAGTATCACGTCGTCCATTCGCACGACGGATTCCAGATGGTGCCGCGAACCCCTCAGCATGCGGTCGGTCTGACCTATGCCGATGTCAGAAACTGGTCACCCTCACAGTGGACAGATCGCCCTGAACTGGCCCGCGCTCTGATGGCACACGGAGCGTCGGATCTGATTTCCGAATCCGTCGCCAACTCTCTGGCCGACAGTGTGACCGAAGAAAACTCGACGCTCGATCAACTGCGGTCGTTTCTGGATAAGTCTGCTCAGGATGGTGTCAAGGGCGACAATGGTCTGCTGGAGATTCCCGCTTCGACCCGGAAACCTGAGAACACGGATTCCAATCCAGACGACGTTTTGACTCGCATTCCATTCCCGCAGGATGCCAGGAACACCGTCGCAGCCGATCCGTTTCGAGTGGCTCAGAGCCCGGAATCTCCGGCGGCTCCCGTCCAGAACCCCTCACATCCGGCCGCTGCTTCACGCTTCTCAGCCGCTGACGTTATTGATGGCCTGCGGAATGATGTCGATAATCCGGTGAATTCGTTCATCGGTCCTGCTCCGGAGGCAACCGCATCCGCTGCTGCCTCCGGCAAAGCAGCAGCAGCAAGAACGCCGGCTCAACAGGCTCAGGCAGCGGAAGACCGAATTTTCGGGCGTTCCGGCTCAGCCTCTCAGACTTCGAATACTGCCACAACTGCGGACACTGATTCCATGTTCGAAGAAGTCTCAACACAACTGGAAAATCGAGCCCAGGCTGCATTGAATCGCGTCAAAGAAGCGGCTTCCGACAAAGGAGGAAGCACGGTAAGCGGTTCCACAAAAGCTTCCGAAAGCTACGTACGGAAGAACGTCGATGACGCGGCACCGGATGCCGTAAAGTCGGTCATCAAGAACAGCACAACTGAAACGCCGACCAAGCCCGCAGAAACTCTGCTGGACCAATTCGACCCGTTCCTTGAATAGGGCCGCCCGGGTGCAGACATCCTCGTTTTTGTACCGGCAAGCTGACGCATGCAGCTCGCCAGTTGTCTCACTCACGACCGCGTGCAAAATAAGTGCTTCTGATTGCCATGAGTCTGTGGCCGTTTGTCGCGAACGACGGACATCAACGGCGAATTCTGCCTGTTCATGAAGATGTCGGGCGAAAGCACGGTTCCGTTAAGCGTTTTTGCAGCGTTTTCCTGCGATCCTGGATGCCGTTATACGCTACTCTTTCCTCACGGCGGCGCACAGGCCTGTGGCGCACGGCCTTGGGAGTCTGTCCAGATACTCCAGAATTGTGAGCCCGAAGGCATTATTGCTTTGTCAAAGCACTAACGGGTTGTTGAGTTAATCGTAGGGTGCGTGCAGCGTTAGCGCAACGCACCATTTTGGGAAAGCGTGAAGAACTGGTGTGTTTCGCTAGCGCTGCACACACCCTACTTGCATCGCTAAATCAACCGAGGGCTGTATGAAGATAACGCGAACAATGATGCTCGGGGTAGTCTCCGTGATACTTATTGTGCTTCCGGGCTGCGGCAAGATGATGCACGAAATGCAGCCACATCGACTTTGGCGCTGGAACTACCATCAGCAAAATGGAAATTCGGACGGCAGCTACGGTGCTTACTTTTCCGTCGATGATTCTCTGGAAAAAACAGAAACCAGACCGCGTGTATGCGCACAAATCGCCGTGACTCATTGAATATCGAAATCGATTGCGATGACGAAGCCGCGACGGACCGATTGGGTGCCTGCATCGCGAAAGCTGTTGTCGAAGGCATGGTCATTGAACTGAACGGTCAATTAGGATCCGGTAAAACACGGCTGGTGAGGGCAATCTGCGAAGCGTTGGGTGTCGAGATCACGCAGGTCAACAGCCCGACTTTTGTGTTACTGCAGCAGTATACTGACGGACGCATACCCGTCGCCCATTTTGACACGTATCGCCTTGGCGACACCGACGAATTCCTGGCGATCGGAGCCGCTGAATTCACAAACAGCAGCGAATGGCTGTGTCTGATCGAGTGGGCCGAACGCGTGGCAGAGTGCCTTCCGGAGGACCGCCTTCGAATCGACATTTCCGCCACCAGCGTCAATGCGCGACATTTCGTATTGAGCAGCACCGGCAGACTCAGCGCGGCATTGCTGCAGCGGATCCGGCAAAACACCGAATCTCGCTAAACGGCGTGTTCGACTGTCCCAGATTCACGACCAAGAGCAGAAAATCGCGTTGTAAAAAAGGTGTCTGGAACTTTGGAGGCGTCTGAAAACATTGAAAAAACTGATGCCATTCGCTCCAGACACCTTTTTCAACCCATCTGGGACAGTCGAACTTGGAAGTCAGCAACGAATGCCGTTCATGGCTGAAATTGCTGGTTGCGAATTCCACACGTTGAGATCGGCAGAAAACGCCGACCTTTCAGTCCTGGAAGACGCTGCGGATGTCTTCAATGCCAGATTCCGATGCTTCGCAGGAGTCCGGAAATGCCGATTCTATGACGAACCACTCACGAAACCTCTCAAGTCTCGCAGGTTTCGTCAGTGGTTTTCAAGATGCGTTCCCGTGACCGATGCGAACTCGACTCATGACTCTGCTCCCACGCTGGTTTGCCGTCCCGTTGCTGATCGTTCTGATCAACGCCGCAGCGGTCTGCGCAGAGGATTCGTTCCTGGATGAGTTACGAATAAAAAGCCAGTCTGAGTCCGTTGGTGAAGAAGAAGTGCCACCGCGGTTTTCAGATGCGACCCGAGGCAGTCATGCAGCGAAAGATGATGACGCATCAATCAGCACAGATCGTATTGATGGTACAGCGTTTGAACCGAATCCGCTGTTTGATGATTCGATCGTGATCGAGGGACAATCGGACGACTCACAGCTCGGCCATGCGATGCTGGATGATCCCGCTGCGTTTCCTGAATTTGAAACTTCCTGCCTGCCGGACTTTGATTGCTGCGAAGCACCGCTGATTCGTTATCGCACGACCTGTTTTCAAGGGGCGCAGACTGCTTATGGAGTCATTCCTGCAGGCGATTCTAATGAACTCGGAATCAAGACATTTGACCTGCTTGGAACGTTTGCTGTGCCGTTCGGAAGTATGGACCACGTGCTTTCATTCACTCCATACATGCGCATGGATCAGCTCAATGCCAATCCGTCCCTGGATGTTCCCGATGCACTTTATGACACGGGTGTGAAGGCGTTCTGGAAAAAAGTTCAGAGCGAGCGTTTCACAACGATGGTGTTGTTCACGCCCTCCGTACGCAGCGATTTTCAATCCAGGGAGCAGGCTTTCAAACTGTTTGGGATGGTCCTGTTGCAGTGGCAGATTGTCCCGCAAAAACTGTCGATGACCGGCGGAGCCATCTACACCGGGCGTCAGGATTTTCCGTTGCTGCCCGCGATGGGACTCTACTGGACTCCATCACCGCTTTGGAAGCTGGACATTCAGTTTCCATCCCCGCGCCTGTCACGTCGCCTGTTGAAAGACGGTGACAAAAGCGAAACGTGGGCCTATCTCAGTGGCGTGTTTGGCGGCAATACCTGGGCCGCCACGCGAGCTGGCGGACAGGACGACCAGCTCACACTTCGCGACCTGCGACTTGTGCTGGGCGTCGAATACCTGCTTCGCGAGAACCGAGGCGTCTTTGTGGAAACTGGCTGGGTCTTCGATCGCTCCCTGGAATACGAAGACATCCCAGGCCAGATTGACCTTGGCGACGCCATCCTGCTCCGCGCCGGAATTCAGTTTTAGAATCCGCAGGTCTCTGGCACGAAGAGCGACAACGGTCTGTTAATTCAATCGTTTAACCCTGAGCCGCAGGCGACGGTGTGGCCAGAAACCGTCGCCTCCGGCTCAGGGTTCAACACAATTGCTGACTATGCACACGATACCTCACGCGGCCATGAGTGACACGTTTTTGCAAACCTGAAAAGCGACATGTTCGTGGAGTGCTCATATTGGCTG
>CAZFDW010000019.1:0-10125 GCA_964517865.1 uncultured Chitinophaga sp.
GGTGTTCCCGGCGATTTTGTGCATTCGGTTGTCCCCATTCGGTTGTCCATTTCATACGACGCAGGGAGACAACCGAATGAAACGCACGAAAAACAACGCAATGGAAAGCAAATGACAACGTTCCTCAAACATGTCGCTTTTCAGGTCTTCAAAAACGTGTCACTCATGGCCGCGTGAGGTATAACCGAGCCAATGCGACCACGCATTGCCCTCAGGAAGCACGACCTTCGCTTTCATCTGGACCGGATTCTCTGGTTCCGAATTTGGCGGATGCCGCATCCTGGTCCGACTTTAAGACACATTTAGCACGTCAAGGCGCTTGAATCAAATGTGAACGGTTGACAGAATTCCAGTCCTCTGTCAGATGCGTTTGGTCGATAGCGACGGTATTCTGGGGGGACTGATGCAGATGCGAATGGTGTTTTTGCCGTTTTTTCGAAGTCCGCAGGGCGGGCGTACCTGAGAATCTGCTTCACCGTTGGCGAGAGTCTTGTTTTTACATTCTGAGAAGTCCGAGGGCTGCAATGAAGTTTCTTGAAGGACATACGGTCGGCATCGACCTGGGCACAACCTACAGCGCAATCGCGATGCTGGACCATGACGGTAACCCCGTCGTACTCAACAACGCAGATGGTCGCCCGATAACGCCATCTGTGGTGTTGCTGGACGAAGACCGCGTCGTGGTCGGGCCATCGTTCGAGCGTATCGCGGTTGCCGATCCCAAGTCGATCGTCGAAGCGATCAAGCGTGAAATGGGCAACAAGAACTTCTTTGTGATCTATCAGAACAAGAAGCTGACACCGGAATTCATTTCTGCATTGATTCTGAAAAAGATGAAGCAGGACGCCGAGAAAATTATCGGGCCGATCGCGAATGCGGTCATCACGGTGCCGTACTATTTCAACGACGTGCGCCGCAAGGCAACGCAGGACGCAGGGCGTATCGCTGGCCTGAATGTGATTGACATTATTAACGAACCTACGGCGGCGACTCTGGCATACGCCTGGAGCCGTGGTGAACTGGGTCGCGCTGATCTGAAGTCTGATGAACGCACGATTCTGGTGTATGACCTTGGGGGTGGTACATTCGACGTGACGGTTGTGCGATACACACCGACGACCTTCCGCGTGCTTGCAACGGACGGGGATGTGATGCTTGGCGGTCTGGACTGGAGCAAGCGACTGTCCGACCACCTCGTGGAACAGTTCAAACGCAAGTTCAATGTCGATCCGAGTACTGACGCTGAAGCAATGCTTACGTTTCAGCAGGAAGCCGAAGACGCAAAACGCGATTTGAGCACAAAAACTCAAGTGCCGATCAGCGTGTACTATAAAGGAAATACCCTGTCTGTCTCATTGTCACGGACCGACTATGAACGCATGACGGCAGATCTGATGCAACGAACGAAAGACACCACCGAGCTTGTACTTCAGCAGGCAGGTGTGACGCCTGGAATGCTGGACGAACTGGTTTTGGTTGGCGGTTCGACCTACATGCCTGTGGTCGAACAGATGTTGCGGGAAGTCTGCCAGAAAGAACCATCACGTGCTTTGGCACCTGAACGCGCAGTCGCAGAAGGAGCTGCAATTCATGCGGCCATTTTGCAGGCTCGGCATGGCATCAATACAGGTGGTATTGTGGACGCCATTCAAAAACGGCTGAACGCAGTCAAGACAACCGACGTCAATTCGCATTCATTGGGGATCAAGATCAGCGACCCGAAAGACAAATCGCGTAAGATCAATCACATCATGATACCGAAGAATTCGCCTGTCCCGAACAGCGTCAAGCAGCGTTTTGGGACAAACAGCGATGGCCAATCCCGGATTCATGTCGAAATCCTGGAAGGCGACGCGATCGATCCGGCTGCGTGTGAATTGATCGGTGACTTCCGCGTTTTCAACCTGCCGGCCAGTCTGCCCAAAGGATCTCCGATTGAGATCACCTATTCGTATGATGCGTCGGGACGCATCAGCGCCACGGCGGTTGAACTCACCGGCAACAATCAGGCCAACGCCGAAATTGTCCGCGAAGGCGGAATGCAGGAAGTCGATATCAAGGACGCATTGAAAACGCTGTCGAGCGAATACGAAGTGGAATAATCTGCGTAATTGCGAATGCAGAACAGACAGCAGCCGCCGGATTCACCAGAATCCGGCGGCTGTCAATGCTGCACGACTTTTCGCAGGACCAGAAACCCGGCGACACCGATGATCATGTTGGGAACCCACATCGCCCACCACGGGTCCAGTGTGCCAGACTTGCAGAGATTCATCATCAGGAACATCACGGGATAGTAGACAATCAGAATCGGCAGAAAGCAGATGATAAAACTGGTGATAAACTGGCGTCGCGCCTGCAGCATTGCAAACGGTCCGCCCAAAACAGCAAAAAACCAGCAACTGGCCGACATGGAAAAGCGGTTGTGAATTTCCGCTCGGTACTTGAGTTCATCCGTAACGGCCCGGTTGTTCTGTTTGTCCAGCGTTGAGATTTCCTCACTGGCGAGATGTTGAAAGTCCCCGGTGAACAACATCATCGTGGCCTCGATGTTTTTCTCCGTCGCCAGTCTTCGCTGATCGCTCTCCGCCTGTATGATCTCCCGCCGCAGCGTGTCCATTGTCAGATTGCGTGATACGACTCTTCCCAGCTGCAGCTCCAGCGGAAAGCGTAATTCCGAATGTTTCATTTCACCAGAAAAACCTGAACCAGCCCCTCCGCCGCTGACGTTTTTCAAATGCACCAGAATCTGCTTCTTTTCCAGATCAAATCGTATTCGGGCGGCTTCGGCGCATACGGTAAACTGCTGATGTTCGCGGCGATAGCGGATTGTTGCATTCAGCAGTGTCCGATTTTTCACATCGCGCACGGTGATCGTGTATCCTTCATTAGGATTGCTGAAATAATGTTGCGTCGCGAGGACATCGAAGAAGATCTCTTCCAGTGCCTGAGTCACGATGCGTTCGATGTTCGATACGCCCCATGGGATGGCATAGTTCAATAGTCCGAACGAGCCGACGGCCAGCACGGTTCCCAGCAGGAACGCAGGCCGCAATAATTGCATGGCACTGATTCCGGCAGACTTAGCGGCGATGACTTCCAGATCACCGGAAATTCTTCCGTAAACCACACACACACTCAATAACAGCGTCGCTGGAATTGTGAACGGCAGCATGCTGGGAACAACGAACGGCATGATTTGCAGAATCTGCGTCGGACCCAATCCGCGTGCTGTTGCTTCCTGGAACAATCCAACGAACACCAGCATTACTGTGAGCACGACGACGAGTATCAGAAAGACACGCACCAGTTCGCCCAGAATGTAGCGTTGCAGCAATTTCATCGGCTGACCTCTCTGAGTCCGGCACGATGCACTGCCAGCGAAACGAGGCTGCAACATCCGTGTGCAACCATCATGATCTCCGCACTCCCGCGGCAAATCGCGGGTAAAAAAGAGTTTTCAGGGAACTACCGAGCCGACGCAGGGTATTCCAGTACGTGAAATGCAGCAATGGCATTCGTTTTCGGCATAAAATCCGCTCGAGAATGCATCGTTGGAAGCCCGGATGTGCAGCTGATGCAGGATGTTCCAGTGCTTTGCAGCTCTGGCACTGATGGATCGGGTGGCCGGGGCTGTCCAGCCCTTGTTCTTACCCACATTTTTCCATACACCCACAACCCCAACGGGGTTTCACAACACAGCCTGGGGTCGCCGTGCCAACGGCGCACCCCAGGAAAAATCGCACAAAATCCAGCGAACCCCAACGGGGTTCCACAGCAACAATTCCATTTTTCGTTCAGCCAACGGAAATGTGGAACCCCGTTGGGGTTCGGGGCGATCTCGGTTTCCTGACCTGGGGTGCGCCGCAACGCGGCGACCCCAGGCTCTGTTGTGAAACCCGTACCGGGTAAAGTCACAGCATTTCGCACAACCATATCCACTACGGTTTAAACGAATACCGCCCGATTTCTGAACGAAAATGTAGGCTAGAACAAGCCCTCCAACCCCGGCCACCCGTCAATCCATGAGTGACGGAGCACCAAATCAACGGCGTCTATCGCCGCGATTTTTTGGGTGGTGGAGGGCTCAATGCGGTCGTGTACCAGAGCGTGATGTCGCCGGCAATTTCGTGCATCAGCGCATCGGGACTATTGTGGCCCGGCGACGGATCGGAGGGCTGTGCTTCTCCGAACCACAGATGGCGTTTCCTGCGTTTCGGTTTCGGTTCCACAAGACCGAATTCTGCAGCGTTCCAATTGGCAGTCGTGGCAAAGATCGGTTCATCGGATTCACCCTGAAGGACCTTAATCTCCAGCGTGGCACGCAAAGGATAGTAGGGACGGTATTCCAGAACTCGGATGACGAGAATCTGATCCACGGGTGGACGACCGGCAACATTGCCAAACGGCAATGGAGGCAGCTCAGGTGGCAACACGTTCATAGGTTCCTGGAAGCTGACGGAGATGACATCGGACGGCGATGGCCCATGGAATTCTTCGGTTGCCGCAGGCTGTGCATTCATCGTCACAGGCTGCACCTGCATTAAACCACGGGACAATTGGAGTTCACGAATCAGCATGGTTCCCAATTGCGAGGCGAACTGCACATGTATGGGATCGTCGAAACTCTGCATTGCCAATCCGACTTTCAGATTCGGCAATGCGACAGACGACGCCATCTGCGGCGGACAACCCATTTTGGTTGGCAGCGGATTGGACGTGAAGCGGGTCACCACGGCAGGCACGCGAAGCGATGCTGGCTGTTCCTGCAGATGACATCCAAACAGCGACGTCAGTGACGACGCTGCTGTGACCAGAAGAAGACAGGCAAACGGCGTCGGTTTCATCAATTGCTCTCATCCACGGTCGGCAAATTCTGAGGCGGCGAAGAACTGACCTGTCCGGATTGCGTTGTCAGTCGGGGAACTTGTCCGACTGCTGTGCTGTGGACTGCGGGAGCCTGAACGACGCCATCTATGATCTGCGACAGCGAATCGATCGTCTCGAGTTCACGTTGTCGTTGTTTCTCCAGTTGCTGTTCCAGTTCATGCTCTCGTTGCAGACGATCACGGTCGGCAGTAGTCTGTTGCAGCCTAAGTTCAAGGATTTCGCGTTCATGCGATTGTTGCAGTGTTTCCTGACTCGCCTTCATGGATTCCTGCGAATCCTTCATCTGTGCGATTTGCTCTGCCAGAATCTGTACCTGCGTCCGGTATTCCTTCAGCTCATCGTTTTTTGATGCTTCATCCGGGGTACACACGGGCTGTGTCTGCATCGCAGGCCACTGCGTTTGTTCTGCCGTGGGTGGCGATTGCATCACGGCTGGCGAAGGAGTCCATGTTCCCGGCATGCCGTTCATCGTGACAGCCTGTGGTCGCATTTGATCATCACTCGGACGACTGCCTTCGAGAGTTGAAGGTGTCGCGGCAAACTCCTGCGGGGTTGCTCGCACAGGATCATGTGGCGCATTTTGGTATCCGGCTTCGTGTCCGCCGTGGGCGTCTCCGACGCAATCATCGCAAGTACAGCGACAACGCGACGTTGGTTCACCGCATGTTGCCTTATGCAGACCAGACCACGCATTGCGTGTCATCGCGCAGCCGGACGTGAGGCACAGACTGAGACAGACCCCCATGCAGGTCAGTGCGATTGCCGTGGATTGCCTGCCAGGCAAACGGCCTTGCCGAAGCTGTTTTTGTGCGTGAATGTCATTCATGGCTTACGAACTCCGAATCTGGAACTGTTCCTGAAACTCAGCGACGTGGCTCAATTGATGTCTCGATACCCACACTCGACCGTAATCACTTCCCCGCACTCGCAGCGAACGACAATCGATGTCACGTCACCCGTTGCGGGATCCGTGACTACAGAAACTCGTTCCTGAATCGGCAGACACCGCGTTTGATTTGCGAGCCGAATCGGAGCATCGCTGAAACGAACCTGTTGACTGGAAAGCACTCTGCCTTTAACGCTACTGACTGCACTCATGATTATTCTCCACTCCGTCGTTTCACGATCGACTTCAGTTGTAATTCTGCTGCTGCGATCAGTCTTGAAACACGGGATTCAGACAGATTCAGCACCTCGCCGATTTCCTTCATTCGCATGTCCTCCAGATAGTACATCGTGACTGCCAGCCGCATTCTCTCAGGCAGTTCTTCGATGGCATCTGCCAACAATTGTTTCTCTTCAATGCGGCGAGAATCCGCATCAATGTCAACGTCGCGATTGGCGGTCGCCGGCAGTTCTCCCAATTCGTCAGCCCAGCTCTCAGGTCGAGTCAGACGCATGGCGGTGATGCAGTCATCGACTTCTTCCACCGTCAATCCCGTCTGATCGGCCAGTTTCTCGGACGTCAGGGGCGGCGGCATATGTACGGACGCTGCACGTATCAAAGTCCAGTTCTGCAGCACGGCCTGAGGCACGGGGCAATTACGGCGCAGTTCATCCAGAATGGCTCCCCGGATTCGCTGGTAGGCAAACGTGGTAAACGCAATGCCGCGTGACGGATCAAATTGACCAGCCGCCTCAACCAGCCCCAGAATCCCTGCCGACTCCAGATTGTCGTTGTCTACTGTGTCCGGCAGTCCACCCAGCATTCTGCCCAGAATATGGCGCACAAAATAGAGATGCTCCAGGATCAGTCGATCCCGAAGATCCATTTTGCAGACTTTGTGGTATGCTTTGACAGCAGAATGCATCCGAGTACTCATGTCGTTTTTTCGCGGTGCCAGTTTTTCAGTTATGACCGACGGCCTTCAATGCAGCGTTTTGACTCAGCTCGAATCAGCCTCCGACTCCGCATCAGTCATTGCCCGCAGCACCAGCACGAGCCCGCGAACGCACACCGCAGAAATTATCGCTGAGGTGAAAGAGCGCAGTACGATTTCTGCAGGACCTACCTGACGCGCAATACCAATCAGCATCACTGCACTGCAGATCAGCAAACCGCAGGCACGTCCCCAGGGACGTTGGTCGAGAATGATTTCAGATGCGTTCATAGGATTGGGATTTCAGTTGCAGGCTGGTGTGTGCGGCCTGGTTCATTATGCGGCGTCACGGAATTGTCGGCTTTCGGGAGCTGTTTCAACTCCGATGATGTCGTCGAACTCCAGCATCGCGACGGAATCTATGACCAGATCATTGGGAACTTCCTGATAGGCAATCACCCCGATGTCCGGTGTCGTGCGTGCGATCAGTCGTTTGAGTGGTCGACGAATCTTCTGATCTACCAGCAACGCCAATGGCAACTGACGCCGTTCAGCATCCTTCCACGCCTTGTGAATTGCTTCGATCATCCTTGTCGCCGAACCGACTTCCAGTGCCACCTGATCCTTCTGAATTGATTGTCGCAGACGGATGTCAAGGCGGGGCTCCATCGAGATCACGCGCAAACGTCCGTCTGCGGCGCGGAAGCGTTCGCAGACAAGGCGACCGAGGTCGCGTCTGACGCCGTCGGTCAGGTCTTCGCTGCTCTTGGATTCAGGAGCGTGATTGACAATGGATTCCAGAATCAGCGCGATGTCGGACAGCGGAATGCGATCTTCAGCCAGTTGAACGAGAACCTGATGCAGTGATCCCATGCGAATTGTCTCCGGTTTGATCTCATCAATAATCGTCGGGCAAAACTCGCGCGCTCGATCCAGCATCTGCTTGAGCGATTCACGAGTCAGAAGTTCATGGGCGAAACGATTCAGGATCTCGCCCAGATGAGTAATCAGAACGCTGAGAGGATCCACGACTGTGCAGCCCTGAATTTCTGCCAATCGCACACTTTCAGAAGTGATCCACCGCGCAGACAAACCAAACGCAGGCTCCACGGCCGCTTCACCGGAAATTGAAACCTGCCGACCTTCGGGCAGAATTGCCAGCAACTGCTCAGTCCGCAGTTCACCACCTGCCACGCGCCGACCTGCAATCAGGATTCGGTACTCCTCCGGTTGCAGCAACAGGTTACTGTTGACGCGGATAGGTGGCACCCACAGTCCGCTGGTCCGGGAAAACTCACGCCGCAACGCCGTGATGCGTTCAGAGAGTCCTTTGACTCTTTTACTCTGAATGAACGGCACCAGCCTTGCCCCGACTTCCACGACCGCACGATCTGTGAGCAGGAACTCATCCAGATGACGCTCGTCGTCTGGCTGCGTTGGCGCAGTCGGGCCGGAGCCTTCAGGAGTCTCCGCCGGGCGCTCTACAATTTTGTTGCGACTGCTCAGCAACATCAATCCCCCGGCGACACCCAGAAACGGGAGCTTCGGAAGCCCTGGCATGAGAGCAATCACAGACAGAATTCCAGCTCCGATGTAGATGGGGCGATTGGAACGAAAGAGCTGCCCGCTGATTTCGTCGCCCAGGCTGTCATCAGACGTCGTCTTCGTGACCAGCACACCGGCAGTGGTGGCGATCACCAGTGCCGGAATCTGCGAAACCAGTCCGTCGCCGACAGACAAAATGGAGTATGTGCGAATGGAATCAAGGAAAGACATCCCATGCGTGACGCCCATCAGGACTCCACCAATCAGATTGACTCCGGTGATGATCAATCCGGCGATTGCATCGCCGCGCACGAACTTACTGGCTCCGTCCATCGCTCCGTAAAACTCTGTCTCGCGCGACAGTTCTTCGCGGCGACGGCGGGCTTCCTTATCGTTGATACTGCCTGCGTTGAGTTCCGCATCAATCGCCATCTGCTTTCCAGGCATGGCATCAAGCGTAAATCGAGCGGCGACTTCGGCGATTCGTCCGGCACCCTTTGTAATGACCATAAACTGGATGATGACCAGAATCAGAAAGATGACCAATCCCACCACCAGTTGTCCGCCGACAACATAATTCCCAAACGCCGTGACGATGTGCCCGGCATTTCCGTCAAGCAGAATTAACCGCGTGGTGGCGACGTTGAGTGACAGTCGATAAAGCGTCAGCAACAACAACAGCGACGGGAAGACGGTCAGTTCCAGGGCACGACGTGCGCTGAGCGTGACCAGCAGCAGCAGTGTCGTCGCCGCAAGGTTGGACGCGATCAACACATCCAGCAACCATTCCGGGATGGGCACCAGCATCACGATCAAACCCACCAGCATGCCGAATGACAGCAGAGTCTCACTCTGCTGTATCCAGGAGCCGATGGCCGGTTTGGTTGTGACGGGAGTCGTTGACATAGGTCAGGTGTGAATGTGAAATTTGAAATTTCAGGTTTGAAATGAGAGTCAGTAGTCAGTAGTCAGTAATATGTAGTATGTAGTCAGTAGTATGTAGTAGGTAGTAGGTAGTAGGTAGTCATCCTTCATCCTTCATCCTTCATCCTTCATCCTTCCGCCTTCATTCTTCAATGAAAGCTCAGGCTTAAAACACGGGCAATGAGTTGCCAACCATCGACAAGAATGAACAGCAGGATCTTGAATGGAGTGGAAATCACCATCGGTGGCATCATCATCATTCCCAGTGACATCAGGATGACGGAAACAACAAGGTCAATCAGGATGAACGGGATGTACAGACAGAAACCCATGATGAATGCGGTCTTCAGTTCGCTGATGACGTAGGCGGGAATCAGGACCTGCATGGGCGTCTCCGCAGGGGTCTGGATCTGTTTCACATTTGCCATTTTTGCGAACAGCGCGATGTCGGTCTTGCGCGTCTGTCGAATCATGAATTCGTGCAACGATGCGGAACCTCGTAACCATGCGACACGCCCGTCGATGGTGCCGTCGAGATACGGTCGCACAGCGTCGCCTTCGATGCTGGTCAACGTCGGGCCCATCACGAACAGTGTGAGAAACAACGAGAGCCCGAGAATGACCTGCGTTGGCGGAATTTCCTGAGTCGATAACGCACGGCGCACAAAGGACAACACGATCACGATCCGCGTGAAGGCCGTCATCGTGACAAGCGCAGCAGAAATCAACGCCATCCCGCCCAGGAACAAGGCAACCTTGACCTGCGGCGAAAGCGTCTGGAATCCATCGGATTCAACGATCTGCTGAATTGTCTGTGCGGAATCCATTCCTGCACCTAGGTGAGTGGTGAGTGGTTAGTGGTTAGTGGTTAGTGGTGAGTGGTTAGTGGTCATTTCCTCTTCCTCTTTCAGACTTTCTTCAAATGTTGAAGGAGCGAGTACCAGTG
>CAZFDW010000019.1:10225-30608 GCA_964517865.1 uncultured Chitinophaga sp.
ATTTCCTCTTCCTCTTTCAGACTTTCTTCAAATGTTGAAGGAGCGAGTACCAGTGATCGGATGCCTCCGGCATCCGTCGCAACGAGGGCCCGATATCCGTGCATCTCGATCAGCGACACAGTGCGGCTGGGGCCAAGTGACAATGTCTCGAGTACCCTGGATCGTGATGTTGTGGTCGGCAACAGCCCGCGCGCACGTTGCCAGCGGCGCGCGGCAAGTATGGCAAGGCAACACACGCAGAGTACGATTGAAATCCATGCAACCGCCCGCATTACGACCTGCATCGGGCTGGACGCCATGGAAACGTTGAGCGTCGCGGCCATCGCCTGCGAAGATTCAGAATCGGTCGCAGCAGTCGATGGCTCGGCCGTAAGGTCGAGAAACAGAGCTTCCTGTTTTGGAGGTGAAGCAGCGGCGCTTGTTGGCGAGCTGGTGGCGCGAAGTGCCTCCAATGCACGGGCGACCTGTTCCTTTGTCGAAGCCGCCTGTGACAGCGGTGCCTGATTTATTCCCTGTTGAGCCACGGAATTTTTCGTGATTCCCAGCGCAAACGCCATCGACAGGCATGCCAGCAGCGCAGCACGAAATCCTCGCCGGTGCGGAGAGCCAGGTGTTGGCCTGTTGTCGTGAGGTCGTATCATATCACCGCTTGTCATCAGCGTTCACTATTTCCGTAATCCTGACGGCGAACCGATCGTCCACGACAACCACTTCACCACTGGCAATCCGCACACCCTGAGCCATCACATCCACTGGTTCAGACACCGCTCGGTTCAATTCGACCACAGCTCCCTCGCCCAGCTTCAGGAGCTCGCCAATCGGCATGGTGACTCGACCAATTTCCACAGAGATTTCAATACTGACTTCGGCAAATCGTTCCAGCGGCATTGCCGCATTGGCGCGTGAACGTGACACCTGCGGAAACTCCACAGGATGCGCTTCCGGCACGACAGATTCTCCCTGCAGCATGATCTCACTGAGTGCTGAGTCGGATATTTCAGCGGCATCGGCAGTGCCAGTCGTTGCAATGCTCACGGCGTGTTTCCTAGTCTTTTTTGGATACAAGTATACGGAAGCCCTGCCTCTGCCCCAGCCGGCAGGCATGGCCAAGAAAATGAAGACGCCCGGAGATCTGCGCTTCGAGTGGACTGCCGATCGACTGATCAAGGACCAGGACATCGCCAATCGTCAGCTGATGCATCTCACCCAGCGACAATGACGCTTTTCCAAGACTGACCGACATGGTGACGGGCAGCGTCTCTGTCAAAGCACGCATTTGAGGCGATGCAGATTGCGGCCGAACAGTGCTGGCCGATGTGTCGTCAATCCCGATTGAAGCCAGTCCGGCCTGTGGCATCAGGATCACGAACGCTTCTTCGCCGACAGGTGTCTGAATCACCACGACGCTGCGAATCAGGTTTTCACGAGGTTGAAAAATCCGACTCCGCAGTGGTCGGACAAGAATTTCCTCAAGTTCCACCGGCAGTGCCTGGACTTCCGGCCAGCCCTGACTGAACGCACGGGCAATCTCGCCAAACAGAAGTTCGATCAATGACAACTCAGCCGGCGTCACTTCGCGGGCGGCCGGCCATTCTTCACCCAGCGTGCCCAGCATTTCACTCACCAGCGTGAGCACAATCCGATTGGAAAAAGCCACCATACCGTCAAAACGGGCCGGGCCAATCTTCAACAACGCCGCGTAACCAGGATCAGGCAACGCCTGCTGCGCCTTTTGCGCGACCGAGGAATCTGTGCGAGCCACCTCGAGCGTAATTCGATTTCCCAGAAGTGACTGCCAGAATTCCTGCAGGACAGCCGTCGCGGTTCCGTTCCACTGCGCCAGCGCACGGTTGGCCGTCCCCGTCAGACGACGAGGTGCGGTGAAGTCGATACTGGTAACCGTTTCATTGGTGGTCATTGGACGTTGAATTCTTCGAAGAGCACGTCATAAATCTGGTCGTAACCATCGGGGCAAAGCACTGCATTGAACTGTTCACGAATTTCCCGGCGCAGCCGATTCTGTCCGGCAGCACCACGAATATCATCGAGATCGAGGTCGGAGATTTTGCTGAGCAGCCAGTTTCTGAGCACGATCTTTTTTGCTTCAATCAGCTTCTTAAATGTTTCTTCCTGTGATTTTGGAATCTGCAGCGAGATGGCGATTCGCAGATAGCGCGACATTCGACCTTCATCGAGATTGACTACAACACTCTGGTCTTTTCCCGGTTCGCCAAACGGCAAAAACACCGTATCTTCCTGCGCTGGCATCGTAAAGGACTTCACCTTCCCCGGGCCGGATTTTGTACCGCCGCTGTGACCGTCCGATTCAGTTTTTGGGCCTTCTTCGTCGGGATTTTCACTTTGTCCTGCGGCGTGCGTCTGCTGTCCGGCCAGCAGGAATGGCAGCGCACTGCCGAGTCCAGCGCTGAGCACACCGACGGCAATCCACGGCACAATGCTGCCGCCTGATGATTTCTCCAGGGCGTCGCTGGCTGGTGCCGATTCGTTTTTTGCATGATCCGACATGGGAACACTCGCAGGAATTTCATATCGAAGGAGCAGAACAGAACGTCGTGTGTCTGTTCAATCGTCTGTTGTTGTGTGAAGGGACAGTGGATTTACCGGTCAGGCAAAGTGTGACGCCAGTCGCGAATCGTTGCTTGAGGAATCCTGAAAGGCGCTGCAGCAGAAGTCCCTGCATGCCAACAGAAACATGCACTGCTGCGTGAAAACACGCACTGCGATTCCGGTGATTACTGCCGCGCACAAATTTGGCGAGGCCCTGGCGTCGCCTGTCGGGATCAGCAGGGCGGGCCGAGTCGCCGATGCCCGTGACGGGACTTTCGAAATCACGCTGGTCGCAGACCCACCGTTAAAACGGTGGTCTATTCGCGGGTGTCCCTGACGGGACAAACAAAGCAGGGCGAAAAGGCGAAAGCGTTGATCGCCCCTTTACGGTCGGCCCCGAGTCACGCTCAATTCGCACAGTATTACCGATAGTATTACCGACCGAATCTGAGGATGAGCCAAGCACCAGGGAAACCGATACAGACAGCCTCTCACTTCGGGATTGAGCCCAATTCGATAAATTGAACGTCCACCGACCGCTCACTCTCCACCACAAACACGACCGCAAAGTAGCAGATTCCGCGCACAGATTCTGCGGAAGACCCAAAAATTTCCCGCCGCGTTCAGTATACTTCTGTATCGACTCCCGCCCTATGTTTCATGTGATGCTTCACGGGCACGACGAAACATCTTCAGTCTCACCGTTCGCGTACCGGTGGGCTGACACCCACCGCTCGCCAGATACTGCTCCATGATGACGATCCTGTTTCACCAATTCATGTTGCTTATCACCGGCTTAATGCTGGCAGATGAGGTTGACTATCAGACGCAGGTGCGGCATATTTTTCAGGAACGCTGTTTCGCATGTCACGGTGCGTTGAAGCAGGAAAGCGGTCTTAGAATTGATACGGCGGCGGCAGCGATCCACGGAGGTGATTCCGGACCGGCGATTGTGCCGGGGGATGCTGCGGCCAGTGATTTGTGGAAGCGAATCTCAGCGACCGATCTGGCTGATCGCATGCCACCGGAAGGAGAGGGACTCAAGCCCGCTGAGATTGATACTATCCGACGCTGGATCACCGAAGGAGCGAACGCTCCTGCTGACGAAGTACCTGAATCTGATCCTCGAGATCATTGGGCGTTCAGGCCTCCGATTCGTGCTGCGGTGCCGCAAGTCACGAATGCTGCGGCGAACACCAATCCCATCGATGCTTTTATCGCAGCTTCTCGTGAGCGGCATGAATTGATTCCACAGCCAGCAGCCGACCGACGAATCTGGCTGCGGCGAGTTTTTTTTGATCTGGTGGGACTGCCGCCGACACTAGACGAACAGTCCGCATTTCTGACTGACGCATCTCCGGATGCATACAGCAATGTCGTCGCAAAGTTGCTGGCCAGTCCGCAATACGGAGAACGTTGGGGGCGTCACTGGATGGACATCTGGCGTTACAGTGACTGGTGGGGACTTGGTGCCGAAGTTCGCAATTCGCAAAAACATATCTGGCACTGGCGCGACTGGATCATCGAATCGCTCAACGGCGATAAAGCCTACGATCAGATGCTCCGTGAAATGCTGGCGGCCGATGAACTGTATCCGAATGATCCTGACCGCTTGAGAGCCTCGGGATTTCTGGCGCGGCAGTATTTCAAGTTCAACCGCACGAGTTGGATGGATGAGACGGTTCAGCACACATGCAAAGCCCTGCTGGGCATCACGTTCAATTGTGCGAAGTGCCATGATCACAAATACGATCCCATTTCGCACGTGGACTATTACCAGATGCGAGCGTTCTTTGAACCGTATCAGGTTCGCACCGATCTACTGGGTGGTGAGCTGGATTTCGAAAAAGATGGACTCCCGCGTGCCTTCGATTGTAATCTCGACACTCCGACATACCTGCACATTCGGGGTGACGATCGCAATCCGGACACAGCGCACGTCATGCACCCGGCGATTCCAAAGTTCCTGGCGTGTGGTGATTTCTCGATCGAACCTGTAGTGTTACCCGCAGAAGCCTGGAATCCCGGTTTGCGGCATGATGTGATTGACGCTCATCTTAAAGCGGCAGCGCGTCAGATTGAAAACGCCCGCAAGGCGCTGATCGACGCCAAAGAGAAACTTTCGGTGGCGCAGGAAACGGCGAAGATCGCGACGGCAGAAGGCGGAGCAAATGGCCGCCTGGCTGAAGCAATGCACATTGTGTCGGACGATTTTTCAGTCGTACGTCCGGAACTCTGGGAACAGCGAAGTGGAAAATGGAATTATATCGACGGCAAACTTGTGCAGTCGCAGACGGGTTCCACTCGGGCAACGCTGCGGCTGACGCAGATTCCACCCCGGGATTTTCAGGCCATGTTGAAGTATGTACCGACCGGCGGCGACGTCTGGAAATCCGTCGGGATTGCATTTGATGTCGATGGCGATACGCAGGAAGTGATGACTTACCTGAGCTCCTGTGCAAGTGGATCGAAGGCTCAGGTTTCCTTCGTGCAGGACGGCAGGCAGGCGTATCCGCCTGAAGCTGCGGAAAGTCGAATGGTTGCTCTGAATTTTTCTCACGAGCTGACGATTCGCGTTCGCGATACGCTGATCAATGTGGCAGCCGATGGCATGCCATCGGTTGCATATCGGTTGCCCGTCGCGCGCCGCACAGGTCCGCTCGACCTGATCACATTCGATGCACAGGCCACGTTTCTTTCCTTCACGCTGACATCATTGCCGGAGTCCTTGAAACTTCTTGAGCCTGCGGCTGGAAAAAGCGACAACAAGATGTTGCCTGTCGATCAGGCGGCACTGGTTGTGAAGATCGCTGAGTCCGCACTGGAAAAACTGCAAGCGGACCCAGGGTCGATCCGGGCACGTGCTGCGGCAGATCGAGCGATCGTCGAGAATCCCGATGCTTCCGAGTCCCGAAGTCTTGTCGCAGCTGCGGTGAAAGCCGAACGGACTGTAGCCGCTGCCACAGCGGCTGAAAGCGTGTTCAGGGCGGAACTTAATTTCCTGCAGGCGACTGAAGAGAAACGTGCCGAAGCGGAAACGAAGCTTGCAGAGTCACGGCGGTCCCTCGATACAGCTCGCGCGGCCATTGACATGCCGGGAAACTCATACGTATCACTCAAGGGTTCGCTGAAGACGCTGGAATCCAACCTCGAGACGGAAGAGTCTCGCAGCAAACCGTTCCCAAAAACCAGTACAGGACGTCGCACGGCATTGGCAAAATGGATGACACATCGCGACAATCCGCTGACTGCGCGTGTGGCGGTGAACCATATCTGGGCAAGACATTTCGGAACGCCGCTCGTTCCCACGTTATTTGATTTTGGCCGCAAGGGAATTCCACCGACGCATCCGGAGCTGCTCGACTGGCTGGCCGTCGAACTCATGGAAAGCGGTTGGAGTATGAAACACATTCATCATCTGATCGTGACCTCCAACACCTACCGCATGTCATCCACTCAGTCCGGCGCGGCTGAAGTGAATTTAAGTAAGGATGGTGACAATCGCTTTTACTGGCGAACCAATCCCATGCGCATGGAGGCGCAGCTTGTGCGGGATGGTCTGCTGCATCTCGCGGGTGAGCTGGATCATCTGCTCGGTGGTCCATCGATTCCGACGAACGACGACACATCGCGGCGGCGCAGTTTGTACTACGTGCATTCGCACAATGAGCATCAGAAATTCCTGTCGATGTTCGACGATGCCAGCGTGTTAGAGTGTTATCGCCGCGCGGACAGTATTGTGCCTCAACAGGCCCTGGCGCTGGAAAACAGCGAATTAGCCAGCGAGCTGGCAGCGAAGATCGCCGTGCAGGTTTCTGCAATGCCGGGGACTGACACTGATGAAGCATTCGTAAGAGCTGGTTTTCAAAAAGTGCTTTCAGTTGACGCACATGCACAGGAAGTCATAGCCTCAGTCGCCGCGATGCAGGAATTCCGAAGCCTCGCCGCCGAACCTGACACAGATGTCGCAGCGTCCAGGGCCCGAACAATGCTCATTCACGCGCTGATCAATCACAATGATTTCGTGACCATTCGTTAATCGGAGTTTCCGCGTGAACAAGTTCGCACTTCAAATCCTGAGTTTCATAATCGGGCTGGCATCGACGTCTGTGACGGTGATGGCAGAAGACTGGCCGTGGTTCCTTGGCCCCCGGCATACCGGCGTCTCTGGCGAAGTCCATTTGACGCTGGACTGGACCGACAGGACACCTCCGGTAATCTGGAAGGAAGCAATCGGTGCCGGCTATAGTGCGCCGTCAGTGGTGGGCGATCGCGTGGTGATTCATCATCGCGAGGAGAATCGTGAAATCGTGTCGTGCCGCCACGTGGAAACGGGCAAGGAAATCTGGGCGCATGCTTACCCGACGACGTACGAAGATCCCTATGGCTACAACAACGGGCCTCGCTGTTCGCCTGTGCTGACGAAGGACCGTTGCTTTACATTGGGTGCCGAGGGCATGTTGGCCTGCGTGTCGATGACTGACGGTAAGTTACTGTGGAAAAAAGATCTTCGAACAGAATTCACGCTTCCGGAAGCTTTTTTTGGAGTCGGATGTTCGCCGATTCTCGACGATAATCGACTCATCGTACTTGTCGGTGGTCAGCCGAATTCCGGTGTCGTCGCCTTCGACGTTAAGACAGGCGATATCCTGTGGCAGTCCGTGGGAAAGGACACGTGGGATGGCGTCGAAACGGATCAGAAAGGAAAAAAACATGAATGGACCGATGATGAGATGGTGGTCAGCTATGCGTCACCGCTCGTTGCGGAGATTCATGGGGAGAAGCATCTGCTGTGTCTGATGCGACAGGGCCTTGTGTCACTCAACCCTGGCACTGGCGCTGAGAATTTCCACTACTGGTTTCGCCCGAAAGTGCATGAATCCGTCAACGCCGCCCGACCACTGGTGATTGGCAACCGCGTCTTTGTTTCAGTGGCCTATCAATTGGGATCAGCGTTGCTGGAAGTTGACAAAAGTGGAAATCAATACAAAGAAGTCTGGCGAGATCGGACGAGTATGCTGGCGCACTGGTCAACGCCGATTTATGTTGATGGCTGCATTTATGGATTCAGCGGACGCCACGAAAATGAAGGCGAACTCCGCTGTATCAATGCAGAGACCGGTGAGTTGCGGTGGCAGACTTCCGGTTACGAAGGCGATTTGAGCAACTTAAGCCGCGACCGCACGACTGGCCATATCATTGATGCCAACACCGGCAAAGAGATTCCTTATCCGTATTTTGGACGCGGATCGCTGATCCAGGTCGGTTCGCGATTCATCGTTCTTGGCGAACGGGGCACAATTTCTGTCGTGGACGTGGACAAGGATAAGTTCGTCGAGCATGGACGGTTTTCACTTAACGAGATCAACTATCCTTCGTGGGCCGCCCCTGTCGTGTCCGGCGGCAAGCTGTTCCTGCGCAGCGAAAAATGGATGGTGTGCCTGGATCTGAAGGCGAAATAATCAGCGAATACTTCCGCCAGGCTTTCCGGCAATGCGTTTGACCTTCAAGCGGGCTTCATAGGCAGCCACAAGCTGGTCGAGTTCCGTCCGATCGGCTTCGGGAGCGATAGCACGTGCCTGTTTGGCCCATTTCACGGCGGTGTCAAATTCCTGATTTTCTGCACAGCAGGTGGCGAGCGTGTTGAGGCAGGTCCAATCTTTGAACTCGGACAATTCGCACGCTTGTGTGGCAAATTTGACGGCTCGTTCCGGATCGCGGACTTTCTTGTTGTCGCTGGTTGCGAGGAGCCATGCCAGATTGTCCCATGCACGCACAAAGCCAGGATTCAGCTGGAGCGTTTTTTCGTAGTCGGCCACAGCATCTGTGTCCTGATCCATGCGATCCCAGGCAGCCGCGCGATTGTTGTAGGCTCGAAAAAGTTCCGGTTGCAGTGTGATCGCGATCGTCCAGCAGTCAACAGCCTGGTGCAGCTTTGACTGATTGAACAGCAGGTTGCCACGATTGTACCACGCCGCAGCGTGCTCCGGTTTGATCTCCACGGCCTTTGCGTACGCGGCCAACGCCACTTCAGACTGACCGCGACCGGCTTCAATATTGCCGATCACATACCAGGCATCGGCAAGGTGTGAATCCAGTTCAATCGCTTTGTCAAGATCCTGACGAGCATCATCGCTCTGGCCGACCTGATGCCGGGCAATGCCGCGCCGGTAGTAGAGTCCTGCGTCCTCCGGGGACAATTCGATCGCTTTTGTGAAATCAACAACTGCCGCAGCCGCGTTTCCACGGCGTTGATTCAGCATCGCCCGATCTGTCATCGCAGTCAGATTCGCGGGATTCTGCTGTAGCAATGCACTCAGGTCTGAAACTGCGTCATCGAGATGTCCCAGTCTTTCCAAAAGTTCCGCCCGCAACCGACGAGCAGCTTCGTGTGTTGGTGCCATTCCCAGCAGGGCATTCAGTTCTTCCAATTCCCGATACGTCAACCCGAGTTCGTCACAGCATTGAATCCGCATCCAGCGCGAATCATTAGTATCGCGACTTAATAGAGCCGGGTGTTCCAGCGTCTCCAGGGCTTCGCGGAACTGGTCATTCTGGAACAGACTGTTGCCCTTGATGTGCAATGCCCGCGGATCATCCGGCATGCTGCGCAGCACTGCACCTGCATCAATGGAGGCAGCCTGCCAGTCAGCGGTGTCGTTGAACACAGTCGCACGAGCCAGCAACGGTGCAGGATCAGACGGATCAGACTTTAACAGGTTTGAGAAGATGCGGATCGCTTCGTCCGGCTGGTTCTGCCGTGCAAGCGTCTGACCGTATAACAACAGTGCATCCGGAGTCAATGTTTCTTCCTGAACGTACTTGATCAGCCTCAGTGCTTCGAGATCATCGTGACGTTGCAGTGCAATCATTGACTGCAGTAGGGTGACTTCCTCTGACATCACAGCACCTGATGACGTTGATTCCTCTGCGGCCAGCGCACTGGCATCCTCGTGAGCACCGTTCAGGTTGCCGTCGGCAAGGCGTGCTCGTCCACGAAGAAGTCGCTGTTCTGGCGACAACGGCCCTGCATTTGACGCAGCCAGCGCATCGAGGGTCAATGCTGACTTTGCGAACTGACGGTCCTGGAAAAGTCGTTCCGCCACTTTTTGATGCACGGCCGGATTGTCCGGCTGCAGGCTCGCCGCTTTCTGGAGATCAGCCAATGCTGCTGCCGGCTCATGAAACTGTTCGAATGCCTCGGCACGAAGCGTGTACAAAACAGCGTCGTCAGGCGTCTTCAGCAGCACCAGCGTCAGATCAATGATGGCTTTGCCGGCGTCATTCTGTGCCAGAAAAGCCTGGGCTCGCAGAGTCAGCGTATCGACATCATCGGGATAGACTTCAAGATACTTCGAGAAATCTTCCGTGGCGGCGGACCAGGCATTGCCCTCCAGATGCAACCGGCCGCGGTCCAGAAAGGATTGTGCCAGCGCTTCAGGTGTCAGAGCAGCGCCGGATGAGATGAGTCGCGCATAGCCTTCAATGGCTTCCTCCCGACGATTCAACTTCGCCAGCAGAGTAGCCCGGATCCGCAGCGCATCGGCGTGGGCAGGTTCCGCCGCAAGGACTTCATCGACGTGCAACATGGCCTCATCGATGTTGTTCGATGCCAGCAGTAGTTCTGCCAGACTGATCCGGGTTGCGGCAGTGAGTGACGGCGAGAGCGAACTTTCGTCGGCCAGCAGACTATGCAGGCGTTCCAGACCCGCAGCCTTGTGGCCTCGTGCAAGATCTGTCTGAGCCAATGCCATGCGGAGATCACCGTCACGGGGCGAGAGTCGTTCGGCTTCCAGCAGATTGGCAACCGCAGCGTCAAGGTTCGAACTGTCGAGGTAGGCGCGTCCAAGTTCCAGGCGTGCGATGAATTCGTTGGGTGCCAGTGCGGTCGCATTTGACAGGTCGCTGATGGCATCTTCCGAACGCTTCAGGGTGCGAAGAATGCGACCTCGCTCCAGCCACGGATGATAGTCAGTTGCTCCCAGCCGACAGGCAATGTTCAGGTCCGCAAGCGCACGGTCCGTGTCGCCGCTGCGGATGTGACACAGGCCACGTTGCATCCACGCTTTTGCGTTGTTGCGTTCGCGACTGATGACATTGCTGAGATCTTCCATTGCCTGTGCTGGATTCGATTCTGAAAGCAACGTACCGCGCCGCAACAATGCCATGCAGTTGGCGGCATCAAGCTGCAGCAGTTCCTCGATGTCGCGGAGTTCAGCATCCGTGCGATGCAGGTCTCGGTATCCTCGAGCCCGGGCTTCCCATGCTGGCAGCATCTTTGAATTCAGCTGAAGTGCTTTTGTCAGCGACGCCACCCCGAGCGCGGTTTCTCCGGTCGTGATCTGCGCGATGCCCAAGGCGCACCAGGCTTCGGCCCACCCGGGCTTTAAACGGGTTGCGGCGGAGAGATCTTCGACAGCCTTTTGCGGTTGATACAATTCGGTAAAACAGGTTCCTCGCAGATAGAACGCTTCGGCAAGCCCTGGATTCAGCGCGATTGCCCTGCCTGCCAACTGCACGGCATCAGCGTAGCGATCGGCTTCGCTCTGCTCAATCGCAGCACGTACAAGGCCATCAGCCTGCTGCTTTTGATCCGTACAGCCGGGGATTGTGACCATTGCGATGGCGATCAGCAGGCACGCTGCGACAACGATTTTGCCTGTCACTGGCGGATTGCAGTTTGTGACGTTCATGCCTCCACCCTGATTTGAATCCTGATTGATCGCCACGTTTCGAGATGCGGCTGAGGAATCTGTCGCGGGACTGCCCAGTGGGGCATCCGACAATCGTTGTCATCGTCACAGCAGTGACAGGAGTTGTGTCTGAAGCAAAGTTCAAAAACAGTTTCGACCAGCAATGTTTACCAGCCCCGAACGGATTCTCGGGTTTACCCATACTTCCGATGCGGAAAATCTGCTGAGGCCGCTGTTCGGCTCTGAGAAGAATGCCGCCTGCGGAAACGCTGTCTGCAGCCGCGTGCGGTCCTGTGTCGAATACCTGTATGTGCAGGAATTGCCGGTTTGATACCGTCGGGAGAGCTGTGAGCGGCTGAACGCAGGGAAACGGCAACCGAACTGAGTGAGCAGAGTCAGCGATTCATTTCCAGCAAGGAATCTCAGATGGATGTGTCAGGCATGTTTTCGGACGATCAGATGGCAGTCATTTGCTGCTTTGGGGCACTGGCAGTGTGCGGCATGATCGCTGCGCTGAGTTTTCATTTTGGACCTGCAGGACGTCAACAGAAGCAGACGGATGTCGCACGGAATCCAACGCTGCCAATTCAGAAACTGCAGGATCAGGGTCAGCAGCAGGATCGACGCGCCGCGTAGCAGTAAAAGGCGACCGGTGGAGCAGGATTAACCCTCGCTCCGCCGCAGAGAGTGTCGTTTCAGATCACAGAGTCAGAGAATTCGTTTACCGGCGAGCCGCAGGCGCAGGCGAAACGCGGCGACGACGCCTGCGGCTCGCCGTTAAACGTTTTACCGTTCAAAAAGTAGCAGGCACACTCCGTGTGCGGTCCGCTCAAACTCGAACAGCTTTGCTTGTCAAGGGTTGCGGCACACGGAGTGTGCCTACTACTTTCAATAATTGAACGGTATTGCAGTTCATCGATGAAGACGACAGTCCCGGATCCTGCGGTGTGATAGTTCAATGATTGCCTCAGAACACCTTCCAATCAATAAAAAGCGGCACCGAATTTGATCGCAACCCTCATGAGCACTTGCGGCAACTTCGCGTGTCCCTTATTTTGACGATGTTCCACACGTATTCTGTTGGGAGATTACTGACCATGCGTCGCACTGCTGTTGTAAGTGGGCTTGTGTTGTTTGCCGCCGGGTTTGCCTGCGGTCATCTGAATTCTGCTCTGCCTTCCCTGCTGAATGCGCAACAGGACGAACCTGCCATTCTCTCAAGTGACGCGCTCGTTGCGTATGCAAAAACGCGAAAGGCTGTGGCAGATCTGAACGATACGTTCATCGCGGCGGGGCTCAGCACTTCTGCGACGTCCGATGTCAACTATTTCTCCGTCTCTGTCGGAGGGATTGATGTGCAACGCGACCTGGAGGAGGGTCGCGGTGTCGATCCGGAAACATTCGCTGCTCTGTATGCGTTTGAAGATCAGGAATTGGGTGCCACAGGCAAGAAAGAGCGTATCTTTAAGCGATTCGGCGTCGATGTCTCACAGCATCTGGACAGTGACGAGCACGGACGCATTCGGTATAAGAAGAAAGTTGTTCAGATGTATTCTACCGAACGCCTGAATCAACTGTTCGCGCGACGTGATCAACTGCAGATTCTGTCGAGCAATAAGTAGCCTGGAACCACTGTCGCCGCGGCTGACGCAGGTTTTGTCAGGGGTTCTGATGCAACGCTTCTGGCTGTTTAAATCTGAGCCCGATGCATTTTCCATTCAGCATCTTGCCGCGAGCAAGGGGAAGAGGACATCATGGGAAGGCGTCCGCAACTATCAGGCGCGCAACATGCTGCGCGATGACATCCGGCGCGGCGATGGCGTGTTCTTTTATCACAGCAATGCCGATCCACTGGCGATAGTCGGAACCGCTGAGGTTGTGAAGTCCGGCTATCCCGACCATTTCGCCCTGCAGCCGGACCACAAATACTTCGATGAAGCCGCGTCGCTGGAAAACCCAATCTGGTATATGGTAGATATCAAGCTGGTGCGGATTTTCAAACAGCCTGTGACGCGCGGAAAGCTGGCTGAGCATCCCGCAACGTCACACATGATGGTCATGCAGAAAGGCAGCCGCCTCTCCATCCAGCCCGTCACCACCGCCGAATGGCAGGCAGTGCACGAACTCGCCGGGATTGACTGAGACGTACATGTGCAGCAACGTCGTCCACCACTGCGACCAACGTCGCCTGATTAACAAACCTGTTGTTGGCGGGTGGATCGGCTGAGAATGCTGCAAACAACGACCTTCGCTTCGACAGTGTTACGTGGCCATGCGACGGACATGAATGTCCATCCGGCATACGATTTACAGAATCGCCGTACCCTTGACGTCGATGCCTTTCAGACGCATCTTGAGTTCTTCGATGTTCGGGGAAATCTCGAACGCGGCTTCGCGACTGACGAATTCGCGATTAACGAAGTCGTAAAGACTGTCGTTGAACAACTGCATGCCTTCGGTCTTGCCAATGCGGATGGCGGCGAACAGTTTTTCGTCCATCCCTTCCATCACCAGTTTACGTACCGTCGGATTGAAACTCATGATCTCGATAATCGGAACGCGAGACGGCGTATCCACGATTGTCTTCAGCAATTTCTGTCCCACAATGCACTTCATGTTCATCGCCATACTGGCACGAATGGCTTTGTGCATGTCGAACGGGAACAGGTCCAGAATACGCGAGATACAACCGGGTGCACCAGGGGCGTGGATCGTTCCGAAGACAAGGTGTCCGGTTTCTGCCGCATGAATCGCCGTTTCGAATGTTTCCCGGTCGCGCAACTCGCCCACCAGCATGATGTCAGGATCTTCGCGCACCGCATGTTTCATTGCGATGTGAAAGTCAATGACGTCCTGACCGATTTCGCGCTGATTGATCAGACATTTGTCAGACGTGTAGATGAATTCGATCGGGTCTTCGATCGTCAGAATATGCTTGTTCATGTTGCGGTTGATCCAGTCAAGCATCGACGCGATCGTCGTACTCTTTCCTGAACCCGTCACACCGGCCAGCAGCACCATTCCCTGATCGTACTTGCAGTGATCGACCATGCATTTTGGCAGATACAGTCCCTCGAATGGAGGAATAGATCGTTCAATCTTTCGAGCCACCATTCCGACTTTGCCCAGCTGCGTGAACAAATTGACGCGAAATCGCCATGGATCGTCATCGATCCTGATCACCTTCGAAAAGTCGGCTCCGCCGTTCTGGTGAAAAATATCCAGATTACGCTGATCCATCATCGGGAACGTCAGTTCGATCATCTGACTCTCGGTGATCGGCGGCATTTCCAGATCGCGCAGGCCACCTCGAATCCGAAATACGGGCGGACGTCCCACCTGCAGGTGGATGTCCGAGCATTTGTGCTTGATTGACAGACGAAAGATCTTATCGATCTCAATGTCTCCAACCGGGTTAAACGTTGACTTTTTCCAGTCGGCAATCAAAACCATCGCGGTCGTTCCTGACGAATTCAGTGGATTCCGCCGCTCGCAGTGAAACGGCATTCAATCATTCGACGTGGCAAAATCAAAGTCACCACCTTACGAGGCGTTTTGTAGCACGTCGCGTGATCTGCGGAAACTGAATCCGAATTGCCGGACGACGTCGGGCAGTGCCAGAAAATGTGAGCTGCGGGTTGTTCATTGAATCGTTTAAACCTGAGCCGCAGGTTTTGAAGTTGCGCGTTTCGGCTAGAAATCGTACTCGTACTCAATGAAATGGTACTCGTACTCATACTCGAATCGTGTTCATCGAGTACGAGTACGAGTACCGCCGACGGCTGAGTACGAGTACGAAAAACAGGGGTTTGACACCGATTTCGAATGAGAGAAACCCAAATAGCGCAACTTCAAAAGGCGACGGCGACGGCGTGAGCCAAAACCGTTGCCTGCGGCTCAGGGTTGAACAAAATTGCGGACTGTGCATACTCAATCAACAGATCGCTGGCACCTTGCCGCTTAGAAAACAGGACGTATCCGGGCGGAAATCGTTAGGTAACTGCTGCAGAAAAACGCCGCAGCCACGATTAGTTGTAATGTTTTTCGCCTTGCCCGACAGCTGGGTCGCAGACGAGAATCGCGTTGCAGTCACAAGTGTCCGGGTAGTCGCTGTAGCGTGAGCCGTACGTGGCGGCCTTGATGCGACCGCTGCTCTTGTATGACGACAAGCCGCTGGTCTGGTATGACTGATCCAGATTTCCGATCGCATCGCCAATGTCGCTCAGTTCCGCAACGACAGCACACTGCAGTTCGACAAGCCCGACCATCATTCCGATGACCAGTATGGTACCAATAATCACAATTTCCGCCGACAGAATTACGCCACACTCATCGTTCCAAAGTTTCTTCAACATTTTGCTCTTCCTTTATCCATCGCAGGTCACTGATCGAGATTCTCGAAGCATCGCGGACAGTTGCGACTGAGACTTCGAACTTCGACAGGCGTGTCGAGTACCGGGAGTGTGCAAGGCAGAGAGCGTGCCGAAACGCTGCTCGTGGCGCTGGGGACAAATGGCAACACACGCGGCTCGCCAGTCTGGCATCAGATCGACAAACGCAAAACCTCCCGGAGCATGATTGTGAGCGCTGCGAGCATGTTGCTGGATGGCAACAACGTGCGTCAGAGGAATTGACAAACTGTGTTTACACGTAACCGACAGTATGAACACCGTCGAAGTATCCGCGTTTCCCTGGAGCGACATCGTCTTTGCTGGTGTTTCACAGGATGATTTGGTGTGACGACTCCATGGAGTCTACCTATTGCCAGAACCAGAGCAGTGGAATATCAGTGGCGCAACCTCATGCCACAAAACGGGAGATCCGCTGCCTGATGCATAATCCACTGATATGTGTACAAATGTTCGATAAACTCTCTGGCTGTGGATGGATCAGGCTGCCTGCAGCATTGACAATGGACCTGTTCCAATGTGTAGTATCCGCAGCGAAGTGTTCCCCGAACGAATTCGCTTTCCGGCAGAACGTGCTATGGCACGAATGCGTTGCGAGGGGAAACTCGGGGAAACAGAGTCTGCGGTAAGTGGGCTCGTCCACATCCTGAAGCCGTAAGAATTACTGGTTGAACGCAGCCAGCGTATATTGAAGGAATATCTGGTGTTTCAGGCGGCGTCTCAATTTCAAGGTCGCGTTTTAAAGCCGATCGTCTGGCCGAATTGGCGATCCGGTCAGGGCGTTGTGTTCCTGCTGACGCTGATCCTGGCCACGGCATCGATTGTTCAGGACGCCACAGCTCAGGAGACACTCGTTTCGCCGACCTCGAAACAGACGCAGACCGACGAAACGCCTGAAGTCGCGATCGACAATCAGAATGCGGCGAAGGAGAAGGAAGAGTCTGAAACGATTGATTTGTTGACGGATGATTTGACTCAGCACTGGAAAACTTTCAGTTCATCGCCGGAAATCGCGGATGCGCCGGTCTGGAAAGTTGTCCGCGAAGGCGATGACAAGGAACTCATTCTGATTTGTTCCGGCGAGCCTAAAGGCTTCCTCTATACGACAGAGAGTTGGGATGAGTTTGAACTGACGTTGGAATGGAAGTATCCCAAAGATCCGGACGGCAACAGCGGCGTGCTTGTCTACACGCAGGACGAACCACGTATCTGGCCAACATCGATGCAGGTGCAACTGCATCAACCAAAGGCTGGCGACGTATTTCCCAGCGGAGATGCGATGAGCGACCATTCCAGTGAAACGGGATTGAATCTCGCGAGGCCAGTAGATACCTGGAATGAAGGTAAAATCGTCAGCCGGAGTGGTCGATTGAGTATGGAAGTGAATGGCAAGAAAGCAGGTGACGTCAGCGGAGCAAAACCATCCTCGGGCCGCATCTCCTTGCAAAGCGAAGGTTCCGTCGTGCATTTTCGCCGTTTGCGATTACGCAAACTGCCTGTTACCGATCCCGAAAAGAATTCCGGTGTAGAGCCCGCGCACAACGCAGATCGGTCCTGTTTCGAGCCCCTGTCTTCAGGGTCGCCAGATTCCTGGCAGTGGAGCTACAGTGAACGCGGCAGCAGAGCTACGATACGTCGTACTTCCAAAGTTTCCGTGACTGCCCCCCGTCATCGACGCCCATAGTGCGGGCCCGGGTAAGCCTCTTATACTCGGCGCGGGCGAAAATGAGTCCGGCGAGCGGCGTGAGTCCTCCGGTGTCTCGTTCTTGTAGCGGCAAGCTGACGCATGCCGCTCGCCAATTGTCTCACTCATGACCGCGCGGAGTATAGCCTGTCTGAATTCTGCTGCGCCGCAATCCGGAAATTCGCGTCGTCTGGTTTAGACTGTGGCGAGCACGACCTGCAATTGATATCCTGCCCGCCGGTTGAATGGTATTCACACCTGATAATAAGGACGCAGACGTGAAGGCTCTGGTGAAGCGACATGCCAAAATGGGGCTCTGGTTGGAAGATGTTCCTGAACCAGGAGTTGGCGTCAATGACGTGCTGATCAAGGTGGATCGCACCGGCATCTGTGGCACGGATGTGCATATTTATGAATGGGATGCGTGGGCTCAGAAGACAATCCCGGTCCCCATGGTGGTAGGGCATGAATTTGTCGGCGAAGTGGTCGCAGTGGGGTCCAATGTTGTCGATTTCCATCCCGGTGAAGTGGTGAGCGGTGAAGGCCATGTCGTTTGCGGTCGCTGTCGAAACTGTCTGGCCGGCCGACGTCATCTTTGCGCAAAGACGCAGGGAATCGGTGTGAACCGACCGGGAGCGTTTGCCGAGTACATCGCACTGCCGATGACGAACGTGTGGCATCATGACGCCGCGATTGATCGTGACATTGCATCGATCTTTGATCCGTTCGGCAATGCGGTGCATACGGCATTGGCATTTCCGGTATTGGGTGAGGATGTGTTGATCACTGGAGCAGGCCCGATCGGTCTGATGGCCACAGCAGTTGCACGTCACGCGGGAGCCCGTTTTGTTGTCGTGACTGACGTCAATTCGTGGCGTCTGGAACTGGCGAAGAAAATGGGCGCGACGCGCGCGGTCAATGTGAAGACTGAAACGCTCGAAGACGTGCAGCGGGAGCTGGGAATGGCTGAAGGGTTTGACGTTGGTCTGGAAATGTCAGGCAATCCATCAGCGTTCCGTGACATGCTGAAAAACATGGCGCATGGCGGAAAAATCGCGATGCTCGGTATTCCGTCAGAGGATATCTCCATCGACTGGACTCTGGTCGTGTTCAACATGCTCACGATCCACGGCATTTACGGTCGTGAGATGTATGAAACCTGGTACAAGATGACTGTGATGCTGCAGAGCGGACTGGATATCAGTCCGGTAATCACGCATCGTCTGCACTACACCGAATTTGAGCAGGGCTTCGCGGCGATGAAGTCCGGACAATCCGGAAAAGTCATCCTGAAGTGGTGACAATTGGCGAGCGGCATGCGTCAGCTTGCCGGCACAAAAACGAGATATCGCAGGGTTCACGCCGCTCCGCGCGCCGGACTCATTTCCGTCCGCGTGGAGTACCGTCGCACGACACCAGTAAAGCCCGCTTGTGGCCGCGCCAAGTCTATTACCGTTCAGGTTGGTGCAATCGCACCACTCCGTGATCAGTGTGGAGGTTGAGTTTAATTCTGAATAACGTTTCGACTCAAGGTGGTCCCTCCACAGGCCGCTTCTGCGCGGTTTCCGGATCAGATCTATCTCTAATGCGACCAATCCAGTAGCTTTCTCGTTCATTCAGGCATTTCAATCCCGCAATTAACCATGAAGTCTGGAAGCTGGCATGTTTCTGTGGGCCATCGCACTCACTTCCACAGCAATCCTGTACTGGATTTACGACGGATACGGTCGAGCGCTGTTTCTGATGCACGGACTTCGAAGAGTAGTTCGCCGTCCATCCGCAGTGTCGCCAGCTGTACAGGCTGAAGAAACTCTGCCCTCGATCACAATGCTGTTGACCGTGCATAACGAAGAGTCGGTGATCCGTCAGCGTATCGAAAACATGTTACTGTGCGAGTATCCAACTGAACGGCTGTCGGTTGTTGTCGCATCGGATGGTTCCACCGACAACACAAATTCCATCATTCGCAGTTTTGGCGATCGAGGCGTACGGCTGCATGAAAGTCCGGGACTCGGTAAGACGGCGACTCAGAACGCGGCGATTGACACGATTGAGAGTGACGTGATTGTGTTTACCGATGCGGATGTCACGTTCGAACCCCGGTTCCTCAGCGTCATCGCCCGGCATTTCAAAAATCCTCAGGTGGGCGCAGTTGATGGCCGTCTGCTTTACAGTTCGCAGCCGACACTCGATGTGCAGACTTGCCAGGGCTATTACTGGAACTACGAACTGCGTCTGCGGGATCTGGAATCGCAGCTCGGGATTCTGGCTGTCGTTGCGGGAGCCTGCTTTGCTCTTCGTCGCAGCCTCTTTTTGACCATGAATCCCTCCATCGGTGAAGACTGTATTGTTCCGCTCGACGTGGCGGCACAGGGGTTTAAAGTTCTGCACGAACCCACGGCTATCGCGTGGACGCGACTGGAAGAGGACGAAGCCATGACCATGCGACGGCGAATCCGCATGACTCTGCGAAACTGGCAAGGCACATGGACGCGCCGTGAATTGCTCAATCCGTTTCATTCGCCCGGCTATGCACTTGCGCTCTGGTCGCACAAACTGCTGCGCTGGCTGTCGCCCGTTTTCCTGGCCGCAGCCACTGTCTCATCCACTCTGCTGCTGGCAACTCAACCATCCTTGGTCACCCTGACGGCATTCCTGCCGTTCGCGACACTGTTCGCACTGGCAGCTTTTGGCTGGCTGTCTCTGCACCACAGGATCAGAATCCCCGGTGCGGGAACGGCCTACAGTTTTGTCCTCGCAAATACAGCGTTCCTGATTGGCGTCTGGCGCGCGATCATCGGACACCGGATTCATGCGTATCGCAACAACTAAAGTGAGGCTTTGTAGAAGGATTTGCAGGCAGCTTGTTTGCTTCAGGCGATCAGCCATGCACGATTTATCGATATCTGCATCACCCGCCATTTGTCCTGGCTTTGGCCGCTTACAGATTTTACTCAATTCACCCGGCGGATCGGGCTCGTATCTATTTGCATTAATTGTGGATGTCGCAGAAACACTGTCAGGCATGC
>CAZFDW010000020.1:0-29099 GCA_964517865.1 uncultured Chitinophaga sp.
ACGTTGAAGGATTGTTCGCCTTTGACGTGATGCCACTGGGTTTCTCCAGCCAGACAATAGCTCAGCTGACCGGACTGGATCTCCATCAATTCCGGTTTGTCGGTGTTGAATTTGTATTCGCCGGGCAACATGATACCCAGCGTCCTGATGCTGCCGTCAGCGAACTCGACCGTTCTACTGGTGACTTTGCCATCAAAATAGATGTTGGCGGCTTTTACCACGTTGACTGATTCATATTTGTTCATAACGCACCCTGGATTGTGGCCGGAAAGCCGCAGATGCTACTGCGGCAGACGCGACGAGGAAAGGGTATCGCCGATTCCTCGATTTTCCGGGAACGGCTGCGACCCTCCTTTCGCCGACGGTCTGATGCCGCCGGAGTCTCCAGAGGTCTGTCTGATGACCGCCTGTTTTGTGAGCGGCAAGGCGCTAGCCGCCGGTTTTTGCAGATCAATTACTTGCAGCTAGCGGGGTGTTGACGTAATCGTTTAACGGCAAGCCGCAGGCGTCGGTGTTCATGGAAACAGTCGCCTGCGGCTTGCCGTTCAACGATTCAGCAAAAGAGATCATCGTCCGACATTCGCACGGCAACTGCCACCGGTGCCACCCGAGCGATTCGGTCACGGGCATGATCGGACCACGGGCCGCGTGAATCATGTTGCAGATACTGTTTCCAGTAATCAACAGCTTCGTCCGCTCGTCCGGTCTGATCCAGCAGTTGAGCATAGTGGAGCAGGGCGTCCGGGTTTTCCGGATGAATCGAAATCGCGGTGACCAGGGATTGTTCCGCTGCTTCCGGCTGATCCAGTTCCGACTGCAGGCAACCCAATTGAGTCCATGCTTCGATGAAGTCGGGAGCCGATTCGATGGCGCAGTAATAGCGTTCGATCGCAGCTTCGACGCGGCCTGTGCGATACAATGCGTCGGCCATGTGAAAATTGACGTCCGCAGGATCCGGAAACATCGACAATTGATCATCTGCCGGATAGTCCGAGTTGAGTCGCACCGCAGCAAATTCCGATGACAACAGACTCATGGCATTTCTGAAGGCATTGATCGCGGACTCCAGCTCCGCTTCTTCCGTCAATCGACAGCCCTCGTGGAACCATTCTTCGGCGTTCCAATCCGCCATCCGGCGATCCTGAAGATCTGGGCGCGGCGAAGCGAATGGAATTGAAACGGTTTCCTCATCTGCCGGGTCATGGTCGGCCGGATCATTCGAGGAAGATGCCGCCTCGTCTGTGGGACTGAAGACGCCGAAGCCGTCATGGACATCAAGATCAAAGTCGAGCAGTCGCTGTCCGGTACGTGGGTTGAGTACACCACGATCGTCCCGCATCAATATTCTGTCATCCTGCACCAGCAGATTCAGCTGGGCCAGTGATCGATCGGTGCCTGCCATGGTATGACTGAGTTCGCTGAGACTCCGTTCAAGAACATCGGCAGAGACACCCTGATCCAGCAGCAGCGCCAGTCGCCGCGCACTGGCGACTTCGCGGTAATCAAAATACGGCAATCGACAGACACGGCGCACCGGGCGAATGAGTCCCAGTCGCGCCCACCGACGAATCATACGCACGGGGACATCGAGCAACCGGCTGAGCATCGCCGGCGTATGCGCACGACGGATCTCTTCGCGACGTTCATCGAGACCCAGCAATTGCAGCCAGTCCGATTCTGCGAGTACCCTGATGTCTGAGCCATCTGCGACCATCTGGACAGTCTGCTGAAGCTTTTGAGAAGTCCCACCATCAGGTTCCAGTGGCCAGCCTTCTTCGCCGATGACCAACATGCTTGTTGAACCACTTACGGTGTGCGTAGCGCGACCGCCGTATTGTTCCACCAGGCGAATCGCATCGCGGTGGGTCATCGATGCCAGCGTTCCTGTAAACGCGACAGTTTCACCAACAAGCGGCAACGAGCTCACGGCGACTTCGCTATCCGTCCTTGTCGCATCGGCAGCGATCTCAGAATCGGGATGCCCGAACGGAGTGGAAATGATTTCGACGGATTCGAGCGATGTCCGGTCAGTCACCGGTTTTCCTTCGTTAAGCCAGAAAACGTTCATTCCGCAGATCGGAAACGCTGTCCGTTTTCATCGAAGATACCGTCGAAAAAAGACAAACGGTAGCAATCAGTCGTTCTACTGCTATAAGAGTGCAAAGTCGTCGATGGTTCCGGATTTTGCTGCAAAAATTGGAAAATTTTTGACGAAAATGCCGCGCAGACTTGAATGCATGATCGCCGTTTATCTCAATCCGTGACGAAACCGGATATGTTCAGTGATTCACATTACGACTGGTCTTCCGGTCCTCCTGTCGCTCGTATTCCGCGCCATTGAAAGAAGTTGAAATGTCTGCTCTCCAGTCATCTGATTCAGCCATTTGGGATGCCATTGTTCATGAACGTCGCCGCCAGGTCGATGGGCTCGAACTGATTGCTTCAGAGAATTATACCAGTGCCGCCGTAATGGAAGCTGCGGGCACGGTACTGACCAATAAGTACGCCGAAGGTTATCCTGGCAAGCGTTACTATGGCGGCTGTGAATATGTCGATGTGATTGAAAACATCGCTCGTGATCGCGCGTTGGAATTGTTCGGAGCCGAACACGCAAATGTGCAGCCGCACGCCGGTTCGCAGGCCAACATGGCGGCTTACATGAGCATCCTGAATGTCGGCGATACGATCCTTGCCATGAACCTCGCACATGGCGGGCATCTGACTCACGGGATGCACCTGAATTTCAGTGGAAAACTGTACAACGCAGTTCACTATGGCGTACGTGAGAATGACCATCGGATCGATTTTGATCAGGTCGCATCGCTGGCGAATGAGCACAAGCCGAAAATGATCGTCGCTGGTGCGAGTGCGTATCCTCGCGAAATCGATCATGCGAAATTTGCAGAGATTGCGAAGTCCGTCGGTGCATATCTGATGGTCGATATGGCACACTATGCTGGTCTGGTGGCGGCAGGAATTCACAACAGTCCGGTGCCTCATGCGGACTTTGTGACGTCAACATCGCACAAGACATTGCGTGGTCCGCGTTCAGGCTTTGTGCTGTGTCGCAAAGAACATGCAGCAAACGTCGATCGCAGTGTGTTTCCGGGGATTCAGGGCGGTCCGTTAATGCACATTGTCGCCGCGAAGGCGGTTTGTTTTGGAGAAGCATTAAGGCCAGAATTCAAAACGTACGGTCGGCAGATTGTGGATAATGCAAAGACACTGGCGGAAACACTGATGCAGGGGGGCCTGCGACTCGTTTCCGGCGGCACGGACAACCATCTGATGATGTGTGATGTGACGACGATTGGTCTGTCAGGCAAAGTGGCTGAACATGCCCTGGACGAAGCTGGCATCACGGTCAACAAGAACATGATTCCGTACGATCAGCGGAAACCGATGGATCCGAGCGGCATTCGAATCGGAACAGCCGCACTCACGACACGCGGAATGAAGACTGACGAAATGAAGCGTGTCGGAGCATGGATTCTGGCGGCGTTGAAATCTCACGATCATGCGGGATCGCTCGCCAGGATTCGCGGCGAAATCGCAGAATTCGCCAGGGCATTCTCGGTCCCGGGGATTGCATAGCACCGGCAACTCAGGCCGCACGGAGTGACACCATGGGACTGATTCCAACGCTGACGCTGTTGTCGTTGATGAGCGCCACCGGAGAACTGGGCAGGAACCTTAAGCCGATCAATGAACTCCTATTGAAGACGCTGGCGGACCACAACATTCCAGGCGCCACGCTGACGGTCGCTCGGGACGGTGTGATCGTCTACGAACGCGGCTTCGGGTATTCAGATCTGGAACAGCAGACGCAAATGGCTGCGAATACGACGATGCGGATCGCCAGTATTTCCAAGCCGATTACCGCCGTCGCCGTGCTCCTGCTGGTTGAAGATGGCAGGTTGAAGCTGGATGATTAAGTGCTCGACTACCTTGTCCGCGACCAAAAGTTCACGCTGCCGAAAGATGCCGATACGGCATGGAGTCGCGTCACCATTCGACACCTGCTGCAGCACTCCGGCGGCTGGAATCGCGACAAATCAAAAGACCCCATGTTTGAACTCCTTTCGATCAGCCGGGCGCTGAAACTGAAACAGATCGCACGCATCCCGGACATCGTCCGATACCAGTTGTCACGTCCGCTGGACTTTGAACCCGGCACCGAATACCAGTATTCAAACTTTGGTTATTGCCTGCTGGGGCGAGTGATCGAAGCGGCCAGTGGGCAGCCCTACGCATCGTTCGTGACGGAACGAATTCTCAAACCAGGGGGGAATGACGCAGACGCGGCTCGGGAAAACCAGACTTGCCGATCGTGCTGACGATGAGGCTCATTACTACACGCAGACGCTCAAGACGTATCCGGCAATCCGGGATGCGGCAGATGAAGGGAAATCCGGGAAGTTTGAACTTGTCCAGGCACCCTACGGACAATCGGACCTCGAGGTTATGGATTCTCACGGAGCCTGGACATCGATCGCATCCGATCTGGTCCGATTTGCAATCGCGATGGATTCGGCCACCCAACCACTTCTCAAACCGGACAGTCTGCGGCAGTTGAAAGAACGACCTCCGTTTGCCGGCTCCGAAGTTGATACCTGGTACGGACTCGGCTGGAACGTGAGATCCAATGCTGGACTTGAGCGCGTGAGCATGTGGCACACAGGCTTGATTGCGGGCTCATCGACGATCCTTGTGAAACGTCAGTGATCCCTGGACTGCGGCAGCCTGCTGCCGCTTTCGTGCTCGCAGCCTGCTGCGGGACTTTGGGACTGGGCATGGTTAAGGAGTAGCGCCTGACACAACGGGGCCAGCAGGCTGGCTGAGGAAAGCGGCAGCAGGCTGCCGCAGTCCATGGGCAGACACTCAGCCACAGTACGCAAATCGTGGCGTCGGCCGCCGCGAACCCGACGGAGAGCAATAGAACCGACGAACAGGATCATTGCTTGGCTGTCCCGGTCAGCGGGCTTCGTAACAGCGTCCATTTTCGAGAATTGTCAGGCACACATCGACCGCAGTGTGTTCAAAGGTTTCCACTGTTCCGGAAGGCCAGCATACCGTCACTTTCACCGGCGTGTTCGACGCTCCAAGACCAAAAAAGGTTCTATAATCGCTCGTCGAGAGATAACTGCCACCGCCCTTCAGATGTCTCAACTGCACTGTCTTGTTGGCATGTCCCGTTGCGGCTTGAACAACGGTCACAGTTGCACCAATTCCCTGTCGATTGCTTGTTTGACCCACAAGGCGAACTGCCAGCCAGTGATGATCGATGGAGGTCTGATTGTCGAGCAGTGCCAGTGGCTCATTGATGTTCGAGACCACGAGATCCAGGTCTCCATCGCTGTCCAGATCCCCGCTGGCCACCCCGCGACTCATGTGAGGAGTCGCACAAAATACACCACAGTCCGGGGCGACATTCTGGAACCGCGTTCCTTCCTGATTCTCAAACAGAAACGGCACCTGCCGGCGCGGGACGGAGACGGGGTCACGCAGCACGTGGCCATTTCCGACAAACAAATCCTCATCGCCATCGCGATCTGTATCGAAGAACAGACACCCCCACGACACAAATCGTGTTCCGACATCGGCTGCCCCCAGTTGCTGCGTGACATGCTGGTACACCCGGCCATCGACGTGACGAAAGAATCCCAAGGTCTCGCTGACGTAGTTCGCAGTACAAAGATCGAGGTGCCCATCGAGATCAAAGTCTGCCACATCGACTCCCATCGTTCCGGTGGGCCGACCGCGATCATCCAGAGCTGTGCCGCTCTGAATGGATTCATCGGCAAACCAGGTGCCGGCAGCATTCCGATACAAGGTATTGGGATCTGTGTCGTTCCCGACATAGATGTCCAGCCAGCCATCAGAATCCAGATCCGCCAACACGACGGCCAGACCTTTGCCTGCGACTGTTATGCCCAGAGAGTCGGTGGCATCGACAAAGGTGCCGTCTCCGTGATTGAGGTACACACTGTCCTTCAGGGCGGTAAAATATCGTGGGGGACACATGTCACGTTTGCGTCGCCTCAGGTCGGAGCAGACAGGGTGTTTCTGAAAAGACCAGTCCGCATAATGGCACACATAAAGATCCAGTAATCCATCGTTGTTCAGATCACCCCACGCCGCGCTGGTGCTCCAGGACTGTTCATTCAGTCCCGCATCGAGCTGCGCTTCCGTGAACGTGCCATCGCCATTGTTTTGCAGCAACACGAGACCACCGTAACCAGTGATCAGCACGTCTGAGAAGCCATCGCACTGATAATCGGCAGCAGCCACTCCATGACTGTAATAAGGTGAAGTCTCTGCCCTCGCAGGCTGCGTCGTGTCGGAAAAACATCCGTTCGACTGCTGACGAAACAATCCAGGAGAGCGTCCTCGCAGTGCCGGTCCCTCGGTATAGTCTCCTCCGCCCGCAGCACAGAGATCCAAAGCTCCATCGGCGTCGTAATCCAAGATGGCGACGCCGCCACCCAGCGGCTCCACCATCCCGCAATGCCCAGCGTCTTCACCATTCCGATAGAGAAACTCGATTCCCGATCCCGTGGCCCGGTCAACAAGCAGGAACACGGGCGACTTTGAACTGTCAGGATCGTCCAGCTCCAGCATTGTTCCTGAGAGCTGGCTTGAAGGAGTCTCAGATACAACTGGCCGCGCTTCTGCATTCTGAGACAAATCATCGGCAAAATGCGTCACTTCGAATGGCACGACCTGTTGTTCGACCGGAGCCGGGGCCGAACGATCCAGACATCCGATACTGATCATGCCAGCCAAGGCCATCAACAATCGCTGCATGCTGCGTGCAACGCGAGAATCCGCTGAGGAGTGCCACGGGAGTTGGTGACTGAAGATTGCCCGCAACTGGCAGCACATGGCATTATTCTCCCCGCGGTGATTCGTGAGACATTTGGCGAGCGGCATGCGTCAGCTTGCCGGTACAAAAACGAAATACCGGAGGGCTCACGCCACTCCGCTCGCCGGACTCATTCTCGGCAGCGTGGAGTCGAATCCATTCCAGAACCTTGAACTGGTGGCGTGTCACGAGCATCCACTCGCCCGCATGCGAGGATTTGAAACACAGAGGCACGGAGTTCTCAGAGGAAAACGATGAAACCTCCGTACCATCTGTGTTCAAGTACAGATTCTGCGTTCGTCTGTTGCCGGGACAGGTAAGCACGATAAGCGGGCGTCAGTACGGGTTATCCGTGCCGGTGATTTCCCTAATGCTGAATCCCCTAATGTCCGTGCCGAAAATGTAGCCGGCCGTCACCTCGTCTGCGTCGAGCAATGATCCCGGTGTCTCTCCCCCATTCGCCTGCAGCAGCGCGCGGGAGACAACCTGTCCACCACCATTCGGTTGCACAAGCAACTCGATTTTTGAATAACCATTTCCTGTTCCAAGAATGGCACGCGAACCAGACGGACCGATGGCAGTGATCTCTCCGGGTCCGATTGTCACGTGTCCCTGATCCGGCCCACTGGCCACCTTCAAAGGTCCACCCGAAATGGTAAACAGCGGATTCGTGGTGATGGAATTCCAGGTATTCATGCTGATATCAAGCAAGGGCCCCTCACCTTCCAGCGCCGCCAGCGTTTCATCGGCCGAGATGCTGACACGGCTGTTCATGAAATTGACACGACCACCGTTCGTCTCAATCGCAGATCGCGGCATCGGCAGCGTTGGGAGGCTCACTAAGACGGCCGGATCAAAATCCCCGTTGCCATTCAGGACCACTCGAGACGCATCCATTCGAGAGCTTTCAAACACAGCGGGACCACAGACAGTCAGTCCAGGGCTTTGTGTATCCGCGTCCGCAGAGCACTCCACAAGCAACTCAAACATTCTCGTCTTGTCGGCAATTCGCAGCGATCCGTCATCGCCGCGCGAGAATCCGCTCAGAATATCACTTTGCAACTCGACGGTCGTTTTCAGTGAATCAACCAGTAGTTTCAATGCTTCGAATTTCTGCCCATTCACATTATCCTCAGCCGCCGTCAGTGGCTGAGGGTGGATGGCCAGCGTGGACAAGCCACCGACCATTGCACCCACTCCAAATACGATCCAGAATTTCCGCAGATTGTAACTCGCCATGTTCATGACTCCCCTGTGATGGTCCGTCTGAGAAACATAAAAAGGGTCGCGGATACGGACCGTGTCGCCGCGATTCCCTTGCGAAACATGACCTGGCAGCCGATCTGCCAGACAGGTTCCTCCCCTCATTAAGTGCGTCAACGGAAAATCCATCCCATAAAACCTGCTTCCAAATCAGCAGATTCTCAAACCTGTTCTGCGCGATCAGAAAGACGTTGTCGTTTACCGCCCAGCCGCAGGCGCCGGTTTAATCTGTGCCCAAAACGAAAGCCGGCGCCTGCGGCTGGGCGGTAAACGAGTGTGGGCCGCATGGAATTCTGGGCATTCGCTCAGTTGCGGATGCCCAGGACGTCCGCCTCAGCGACGTCGAGTTGAAAAGATCGATCGCGTCGAAGGTTCTTCGGACCACCACCAGAGCTCGGATTTCGAAAACAGATCATCGATCTGGCCTGATCTGGAATCCTGTCCGACGGAAAGAGATTCCGCCGATGACACGCCTTTCCCGCCGTCGATCAAAGTGAAGTCACCGGCAGCGGCACGGCCACCAGAGCCAGAGACGACCCGCGGCACCGAAAACTCCGACGTATTCCCCATAATCCGTCCGTCGGTTCGACTTAGCACTGAAGTCGCGGTCGTCGTCAGGTATTCATCGGCTTCAGCCGCTGTTGCGCTGAACCTTGCCGAAATTCTGGCAACACCGTCGCGATTGGTCGTGACTTCCACCGATCCCAGCCACGTCCGTCCCTCAGGCACCGAGGTGGCATTGCGGTACACGTCGATCACAAATGTGGTGCTGGGCGTGCTGTTGAGTACCCCGCTGATGCTGACCCCCGCGTTCTGGCCCAATAACGTCTTGCGGACACTGGAAATCTCCGGGTAATTCTGGCGCAGGTTGGGCCCGGTATCTGTGTCCGGAGGAATAGGCGGCACCGCCAGCAGGTCCCCATAGTCGTTCAGAGTGATTCCGTCGTTGGCGAGATCAATCGCGAGGTCTGCATTCGAGAAGATGGAATTCGCACGAATGGTATTCCCCAGCGACGTATCTCCTACAATGGTCACACCATCACCGCCGTTGAATGCAATGAGGTTTCCCTCCAGCTGGTCATTGACACCATTGCCATCGGTGCCGATCAGATTCCGACCGGCTCCCTGCTGCACCAGAACGCCATGGCCAGCGTTGCCGAGCGCCGTTACTCCATCTGCGTTAATGCCGATCGAATTGGCCTGCAGGACATTGCCGAACGAACCAACACCATCAATCAGCACTCCGTTGAACCCGTTGGCGGAGATCGTGTTGTTTTCGAGCGTGTTGCCGGGTGCATCATCGATGAACACGCCGTCGGCAGAATTGGGCAGGCCTGTCGTGCCATCATGATTTGTGCCGATGCGATTGTCGGCCACACGATTCCCGGTTGCCGCGACACCACTGATGTCGAGGCCGATGACGTTGCCGGAAAGCACGTTGTCGATCACAACATTTCCAGGTGCCTCGAACAGATGCACCCCCAGAACGTTGCCGATGGCTTCGTTTCCGGATCGCGTAGTGCCGACGAAGTTACTCTCGACGACGTTGTTCGTCGCCGTTTCATAGGCGATCACCACTCCGTTGACGTCGTTGCCCGAGATCAGGTTGCCCTGTCCCGCTTCCGGGCCACCGATTCGATTGCCGGGAGCGCCGACGATCCAGACCCCCATCACACGGTTGCCGCGGTCAAGCCGTCCGCTCACATCGGTGCCGATCGTGTTCCCAAAGACAGAGTTCCCGGTCGTCGTTGCGCCCTGCATCCGAACTCCGCTGCGTCCATTTGCAGAGATGACGTTGCGAGCGGCAGTCACTGCTCCGCCGATGGTGTTGCCGGAAGAATCATCGATGCGTACCCCGTCGCCCGAGTTGCCGAGGTTTCGCGAGCCGCTCACGTCAGTACCGATGAAGTTGCCTTCAATCCAATGCCCGGAACCACGGAGAATCGAAATCCCGCTGCCATTGTTCCCCGAAATGATATTCCCCGCCCCGGCTTGGGTACCACCAATCCGCACACCGGTCGTGTCCGTCAGCAGAATTCCGGCACCGTTCGTCGGGGAGGCTGTACCGTTGGGCACCGCGTCAACGCCATCTTTGTCCGTGCCGATCTTGTTTCCCTGAATCTGAATACCTTCCACACCAGGCCCGTTGATCCAGATCCCGTGATTGGCGCTGCCGGAGATCACATTGCCGGTGCTCTCTTCTGTGCCACCAATGATCACATCGTGGATCTCATGCGTCACCCCATCGGAATCCACATAGCCATCGATCGAAATACCCCAGTAGTTCGTGAACCCGGCCAAAGCCTGCCGACCATTTGCTGTCGTCCCGATGCGGTTGCTTTCAATGCGCGTCCGCTCGGTCCCACCTGCCACCCACCTTCCGCCGATGTAAATGCCATACGCCTGCCCGGAGATCACGTTGTTTCGGATCAGACTGTCCTTGTCGTCCTCCAGTCGCACTCCCGCAGCGCCGCGAGGATCGGTCGCGACCATGAATTTCCCGGTCCGGTCCGTCCCGATAAAGTTGCCTTCGACAGTCGTTCCGAGCGTGCGGGCAAGGAACACATCGTTCAGATCATTGCCAGACATCACATTGCGTTCGGCGTCGGTCGATCCACCAATGAGGTTCCCTGAGGCTCCGAGCGACAAGCCGAGATCTCCAACAACAGCGACGCCATGCGTGTTGCCCAGGTCCCCGGCACCATCGGCGGCCAGTCCCACATAGTTTCCAGCCACGCGATTCTCTTTGGCAGACAGGCCGACGATTCCCACACCTGTGCCGTTCGCCGAAATGACGTTCCGTGTGCCCGCCTTAACACCACCAATCATGTTCAGCGCGCTGTTGTCAATATAAACACCGCCAAGTGTATTCCCCAGCCGCCCCATGCCATCGGCCGTGGTGCCGATGAAGTTGCCGCGCACAATGTTGCCACGGCGGATCAGCTGGTCAGGATTGTCCGTAACAATGGTCGGTTCGGCCGGAAAGCTGTTGCCGACAATGTGAACACCATGCAGCGAATTGCCGGAGATCACATTCCGATTTGCCTCGGTCGTACCGCCGATGACGTTGTCGCGGCCTTGTACGATTCTCACACCGCTGAGGCCGTTCGCCGCATTGATTGACTGTTTGCCCGCAGAACCCTGGCTGAAGATGGCCGCGATTTCACTGGCCGACAACACGCTGCCATGCACGGTCGGTTCGTCGATCGAGCCTCGGAATGGCAGGTAGTAAGCCGGATGATCACCAAGATAGAGTGGCGTAGCATCCGTTGCGATGGCCGTTAAGGCTGTGGCGGACCCGATCAGCACGCCGTCAAGATAGAGCTTCACACCATTCGGAGTGGTGTCGCCAGTCCAAGTGCCTGCGAGGTGGTGGAACGTTCCGTTGGCGATGTTGATGTTCGGGAAGATCTGAAAGTTCGGAGCACCAGGTGTTCCCTTTGTCCCCATCAGCAACGGTCGGCCAGTCGGCTCAAGGAACAATCCCATCCCGCGACTTGCCGTGGCACCACCTCCGCCGGCCAACAGGCAATTCCCCCCATCGCCTGTGGACTTCACCCACAACTCGAACGTCACGCCGGCTGTGTAGTCGACCACATGTGGTGTCGATACGAAGTCATCGACACCATCAAATTGAAAGGCCTGGCCGACGAGCCCCGGCGCGAAGGACGCACCGTTCAGCAGCGTGCCGTCATGATCGCCTGCGATATCTTCCGCCGTGTCCTCGCCCGGCCACCAGCTGACGATCCCCGGCATCACTGTCGCCGACGCAGTCCCCGTCGGGTCCGTGCCGATATAGCTGCCCGTCACGGTATTGCCATGGCCACCGATGAGGATTCCGTTGCCGCCAAAGCCCTGGATATTCAGGCTGTGAATGCGATTCTCCAGAGAACCCAGCGTCAGCCCATCCACCCCGGCACCGGCCAGATGTCCGGCGAGGACAATTTCCGGACCAAACGGATTGCTGTCGCCGGTCACGTTCTGCTGCGACTGCCCGTTGATCACCACGCGACCGCGGAAGTTCGTCGGCAGAGCCGACACGGGCAGAATCATGAATGTGTCAGGATCAAGGTCGCCGCCCGGTAAATGTGCATCGGCATCGACGAAGCCCGGATCACTGGTCGGAATCGCAAAGCTGACCACGGCCAGCGCATCGCCCTCGGCCGCGTAAGAGCATTCGAGTGCTTCGCGCAGTGAACCGGGGCCTGAGTCATTGGTGTTCGTGACTTCACAGAAGTGCAGTGCGCCATCGGGATCGATCCCGGTGCCCACCAGGGCCGGGATCTCCAGGTGAACGTTGCCTAGTCTCTGCAACGAAACGTAGCCGAGGACTTTCGCTTGGATTGTCGTGCCAGCATCTGTCCCATCGTATGCGCTGACCGTGATCTCGCCCGTGCCTGCGAGAAACATTGAACGAGCAGCCTCGGCGCCGATCGCAGGGTGTTGGCCGACCCGTCCGAATGCCTCGCGCAGCAAGTCTATGGTCGAATTGATGCGTGCGTCGCTTCGCTGCCTGAGAATCGCGATGATGCCATACAGTTCGACCGGCGAAAGATCGACACCCGCGCCCGTCAGAACGGTGGTCGGGCCTCCCGCGACGCGAATGTCGGTCACCAGAGGCCCGCCGAAGGTCGTCATGTTCGAGTTTGCCTCGAACAAGACCGTATCGCTGCCACCGCGGATATCGACCGTGCGGGTCGAGCCGCCACGGAAGCTCACTCCCGTTTCTCCGATCACGATCGTGTTCTGGCCGCTGGACTGACCCTCGAAGCCGAGGTGGACACCACCCTCAAATTGCGCATTCACCGCCGAGATGGCAACCCGGTTGTTCGCTCCTTCTGCGCCGATGACATCGAAAGAAAAGACGCCGCCAATTCGGGCACCATCGAGAGACATGGTCGATTCGCAGCCGGTCAGGACGTGGCGAATTGTAACATCCTGGCTTTCCGGAAAATCACCGCTAACTTTAGTATCCACCCGGGTTGCCCGAGCCGTCGTGCGCAGCGGATCGCCATCCCCCAGCGTGCGATAAATGGACAATCCTCCGACCTCAATGGATTCAATCGTCCGGAAGCCCGTCTCACTGTTGAACGTCCCAATGATCTGTTGGGTCAGCGTTGAGCGGATATCATCCACGACTGGTTGGATCAGCAGCTCAACTGCATTGACTTGGACTTCGAAGCGCGGAAAATCAGGTTTAGGATAAATGACAAGTGCCTTGCGGGTGTTGAGAGTCACTTTCTGCAGGCCAACGGCCATAACTTCCAGGTCAATCGGCATGACAACCCCGAACGATATTGTCTCGGACTGCACAATCACCGCATCATTTGCGCCGGGAATGACCGCCACGTTGGAACCCTCGTTGCGCGGGCCGTGGACCACGAGCGACTCGATGCCGCGCAAACCAATCTGATATCCCACCGGTGTCGCCTGGCGCGGGTCTCCGTTGGGAAACCAGCCGTCGAGTGGTGCGGTCGGGGCAATTAATTCAGCCCGGTCGGCCGTCAGCTCCCGCCCCTCGAGTTCTATGCTCGGACGCCGCGCAGGGATCGACACAACGAGTCCAATTAGAGGCCTTGATGGTGTCACGAGCAGCTCGACGAACACAAAGCCCGGCACGCGCAGGTCCGCCTGAAAGGTGGTCGGGACCGGATGATTGCCATCGGTCGCGCCACGCACGCGAATCGTATCGTCGGCGCCAAAATCGGTTATCAGTATCCGATGATTGCGGAGCGCCTCGGAAGCGGCGGCAATGTCGCTCTCGATCGTCAGAACATCGGTCGTTTCGGAGCCCCGCAGCTCGGGAGGCTTTGGTGTCAGAATCGCGATGATCGAGACCAGTACATTCCCTTGGAGTGTCAACCCGAACTTGCCCTCCGGCGTCAACTGAAACTCCGAAATGATCTGACTATCGTTCGACTGCACGCCCTGCCGACCGCCGGGTGCTGCATCGAGAGTGATGTGTGCACCTGCACGAACGGATGTCACGAGTGTCTGAAGATCTTCGAGGACCATCCGGCCCGGTCCGTGGTGTTGGACATCGTGAATCAGTGCGCCGTCAGCGTCAAAGGCCCGCAGGCTTCCCAGGTCAATCCGGGCGGCCACACCCGAGATCCGATGTTCCACCGGCGTGACAAAGATCGGTTCGAGTACCGTCGTTGCGCGAGAACCATCAAGTGTGTGATCGATCAGACGGTCGTTACCGATACCCATGATGAGTTGCAGTCGACCCACTCGATTTCCTCCGAGAGCATCGGGATGGATTGTGACCACGTCTGTCGGGTCAAACCAGTTATAGACTGGCTCGAGGATCAGGTCTGCCGCAACCGTGTTCACACTCAGCAGGCCGCCCCCACGGAAGCGCAGCACCTCAAAGCCTGTGTTGCCCACACCACTGGTGCCCGAGATCTCTGTCCAGACGAGGGTTCCAGGCAAAGGATTGTCGCGGTACTCACGAATGTCGATGATGTCCCGGCTGCGCGGTGTCGTAAATCCGAAGCTGCCGAATCCTTCGATATACACCGGCTCAAGGCCGCTGAAATCGATGTTGTGCCCGTTGGCGGTGACTCGGCCGTCGTTCGGGAACCTACCAGGGAGGTAGCTTCCGGTGTCGTCGCTGGTCGCATGGACGCGCAGACGGTCGCCTGGCGAAGCGGGTGCGTTCGGTAGGCCGCCGAAGACGTTGATGCTTGACTCGAGCGTGTGGCCGTTAATCCGGAAATCGTCCGCCCCGCCGTTACCAAAGAGGTTGTAGGTCATTTCCGCCAGTGTGCCGTTGACATCAAAGAAATCGTCCTGCCCCGAGCCCTGAAAATCAAGTTGCTCGATGCCGCCCACGTTCAGCTCTCCGGACTGATACACGATAGGGAAGGGAAAAACGGACAAAATCGTCTGCTTCTGGAACGTCGCTTCAAACCAGTCGAATTTTCTTACCGTGCCAAAGACGTAACCGCCATGGGTCGTGGCGTGTTGATCCTGAAGTGTGAGCCGGTCGTTGCCTTCGCCAGCATGGATGCGCAGGTAGGACTCCAGATCCTCGAAAAGATTACCTTGGCCGACGGTGAAGATATCGTCGCCACCCAAACCAAACAGCGACAGGCGCGTCTCGGGGTGCGTCGAGTTGACGTGGAACAGGTCGCTGTGGACTCCCGCCAATACAGTGAGTTCCGCGACCTCGCTGTACCAAATCGTCACGATCGGGTCGAATTCGCTCGCGGGGATCGGCCGGGCCTCAATGCGGTTCTCAAAAATCTGAAAGTCGCGGCGAATCGGCGACGCTTGGTCATTTATGAACAGTTGATTGAATCCACTCCCTCCGCGAAAGTCCACGTCACCCCCCAAGTCGGAGAGAGTGGCCACGCTGCCGCCCGAGACTTCACCTCGGGTGGTAACGTGGAGACGATCATTTCCGTCACCGCCATTGACGGTCAGACGTACACCGGCCGGCAGAGAGAAGACGCGGATCTCATCCGATTCGCCCCGCGTATTCAGCAGAACATTGTAGACGCCGCTCAGAGTCACCGGGATGAAGGGGAGTCCTGAATTTCGAGGATCGGGGCTGATCGTGAACGAGCCGCCATCGGGGGTGCGCGTCGTTCGGATAGTGTCTCGTGTATCAAAGAGATTGACCGAGACGACATCGAAGTCGGTCAGAGAAATTGTGCTCTCCTGCTCGAATTGCTCAACGACGATGGTCGTATTTTCCAGAAAGATGACCGCACTCATTTCGGCGCGGCCGTCGAGCCCGACCTTACTCGTTACAGTCGAAGGAGAGTATGCTGCCGCCTCGCCAGGTTCGCCGTCTACGATCAGCTGGTCGTCGCCCGCCATGCCATAGACGATGATTGATGCGGGGATCTGTGAGTCAATCGTGATGCGATCACTGCCGAACCCCGAGTCGATCCGAATCCCCGTTGACACGTCGTCGAGTGTGTAGGTGTATGTCGTACCAGCGGCGTTTGTCCTCGCCGACTCACGAAACGGCTGGACGCTGACCGACACGCTGCCACCCTGAACCCCGGGGACCCAGGTAAGGCGGATATCGTCGTGCGCGCCAGTTCCAGTGACGTAGGACGCCCCCCCGCGACTGATGCTGGTCCCCAGATTGCTGTTGTTTGCGAGCCTGTCGTAGGGAACCCGAGTGTCGTTCTGGTTGGTATTGCCATCACCACGGACAAGTGGGTAGCGAGTGGCGAAGGTGTAATTCGACCGATTCGATTGCCCAGCAGTATCAACCACCAAGTTTGATTGGCTGAGCAGCTGATTGTCGGCGTCAATTTGAGCGTTACCTGTGGCATTTCTTCCTGCGCCGTTGGTGGTGTGGACGAGCCCGAAGTCATGCCCAGCCTCATGCGCCGCTGTGTATGCAAGTCGGGTGTCATCCGTCTGATTAAAGCTAAGGACGGTTTCCGCAAACACGATTTGCGAATCGTCGCGACTATTGCCCTGATCGATATCCACGCCGGCAGAAATACCATTGAAATTGAGATCGCCGCCAACGGAAAGGGCTGGGGTTGTGTCCGTTCTCAGGACGGATGCGATGAAGACCCACGAATCATACTCGCCCGCCGCGTTCATGCCCTGCTGTAAAGTCGATCGCACTCCGTTCAGGTAATTGGCGCTCGATGAGTTGTCCAGCGCAGGTGCCATGAAGACCGCGACGTCGAAAGGCGCGTAATACGACCTGACGAGTGAGACGACTGCATCACGTAGATCGAGGTAGTCCTGTACATCCCCAACATTCGCGTCGCTATTGTAGTCATAGTTAATGAGTGGAGCGAGGCCCGTCATGTTCAGGGGGGTCGTGTCGGTAAACGCCGTGCCTGATATCGTACTCGTGGATGGATATCGCAGATCGGGCCCCTGGATTCCGGGAGTTCCTGCGTTGAAGGTATTTCTGAGTTGCAGGACATTCGTGCCCAGGCCGCCAGCGGGAAAGTTGTCCCCGAAATCAAGGAAAAGGTTCGAGGTCAAAAGGGTTCGGTCCTCCAGCTTCTCCAGCTGGAGCGATCGGTAATGGGATCGGTGACGCCCGAGACGCCTGCGACGGCTCCTGTCGCGCCTGCGGGCGTCCTGACGGTGAAAGATGCTGAGTAGATGCGAGAGCATAGTGTGACTCCTGAAAACTCCCAGGAAACAAGAACCCGGCACGGCGCCACCTGCCTCTCTTCGAAGCGGAACGACGCAAGCCGTCTGGTCACCGTTGCCGCACACTTCAATACTCGGGACACGGCAAACAGGGATCTCTGCTTTCTCAAGTGCGCTTTCTCAAAATGCATCCCAAAGGAATCTGCGTTTCTGAATGGATTTCCGAAAATGGTAGTAGCCGCTCAGTTGGCGCTCCGCCGGGGCGAGCCCGACGGAAGCGAAAGTGGCACAGGAAGAAGAAGGGGGGATTCGCTTTGGTAGCGGCCCAGTTGGCGCTCCGCCGGGGCGAGCCCGACGGAAGCGATCATCAAACGGCACGGAACGGCGGGCTCGTCCCGCGATTTCCGTCGGGCTCGCCCCGGCGGGATCACAACTGAGCGGCTACCGGCATTCCCGCACCGCTCCGGATTTCCGTCGGGCTCGCCCCGGCGGGATCACAACTGAGCGGCTACAGAATCGCTATAAGCTGTTTCTGACAGCCCCGCGATCGTACGGCCCGAATGTCCCGACGTAATAGCTGAAACGCAATACCGGCTTCATCTGCTGCACGTACGCCAGATTGTTCATCAGCGACAATGCAATGCTTTCCGGTGATTCAGTGACGTCTGCATTCAGCAGAATATGGATGTGATTGCTCAGGATCCCGATGCGAGCCAATCGCCATGCGTGCCTGGCGGAACAATCAATGATCATTTGCCGAGATCGCAGCAACACGTCCCGACGGATATCATGCCAGCCGGATTCGGTCTCCACAACCACATGCAGGTTGTGGAGGCAGCGACCATACGTCCCGATCCGCACCGCAACGAGATCAATCGCGGGATCATGAAACTGCAAGGCTTCAATCTGCTGCTGAACTTGTGGGTCCGCCATGCGATGTCTGTCCGGCTGCAGGGCCACGTACTGTTCAAGTACCCGATTGTTGGCCTCTCCGACACTCGTGATACCGTAGTTTCTGCGAAACAACTTCGGGCAATACTCTCTGAGCAGATACTGCCATCGCCCTTTGAGAGATCGAACGATCTGGGTCGGAGTGGATTGAGGACGTGTGCTGATCAGGAATTGCACAACATTGGGGCTCGGATGATGGTGTTCCAGAATGCGGACATTATCGGCTTCCGTGGCGGACTGAAGGTTCGGCAGCCAAAGGTCTGCAGGCGGCAGTTCGGCTTGTCCGAAGACCGCGACGCTCCAGTTGAGCTGATACGCGGCTGACGTGTTTTCCGGCGTATAGAGCGGATGCATCGAGACACCTGGAATTGTAACTTAGGAACACTCTCAGCAGGGATAGTTGTAGCGGCCCAGTTGGCGCTCCGCCGGGACGAGCCCGACGGAAGCGAAAGAAATGAAGAAAAGAGCGAGTGGATGGGCTTTCGGTAGCGGCCCAGTTGGCGCTCCGCCGGGACGAGCCCGACGGAAGCGGAAGAAACGAAGAAAAAGGTGAGTGGATGGGCTTTCGGTAGCCGCTCAGTTGGCGCTCCGCCGGGGCGAGCCCGACGGAAGCGAAAGAAACGAAGAAAAAGGTGAGTGGATGGGCTTTGGTCTCTCGAACACTCAAGGCATGGGCGGGGTATTTGGAGTTTCAGGCGTTTCAGCGGCGCCGATCTGTAGCAGTCCTTCCAGTTCCGCTCGGATCAATCGCAGTTGTGGCAGGTACCAGAATTGATTCGTCGTCTGATCCAGCGCGTCGATGGCGAGTTGATAGGACTTTCGTGCGTCGTCCGGCCGTCCAAGATGGTGGTACACGAACGCTTCACCCAAGAAGAGACGGGCGTCCTTAACGCCCAGTTCACGGGCCTTCTGGTAGGACTGCAACGCCTCCGTGTTGCGCCCCGCACGCGTTTGTGCAAACCCGATAGTTGTCCATTCCCGGGGATTCTCATCAAACTGCAGGGCCTGCCGAAGTAAGGCAATCACTCGTTCCGGATCTTGAAACTGTGGTGCGGGGCAAACGTTCAGCATCCCGGCCAGATGGATTTTGTGCCGCGGCTCCTGCGGATGCTGCTCCACCAGTTTCCCGGCCAAGTCAATCGCCACTCGGAAATGCTCCAGTGCCTCGGCCGGGCGCTTCCCGAGGTGCAGCAGATTTCCAAGATCAATCTCATTCCACGCCAGGCCCACACGGTATTCCGGAATGTCAGGGTACTCGGCGACCAGCCGAGTGATATCGTCTCGATTCCGCCAGGCGAGTTGTTCGGCTTCCTCGAAACGATCCATCGCCATCAGGACTCGACCGTAATCCGCCGATGTCTGATGAAACAATTTGCGATAGTCGGGAACATCCGGATGCGCCTCCGTGAGGCGTTCCCAGTGCATGAGTATTTCCCGGCCCTCCTGGTCGTACCGGGCCAACCCCACCGAATCGTGCGGGAGAATCCAGAAGTAGTGGCTCTGATTCCGACGAATCGCTTCCGGCATTTCCCCTCGCGCCTGAGCGGTCGCGCGGAGCAGATCGGGCACTTTCAGTTTCACGGCGGGATCAACGGGATAGTTTGGAAACTCTTTAGCGAGCTGAGCAAGCAATTCTTCGGAGCGTGCGACATAGGGACCGCTCTTTGTGAAGAAATATCGGCGGTTCCAGAGGTGCCCCATCTCGTAGTTCGCCCGAGCCAGTTCTTCGAGGCAGACCGGATGGCGTGGCAATTCGACAACCAGGGCTTCCCAGGCATCGATGGCTTTTTGATAGGCCGCGGCGGCGTCATCGTAACGGTACATGCGGGACAGTGCTGTCCCTCGACGAAGGTCGCAATGCGCCAGTTGCTCACGATACTCGGTTCGTTTTGGAAATTCGTCTGCGAGCGCCTGAAAAATCGCGGTTGCTTCTTCGTAGTCCTTGATGCTCTCTGGCCCGCGGCTGAGCTGCCGTTGAATGTCGGCCACGCGAAAGAATGCCAGGCCGGTCTCGAAGCGGATCGTCGGATCTCGTCCCTTCTGCTTCAGGAACACCTGATAGAACTCCAGCGCGTCTTCGAGCAGAGCGCGGCGAATCTGCTCCATCTGCGGGGTATCCTCCAGATCCTTCGCAACTTTCGTGAGCAAACGATCAACCGCCTCCCGCGCTCGGCGGTGGTTCTCTTCGGCCCGTTGTCGCTCTTTGTCCAGCTCGTCGTTCTGCGCCTGCAACTGTTTCGATTTCTCCTCCGAGTCCGCCAGCGCGACCTCGGTCCTGTTACGCTCGTTGGCTAAGAGCACGGCTGCTGCGATCGAAGCGCCTAATCCGACCACCAGGAGTGCCACAATGGCTCCACCCGCCGGATTGCGCTTGCACCAGCGGGCAAACCGCGCGACGGGCGAAATCCGGCGGGCGCGGATCGGTTCATCGCCCAGGTATCGCTGCAGGTCGGCGGCCATTTCGCCCGCCGCCTGATAGCGATGCGCGGGATCTCGATCGATCGCCTTATGCACGATCGTTTCCAGATCACGCGGAATTGAAGGATCCAGCAGCCGCAACCTCGGAGGAGTCCCGTCGCTGACCTGACGGATCAGCTTCTGCCGTTCCACTTCATTAAAGGCCGGACGCAGGGACAGCAACTCGTACAGCGTCAGCCCCAGAGCATACACATCGCTGCGTGCATCGGCTCGGCCATCAAACTGCTCCGGGGCCATGTACCGCAATGTGCCCAGTACGTCACCCGTGTGCGTCAGATCGTGTTGATCGATCGCCTTCGCCAGTCCAAAGTCCGTGACCCACACCGTTCCTCGCGTATCCAGCAGCAGATTCGCCGGTTTGATATCTCGATGGATCACGCCCTGATCGTGTGCATAATGCAGCGCATCGGCCACCTGAACGCCGATTCGAGCGATGCTTTGCCAATAAAAGTTTCGGCCGTGATTCCTGCCGGATTGCTGCTCGCTTTGACCCGGCAGGACAAACGATCGCGTGTAAGGGGCCGTGTCTGACAAATGTCCGACGGCAGTGTCTACCGCATCCCGGTGTCCGGCTGCCGCAGAAAGGCCTTGATTGGGTAACGCGGTCACACCAAATTCATCGAAGTCGCTGTTCTCACTGCCGCTGTCACTCAGATGGCCGTTCGGCAATAACGTTGTCTGACTGAACTGACCACGCCGCAGAGAGTCAGCGATGTGGACCGCCGATACCGCGTGATTCGCGCAACCGGCCGCAGCCGCATCTTGTAGTTGTCCCGCCGCCAGCAGTTCTCCGGACCGGACCGCTTGTGGTGGCAGTTTTTTCAGTTCTGCGAGAACTTCATCCAATCCCAGTCCCTGGATGAATTGCATCACGTAGTAAGAAACGCCATCCTGTTCTCCCACACCAAATACGGGAACGATATTGGTGTGATGCAGTCGCGCGGCCGAGCGCGCTTCTCGTTCGAATCGTTTGCGAAGTTTGCTGTCTGCCAACAGGCTCCCCGAGAGAACTTTCAGAGCGACCTGTCGACCCAACGACACCTGTTCGGCTTCGAACACGACACCCATACCACCGCGTCCGACTTCACGAATAATGCGAAAGTCTCCCAGCGTGGACATGGCACCGGGACACTGTGAGGAAATCGGTATCGTTGGGCTCGACTGCAGATCCCTTTGAACCTGTTCAAGCATCACCAATGCCGGAAACACATCCTGAATCTGTGCTGTCAACTCCGGATGTCGGCGCGTGTAGTCCGAGATCGCAGGACGCTCTCCCCGCCGAAAGCGCTCGACAAACGATTCGGCAAGTTCTTCGATTTTCGAGGTAGAGCCCGATTCTTCAGCCATGTTCATCTCCTCGTTCCAGTCAAAAACGCGGACTGCTCTATTGATCACGAGACAGGTCCGTTTCCTTCATCAGATTGCGCAGCCGCTGGAGTGCACGCAGATAGCGTTTTCCGGCGGCGCTTGCTTCGATTCCCAGTTCCTGAGCCGCTTCCGTACGAGACAGGTTTTCAAAATGTCGGAGCGACAGGATCTCGCGATCAATAGGCTCCATCGCATTTAAGGCTTCTTCCAACTGGAGCACACGTTCCGTCCGGATTGCGATTTCGCTCGGAGAACTGAAGTTTCCAAGCAACTGAGCCGCCAATGCTGCAGAATCGGCCGCCGGCAGTGTCCCCTGATATAACGAGACTTCCAGCCGTGCGTTCCGCTGCTGAGTCTGCAAGTGATTCCGATGCAGGGCTTTCAGTTGCATACCGACCAGGTAACGAAGCCACAGGAACAGCGGTGCCCGTGGGGCCGCCAGATAATCGGGAAGGTGGCGAACGGCATCGACAAAGGCATCCTGCAGAACATCCGATGGATCGACGCGCCCCTGCAGTCGTCGGTCAAGCCGCAGTTGCACCATCCGCTTGAGACGGTCGCGGAATTGTGAAAAAATCCGATCCAAAGCCTGGGCATCGCCGTCCCGGGCACGGTCAAGCAGGTTGTCGAGGTCATCGTTCGGGTGAGTCATCGTGGAGTCCATATGGATCTAAGTGCGCACCACACCAGAGATGGGACTCCAAAACGCGAAATTTTGCAAGCGATTTCCCTGGACTGCGGCAGCCTGCTGCCGCTTTCGTGCTCGCAGCCTGCTGCGGCATTCCGGGATCTGGCGTGATCAACACCAACTTCATCCTCCCCGGCCAGCAGGCTGGCGGATCAAAGCGGCAGCAGGCTGCCGCAGTCCAGGGGCGGAAAACACTTTTTCGAGGAATTTCAAAAAAGAATCGGTTAAGATCGAGACGGCTCGGATTCGTCTGCACTGACATACAGTATGAGGATCCCCGTGACGCAACCCCTTCAGAACAGCAGTGACTCAAACGCAGAGGAACTGCATACCCTTGTTCGGTTCGCTGCCGCAGGGGATGCGGCCGCCATGGACGAGTTGTTTTCGCAGTTTCGATTGCCGATGAAACGTATGGTGCATCTGCGACTGAATCGACGCCTGCAGGGACGCATCGACGATTCGGATGTGATCCAGGAAGCTTTTCTCGAAGCAGCTCGCAAGCTCCCTGAATATGCGGCCGCCCCACTGTTGCCGTTCTTTCTGTGGCTACGGCATCTGACCGGTCTGAAACTGACCGAAATTCATCGACGGCACCTGGGCACCCAAATGCGGGATGCGGGCCAGGAAGTGACTTTGCATCGCGGTGGATTGCCGGGGGCAGATTCTGTTTCACTGGCTGCGCACCTGCTGGGATCACTGACCAGCGTTTCTCAGGCGTCGATCAAAGCGGAAAAACGACTCCTGTTGCAGGAAACGCTCAATAGTATGGATGCGATGGATCGTGAGATCATTGCTATGAAGCATTTTGAACAGTTGACGATCAGCGACATTGCCCAGGTTCTCGCAATGCCAAGGGCGACCGCTGGACGCCGTTACCTGAAGGCGATGAAAAGACTGCGTGAAATTCTCGAAGATCTTCCGGAATTCAAGGATGACTGAAAAAGGGACGAACATGTCAGACTCAGATTCATTTTCTGACCAGGTGCTGGAACTCGCGGAAGAGTTCATCGATCGCTGTCGTCGCGGTGAGCGTCCGCAGCTCGCCGAGTACATCGCGAAGCATCCACATTTAGCTGCCGAAATTCGGGAAGTGTTCCCGGCCATGGCGATGGTCGAGCGGATTGCCATCAAGGATGAATCTCTGGATCGCGAAGCTCCTGAGACACCGGCCCCGGAACTGTCTCAGCTTGGCGACTATCGCATCATCCGCGAAGTCGGTCGCGGCGGGATGGGCGTGGTGTACGAAGCCGAGCAGGTCTCCCTGGGGCGACGAGTGGCGGTCAAGGTGCTGCCTCGAACAGTGTTTGACAATGATCGTGTTCGCAAACGCTTCGCGCGGGAATCCCGGGCTGCCGCGCGACTGCACCATACGAACATTGTCCCGGTCTTCGGCGTAGGTGAACAGGACGGGCTGCAGTATTACGTGATGCAGTTCATTCAGGGTCTGGGACTGGACCAGGTACTTGTGGAATTGCGTCGATTGCAGAAAACTGGTTCCGGGATGCCCGGGAAGGCGATGCCACAGCAGATTCGCTCCAGCCTGCAGACACAGGATCGGCAGACTCCCGCCCATGCCGACGTTTCGGCCGATGCCGTCGCAAGGTCGCTGATTGACGGACGACTGGGAGCGACACTTCTTCTGAATTCAGACGAGAACCACTCGGGCGGCACACAGCAGGTCGATGTCAAGGAAAACTGGTCAGCGGTGGCATCGATTGTCGCCGATTCTTCGACAGCCGATCAACGGCTGAACCACCAGCCGGGCCTGAGTGATACGGTCGCCGGCGTCCTGTCTGAGACCGCACGTTCCGGAGAGATTCCGTTGCCGGGACAGTCCCATGTTTCTTCCGGCAAGTCCTCACGGATGCCGTATTGGCGCAGCGTTGCGACGATCGGCGCGGAGGTGGCAAATGCACTGCAGCATGCCCATCAGCAAGGAATTGTGCATCGCGACATCAAGCCGGCCAACCTGTTGATGGACATGCGGGGCAACGTCTGGGTCACCGACTTCGGACTGGCCAAAGCCAGTGATCAGCAGGACCTGACTCACACGGGCGACATTCTGGGCACGCTTCGTTACATGGCTCCGGAACAGTTTGAAGGCACGGTCGATCATCGCACGGACACGTATTCGCTGGGCCTGACGCTGTATGAACTGCTGGCGCTGCGACCCGCGTTTCCGGAGAAGGACCGTCACAAGCTGATGAAGCAGGTGACGACCGAGGCGCCTCCGGCCTTGAAGTCCCTGGACGCCGGACTGCCGACGGATTTGACCACGATCGTGCAGAAGGCCATCGACCGGGATCCCGCACATCGCTATCAATCGGCGCAGGAAATGGCGGATGACCTGGAACGATATCTGCGTGACGAACCCATTCTCGCTCGACGGATTTCACCGGTCACTCGATTTGTCCGCTGGTGCAAACGGAATCCGATGGTGTCTGCGCTGACCACGACGATTGCCGTGCTGCTGACGCTCGCCGCCGTGATTTCCGGCGTGGCTGCGCTGCGATTCGAAAACATGGCCATGCGCAATCTGAAATTGTTCAATCAGTCGAACGAGGCCGCCGCCAATGCAAACGCTGCGCGCCACCAAGCGCAAAAGGAGAAGACAACCGCACTCACCGCTCAGAACGCGGCTGAAAAGGAGCGACAAACAGCAATCTCACACCTCTACCAATCTTTGGTCCGCGAAGTCCAGGCACTGCGTTCTTCACGTACGACCGGATATCGTGAACGGGCATGGGGATTGCTCGATCAGGCGCGTCAGTTAGATACACCGCTGAAGGACCTGTTCCAATTACGCCAAGAAGCTGTCCTTTGCCTGGGAGACTTCGTCGGCCTAAATCCAAAGGTTCTCGATTACAGTAAGGAAGGCATCTCGATCTTCGGGCTGAATCGAGACTCAACACTTGCAGTAGTCGGGCTGCAAACGGGAGACGTGGTGCTGCACCGACTCGACTCAACCGCGGAGAGCATTCGCCTACGGGGCCATGTTCACCAAGTCTGTTTCGCCCAGTTCGCCGAGGCAAGTCGTCTGCTAGTCACTGGCGACCGCGACGGGATCGTTCGCGTCTGGCAGGCAGATGACATGGGACTGTGGCAGTGCAGGAATTCATTTCCAGTGGAGCGTAAAAGCCTCCCGATCCCAGTCGTGCGCGGTCCCCTCACGGGTGGCCTGACGCCGGATGGCAAGTACCTGGCGGCGGCCTGGTACGGTAACCCTGATGTGTTGCTGATTGATCTTGAATCGGGGGCCGTCAAGGCTCGTCTTGGGTTTGATCCAGCGCTTGCCCAGGACTATATCATTCCTGGTGGAAGGGGCGTGAGAGCGGCAGCGCTGAGCGCGGATGGGAAGTTTCTCGCCGCAATCGCAGGCAAAGTTGTGATTGTTTGGGACGTGGATAGTGGGCAACTCAAGCAGACAATTGAGCCGGAAGTTGAACTGCCGTATTGCGTGGCATTCAGCCCCGACGGCCGGTATTTGGCCTGCGGCGGTGATAATGGCATAAAGGTGTGGCGAACGGACACGTTCACGCCCCACCTGAATCTGACCGGCGAAGTGGTAACTCACGTCGCATTCAGCCCTGATAGCCACCGATTTGCCTATGGCACCATGCACTCGAGGGCGGTTTCCGTCTGGGATCTCGTGACGGGGCGAGAGTTGGCTTCCCTCGTGCCGCCGGACACGGGCACACACAGTTCTATTACTTTGAGCGAGCAGCTGGTGGCCGTTGCCACGGCGCGGACAGTGACCATTTGGAATCAGCAGCAGACGCCGGAGAAGTTGTCTCTCGCCGCCCACACGGGCGCGATCGACGCGCTCGCATTCAGCCCCGACGGTCGGTACCTGGCCTCGTGCAGCAAAGACCATACCGCAAAAATCTGGGACGCGAACACGGGTGCATTGCTCAAGGAACTTACGGGTTTTAAGGCTTCCGCGCATCCGATCACATTCAGCCCGAGCGGCAAGGTTCTAGCCATCGGCGATTGGGGAGGGGAAATCACGTTTTGGGATGTTCCGTCATGGAGTAAACGACTTACCCTGAAAGTGGACGATTTTCGCCTGGCGCAAGTTTGGTGCATGGAATTTAGTCCCGACGGACGCTATTTCGTCGCTTCGGGACATGGATTCGTCGTGTGGGACGTCAGTCAGTTGGAGACCTCAGCGCCGAATCACGGCGCTGAAGCGCCCAGGCTTGTGCGTCCTACCAACCGTGACGATATTGGCCAAGTCCAAACGCTATCCATTAGCCCCGACAGCAAATTGCTGGCGGTCATCGCAACCAAACTCAACCAGATGACGGTGCGAGTTTGGGATTTGGCGACGGGCGAGGAACGTGCGAGCCCGCCCGTGTCGCCTTCGTCCCCGTACCGAGGCCTGGAGTTCTTTCCGGATAGCAACCATATCATTTATGGAACGTTCGACCGTCAGAGGAGTCTCTATTGCCTGGACGTCTGGAATCTGTTGCAGGATCGTCCCGCTTTCCGGATGGTCGGGGTTCCTGACAAGTTAACCCTCCCCACGCTCAGCTCGGATGGACTGTTAGTGGCGTCCCTCGACGAAAACGCACAGACCGTTGGGATCTGGAATACGGAAGAAATCGGGCATCTGGCGACCCTTCCACCAACAAAGGGTACAGCGCGCTGGATCGAGTTTTCGCCGAACCGACAAAAGCTGGCAGTGGGGCTCGCCGACGGTGGCGTGCTGATCTGGGATCTCCCTGCCATGCAACGCGAGCTGGCCAAGATCGGATTAGCATGGAGCGAGCTTCCACCAAGCAGCCAACCAAGGGATCCCATCGTTGATCAAGCGGTACCGAAGGACGAACAAGACGCGCTCGCAAATGCCTATCTTGATCGGGCGGCCCGCCGGCTTGCCAGTGGGGATCAGGCGGGAAAGGCCGTCTCCGACCTGCAAAAGGCTGTTGAGTTGGGAGTCTCTGGTCCACGATCTGCTTATCTCTTCGCAATGGTCCAGCTAGCCTCCGGCGACCTTCTTGCCTATCAGCGGACATGCAGAAATTTTCTGGAACAGCGATTGGCCGATACGGTCGGACAATCGCTCGACCCAACCGTGGATGACCTGGCGATCTGGGCATGCGCAATCAGCCCGGAGGCTTTGACGGACTACAGTTCAGCCATCAAGCTTGCCGCAGCGGCGGTTACGGCCGATCCGGAAAATGCCTCCGCAAGAAACACTTTGGGCGCTGTCCTGTTGCGCGCCGGTAAGCACGACGAAGCGGCGCAACAGCTCGCGACGCTGGCTGCCACTGCCGAGAAGTCGAGCCCCGCAGCCAAAACATCGTCCGCCTACCCCTTCTTCTTCCTGGCCATGGCTCAACACCACCTTGGCAAAAAGGACGAAGCCCGCGCCACGCTCCACAAGGCCGCCGAGCTCGCCAAAGCGGAGCTGTACGACAAGGAGAACCCGCCCGCCTGGAACCGCAAACTGACGATCGAGCTTCTTCACACGGAAGCCCAGAGCGTCCTTGGCCCGCTGGAGCATCCGGTGGGAGGGCTCCTCCGCGAAGTCCGGCTCCCGCATGTGCTTCGCTGCTGGAACTTCGCAGCAACAGAGATCGAGATCGTTTGGCAAACCAAATACCAATGCCAGTCTGAACTTTCGGACGGCATCCTGGCGGTGACGACAACCGGCAACGACCCGCACTTAGCTTGTGACGTCTGGGCACCGCCGGGCTGGAAGGAGTTGACTCTGTGTGCCCGCGTTTACGGCGACTTCGATTACGCAGCTCTGTACTGGGGCACGTCCAGCGAACCGGTGTCCTCCGAGAAACAGGTCACGCGATTCCGGTTGGCGGACAGCGACGGTCAGTGGCGCGTGTATCGTGTGTTCTTTAGTCCGAATGCCGATCTGCGAAGCCTGCGTTTCGATCCCGAGAACCGGTCGGGCCTGCGAATCGACCTTGCCTGGATCGTGCTGGCGAACAGGACGATCGAGGAATCCATTCAACTGAATCCGAATGATGACCAACTCATTGCGTCCCGCGGTGATCAACACTTGGCGGAGCGTCGCTGGGAGCAGGCGGCTGCGGATTTCACAAAGGCACTTGAAAAAGATCCTGAGAACACTCGGTTTCTTCGCAAGCGCTCGCGGGCCTTCCTGGGAAAGGAGGATTATGCCGGAGCGATGGCCGACGCTGAAGCTCTGGTCACATTGAACCCGAACCAGGTCAACGGCTACGATGCCGTGGCGGAAATCCAAGCCGCCCAGGGACAGTGGCAGGAGGCGATTGACGCCATCGACAAACAGATCGCGCTGGAGCCGCAGAATGGTGAGTATTGGTATAAACGGGCTGTGATTCTCGCCACGGGACAGCCCGACGCCTATCGGCCTTACTGCGACGAACTGCTCGCCAGGTACTCCGACAGTTCCAA
>CAZFDW010000021.1:0-28868 GCA_964517865.1 uncultured Chitinophaga sp.
GATCATGGTCAAACAGGTATTCTGTCATGGTTGCCTCGATTCGATTACGAGCACGAGCACCGTTTCACTGAGCACGAGCACGCCAATTGCGTTTGAATGCCAGATCGTGCGTGATAGTCGCTGAGATCATGAATATAGAATCTTGTAGGGTGCGTGAAGCGATGCGCAACGCACCATGGTCGTGGACAATCGCCCGTGGTGTGTTCCGTTTCGCTGCACACACCCTACGGGAGTGATTGCGAAGGGCTGGGCACACAGATATAGTGGTCGAGCACCATGCAGTTCCTCTGCTGCATGGATTCAGGAATTCGGGACTGACGCCTCGGTCCTCAAAATCGTAGTCCCTCAGGAACGAGTGCATGTCTCAACCCGATCCAAAGTCTCTGCCGCCGGAAGACCAGGCGACGACACTGAATTCCTGCACAGATCCCGACCTGTCGGAGCTGCCTTTATCTTTATCTGCACAGGACGGTCGAGATCCACTGGCAGTGACGAAGATTGAATCAGTGGAAGGCGAAGAACAGCGGTTCTCACCCAGTGCCGACACTTTCTCAGCCATCAAGGATTTGGGGCTCAGACTTCAGCCCGCGCCTGACCACAATGTGATTGGCCGAATGGCGCACTACGACATCATCCGCTGTCTCGGCCGCGGAGGTATGGGGACCGTATTTGAAGCGTTTGATACAAAGTTGTTTCGTCCAGTCGCCATCAAGTTCATGGCCAGCAGTCTGGCAGCCAGCGAAAAAGCCAGAACTCGATTTTTGCGGGAAGCTCGAGTTGCCGCCAGCATCAATCATCCTAACGTCGTGACGATTCATGCGGTCGATGAATACGACGGGCGCCCGTATCTGGTGATGGAGTTTGTGTCGGGAGCAACACTTCACGATCATATGCGGAAAATCGGACCGCTGCCCCTTGGTGACATCCTGCGCATCAGTCGCCAGATCGCCACGGGACTGCGAGCCGCCCATGAAAAAGGGATCGTGCATCGCGACATCAAGCCGGGAAACATCCTGCTGGAAAATGGTGTTCAGCGAGTCAAAATTGTGGACTTCGGGCTGGCTCAGGTCATCTTTGAACTGTCCGACATCACATCCATGGGACAGACTCTCGGTACGCCGCGATATATGTCTCCGGAGCAGATCGAAGGTAGCCGGGTCGATGAACGCGCCGACCTGTTTTCGCTCGGCTGCGTGATCTACATGATGTGTGTCGGCCATCCGCCGTTTTCCGGCAATTCGATTACCGTTCTGCACACGATTCTGCGGGATCCGCATGTTCCGATTCGTCAGGTGATGCCTCAGATTTCACAGGCGCTCAGCGATCTGGTGGACTCACTGCTCTGCAAAACCCGCGAACAGCGTATTCAGACTGCGGCCCTCGTTGAGGAAGCCATTACAGAGATAGCCCGAGGCGGCACGCCGTCCGATGAATATCTCCGCGTGCAGCACCCCGTACAAAAAGCGTTACCGGCAAAATCTCGCTGGCACCTTCCGGGAATCGGTGCGGCAGGTGCCTTTGTTGCTGCCTCCGTGATTCTGTCATGGGCGATCTGGGGACCGGACAGAACGCCGAACGAGATTACTTTGGATCCGAAACAGGAAAAGGGCAAGTCGGACACGCAGGTTGCCTTTGGTAATCCAGGTGAATTGACAGATCGCGGACCGATCACGATGACGGTCGGTGGGGCCCAATCGAAATATCCCTCGCTGCAGGCGGCACTTCTCATGGTTCAGCCGGGTGATACGCTTGCTGTCCACGGAGAACTTCCACCGGATGACACTCTCCTCCTGAACGATCCAGCTCGGCATTCCAACCTGACGATTGAATGGCAGACCGACGTTCCCTTCGATTACTCTGGAAGTGCCGCTGCGGTGATCTCGGTTGATTCCGTACAGGGCATTCGAATCACAGGCGCAGCGATTCGAGCATTGAACGCTCATTTGTTGTCCGTCAGAGGCGACTGCGCGGGATTGATTGTGGAAAACTGCCGATTGGAACAGGCTCCGGAATCGCATCAGGCCGCTGTTGTCCTTTGGAATACAGCACAGGGATCAATTGCTTCACCAATTCAATTGCACCACTGTGAAGTTGTGTTCTTCGACGCGGGTATTACCTGTATTGGTTCAGCAAACTCAGCAGTGGAATGGGTTCAACTGAAAGACAATATCATTCGCGGATTGCAGCCGGAATGGGGCATCGCCGTGAATTTCGAGAACTCGGTTCGCCACATGGATATGCAGCACAACCGAATCACCAGCGTCCGTCGGGGAGTCAGTGTCATTGGCGCCTGGGATCAGATTAAAGTGTCAAATAACACTTTCTTTGACGTCATTGAATGTTTCGGATCCGATCAGGGTGTGAAGTCACAGTCTGTTCAGATCGCAGGCAATTTGGCGATCCAGTGTGACACGTTTGCGACGGGAATTTCCCCAGCTGACGGCGGAAACTCGTTTGCATTCAACAAATCCGATTTGCCTGCGGTGGAGCCGCGGCTGGCAGCGACTGTAAAAACGCTCTCGTTCGTCTCAACCGATGCCGCAAATCCGGAATTCATGCGACCGATAGCCGATGCACAACTGAAAATCCCCGCGACGCCTGACTACGCTGGAGCTCTCCCGCCGCGCAAGCCGACGCCCGATACACCCAGCTCTGCGGGAAACCTGTAAGTTGGAATTGAACAGGAGAAAACGGAGGAAACAGAGATAAACCACAACTCCACACCGTCGTCGTGATTTCTCAGTTCCCTCCTGTTCAAAAACAAGTCTGAGTCGGCTCTGAATTGCCAGACGGCGGTTGACTGGATAAAGTCGGTTGCAGCGTGCTTGCTGGTCATCCCTGCTGACCACGTATGATGATTTTTCACACAGGAACGAAAACAATGTGGACTGTAATTTTATTGACGATCAGTTTTCTGATTCCATGCCTGTGTGTTTGCAATCCGGCAGCCCTGATTGCAGACGATGGTGTCACCCTGGACAGCGTCGTCCCGCCGGGGCCAAATCAGGCCGATGAGCCGGTGGCCAAAGAGTTGTCGCTGGAAAAGGCGGCTCATTTTCTGGATTCCGCAGCACTCACATGGCAGAAGGATCGCAAGTGTTTTACCTGTCACACAAACTTCGCGTATCTCTACGCCCGTCCGGCGATTTCAGCGGACACGACGGCACACACTCAGGTCCGTGCATTTGCGGAAGAACTTGTGCAGACGCGATGGGCCAACGAGGGGCCTCGCTGGGATGCGGAAATTGTGGCAGCCGCTGCGGCTCTGGCGTTCAATGATGCGGCGACCACCGGAAAGCTTCACGCCGTGTCCCGAACCGCGCTGGATCGCATGTGGACGGTGCAAAAAGAAGACGGCGGTTTCAGCTGGCTCAAGTGCGACTGGCCACCGATGGAATCAGACGATCATTACGGCGTGACGCTGGCCGCGATCGCCGTCGGAGTTGCACCGGATGACTATGCCACAACACCTGCCGCGCAGAAAGGCATGGAAGGAATTCGTCGCTGGTTGAAAGCGAATGCTCCGCCGACCCTGCATCATCAGGCGATGCTCCTGTGGGCCAGCAGCTATGTTCCGGAACTGCTCACGGCAGACGAAAAAGCAACGACCATTCAGCAGCTCACGGCATTGCAAAAGCCTGATGGCGGCTGGGCACTGGCGACACTCGGCGACTGGAAACGCGGTGACGATCTGGAACAGGACACAGAACACAGCGACGGATATGGCACTGGCTTTGTGCTCTACGCACTGCGACGTGCCGATGTCTCGATTTCAGACGCTGCCATTCGCAACGGTGTGGCATGGCTCAAGTCCAATCAACGCGAAAGTGGACGCTGGTACACGCGATCGCTGTTCAAGGACAACCACCACTTCATCAGCCACGCCGGCACCGCGATGGCCGTACTGGCATTGAAGAACTGTGATGAGCCAAAGGTTGGCCTCGGCGATCAGGCGAGCAATTGACCGTTGCTGAATTCGATCGCGAATGGCTCTGCATCGGGTGGCCGGGGCTGGACTGAGCGAAGCGAAGGAAGCCCCGGAGTTTCGGGTTGCCGCCCTCCACCCCCCCTTCCCCGTGCGTCGCTGGCATTGGCTCGTTTAACCGCGTGCCCAGCGGGCCGCGATTGTTTTATTTAGAAATTCGTATTTGAAATTTGAAATACAAAGCGCGGGGCGTTGCCCACGCGGTTAAACGAATGTGCCATCCTAAACCTGCGGTATAGCTTCCAGAAGATTCTGCACTACAATCAGATCGTGGAAATCGAGCACCAACGCCTCGATACAATTGTTTCTCCGCGCCAGATCCAACCGGGTGGTTTCAATGGTCCCGACGGTTCCCTTCCACCAGCATTCAAGGCGCGACTTTCTCGCTCAGGCGGGAGCCGGTGCCGGGATGCTGGCCTATGCGGCATTGGCTGCTGCGGATGGTGCGCGGGGAATTGCGGCGACGCATTTTGTGCCACGGGCCAGTCGTGTGATCTGGTTGTTCATGCATGGAGGGCCGAGTCATGTGGATCTGTTTGACCCAAAGCCCGTGCTGACGAAATACGCCGGGAAGCCGTTGCCGCAGAGTTTTGGCGAGGTGATGACGCGCCGCGAAGTGGCGAAGAATCCGCTGCTCGCACCGGTGCGTCGATTCCGTCCGCGAGGTCAATCGGGGCTGGAGATCAGCGACTTTCTGCCGCATATTGCCGAGTGTGCCGACGACATCTGCGTCGTGAGATCGCTGCACGGCGACAGCGTCAATCATCCGCAGTCGGTGTATCAGATGAACACCGGCAGCATTTTGATGGGCAATCCCAGCGTCGGCAGTTGGGTAGCATACGGTCTGGGTTCCGAGAACCAGGACATGCCGGCCTTCATCGTCATGCCCGATCCTGGCGGTGGACTCAAGGGCGGACCTGCGGCATGGAGCAGCGGTTACCTGCCGGCGACGTATCAAGGAGTGACCGTGCGTTCGGGCACGTCTCCGATCATTGACTTGCAAGGACAGCCGGGTGTCAGCAGCGACCAACAGCGGCGCAACCTGACATTCGTTCAATCGCTGAACCAACGGCATCTGGCCGAACGCGATCAGGACGATCAACTCGCCGCTCGCATTCGAGCGTACGAACTCGCATTTCGCATGCAGTCCACAGCACCGGAACTTGTTGATACAAGTGGCGAAACTGCGGCCACGCTGGAGCAGTACGGAATCGATCGCAAAGAAACACGCGACTTCGGTATGCGTTGTTTGCTGGCGCGACGGATGGTCGAACGCGGTGTCCGGTTTGTGCAACTGTATTCGGGCGATACCAACGGCTGGGATGCCCATGCGGATATCGAATCGAATCATTCAGAATGCTGTCTCAGCACTGACAAGCCGGTGGCTGGTTTGCTGCAGGATTTGAAACAACGCGGATTGCTGGAAGATACGCTGGTGATCTGGGGCGGTGAGTTTGGTCGGATGCCGATGAGCGAACAGGGGACAGGCCGCGACCACAATCCATGGGGCTACTGTGCGTGGCTGGCCGGTGCCGGAATTTCCGGTGGCCGCGCTTACGGTGCCACGGACGATATCGGTTTACGAGCCTCTGTCAATCCGGTTCCCGTCCACAACTTTCATGCGTCAATCCTGCATCTGCTTGGCATCGATCACGAACAACTGACACATTTCCATAACGGGCTGGACAAGCGCCTGACCGGACCGGAGGAAGCACACGTGGTGCATGAGATGATTGGGTGAAGGCAATGCGACTGGCGAGCGGTTGGGCGTCAGCCCTCCGTGTAATTCGCTGGAACAAACTTGAATGACAGAAGTATATTTCTGCACGGAGGGCTGACGCCCGGCCGCTCGCCGGAAACCCGAATCAATGAAGCACTCAGGCAACTTTTCTGCGATCCGCGTCGTCGGATTCTGTTTCATGGCAGTATTCGCTGCAATGCTGATTTCCCGCGCCGTGTCTGCTGACGATGTGCCGCACGAAGTCGCTTCCTACACCGAACCACCCATCACAGCATCAGACCGCGACCACTGGTCGCTGAAGCCGCGGACGTCGGTCGAGATTCCGGAGACGTCAACCGAACACTGGCAGCGGAATCCCGTCGATGCGTTTATCGCAGCGGAGCTGGAAAGTCGTGGTCTCACGCCACAGCCGGAAGCAGATCACCGTACGCTGGTTCGCCGTGTCAGTCTCGATCTGACCGGATTGCCTCCGACGCCGAACGAGGTTGCCGCGTTTATCGCCGACGAGTCGCCGATGGCGTTTGAATCACTCGTTGACCGGTTGCTGGCAGCGCCCGCTTACGGGGAACGAAGGGCTCAATATTGGCTGGATCTGGCACGGTTTGCGGAAACGGATGGCTATGAACATGATAACATTCGTGCCAACGCCTGGCGATATCGAGACTGGGTCATTGATGCGTACAACGCCGATATGTCTTACGCTCGATTCGTCCGTCTGCAGATCGCCGGTGACCTGCTGGAACCCGATAACGAGGCTGCCTCCATCGCGACTCAGTTCTGCATTTCGGGGCCGGACATGCCCGACATCAATTCTCAGGACGAACGTCGACACACATTGCTGAACGAAATGACGGCCACGGTCGGCGAAGTGATTCTCGGCATGCAGCTCGGATGTGCGCAGTGCCACGATCACAAGTACGACCCTGTGAGTCAGGCCGATTTCTACCGACTCCGGGCGATCTTCGAATCGTCGATCAGCCTGAAGAAAAATGTGTCGGTCACGGGACTCAAGGAACGATTTCCATACACGCAGACAAGCCATGTCATGATTCGCGGCGACTATCGGCGACCGGGAGTTGAAATCACTCCGGACGTGTTGAGAGTGCTTGAATCAGATTCTCTGCGCTATGCCGTGTTGCCGCAGCAGAACTCCGACGGTCGAAGAATGGCCCTCGCAGACTGGCTCGTGGATCCGGAACATCCGCTCACGTCCCGCGTGATGGTGAATCGCATCTGGCAGCAGCACTTCGGAAAGGGCCTCAGCGAAACACCGAGCGACTTTGGTATCATGGGAATGGAGCCATCGCACCCGCAGCTGCTCGACTGGCTGGCGAACTGGTTCGTGGACCATGGCTGGAGCGTAAAACAACTGCAACGCCTGATTGTGACCTCTGCCACATATCGGCAGCGCAGCCGGCTTCCAGACGACACGCCTGCGGCCGAAGTGATGGCATGGACGATGGCGCTTGAAAAGGATCGCGATCTGCGGTGGGTTTCGCGCTTTCCACGGCAACGGCTGCAGGGCGAAGTGATTCGCGACGTGATGCTGTCGATTGCGGGAATCCTCAACGGCAAGACCGGAGGCCCCGGCGTTCGCCCGCCGCTGCCGATTGAAGTCCGCAACACGCTCTTGAAAGATCAGTGGAACGTGACAGAAGACACGTCAGAACACAATCGTCGAAGCATCTACGTCTTTGCCCGTCGCAATCTGCGATTCCCGATCTTCGACGTTTTTGACCGTCCTGCAGCCAACGAAAGCTGTTCCCGCCGCAACGTCTCAACCACCGCGCCGCAGGCTTTGCACCTGCTGAATTCCGAGCTCTCTTTCAGGACAGCAGAACTCATCGCAATTCGAATTCGCCAAAAAGCCGCCGCCGTCGATCAACAGATTACCGCAGCGTTTCAGCATATCCTGAGTCGCAACCCCACCGCCAGCGAGCTTGCCGACGCACAACACTTCGTGGCAGAGTCGGGGAATGATGCTCTGACGCAACTGTGTTTGTCATTCCTCAACTGCAATGAGTTTGTGTTTGTCGATTAGCCGTGTGTCGCAGATTATTCCGCAACAAGGGAGTGGATTTCAATGTGGACGACCAGCCCGGTGTCGATTGAGAGCCGATCATAGTAATTCTCCAGGCGTGCCATCTGTTGTTGAATCGCGTCAATGGACGAGTTGGCCCATAGTGCAACGTTGGGATAGTCTGCCTCGTGATTGTGCCCGGAATCGTTGCCTTCGGCACGCCGGGCTGCTTCCTTGACCACACTGCCGGACTTTCCGTGGTGATCCACAGATTTGCATTTACTGAAGATCTGCACCAGGTCTTTGTTGACGAGCGATGATTGAAGGAGCCGCGACTTGAACGTGATCCAGTCTTCGAGGCGGTCGGTGACATCGACATCAAGGGCCACGTGTGTGCCGCGGCCAGAAAGAGGCAGTGTGGGAAAGGCTGTCAGCTCCAGAATTTCTCCGTCACCGTCTGATCGGGTCATTCGCGCGAGTAGTCGTTTCCTGGGCAAGCGCACATCATCAACTTCGAATCTTAGACCGCAACCACCCAGGTCACGGTTGAGCTTTGAGATCTCGAACATCAGCAGTCCGACCTGCATCGTCGTTGCAGTGCCCGGCCGGAGTAGTAATCTGAGCGGGGCAGCGGCACTCTTTCTGGCGTCAGCTTCAGCGATATTTCGCTTCATGCGGGCAGACATCCGGGCCGCATCGACCGCGCCGGGTGACCCGGAAGAAGTATTCGCTTCCAGAAGCTGTTGAACTTCGTCTCGCTGCCTTGCAAGTTCGTGTGATTCCCGCTGCAACTGTCTTCGCCACGCAGCCTTTTCAGATTCGAATTCGCTGATCGCCCGTTCCAGCTGATCCAGTTGTTGACAAAGAAACTGTTCACTCCCACGTCCGATTGTGTCCAGACGACGGGCGAGGAGCAGCATTTGCTGCTGCTCTGACGGCTGCGTCGCATGGACATCATGTTTCAATTCGCCGGATATTGCATTCATGGGGTTGAGATCACTCTGCAGCGGACCAGTTAAAGATGCGACGGACGGATGCGATTCCTGTAAGTGAGTGCAGGGCAACCACCAACCTGAGAAACTCTGTGTACCGGACTACCTGCCATCCAGCCGATGCCACAGTCTGGCGATACGGCTGCTGAGTTTGCGTTCTTCCCGTTCTTCCCGTTCCTTCTGATCCTGAACGTGAATTTCGTTCAGATGCAGCCTGAGTGCCTGGAACTTCAGGTTTTCTTCGCTGACAACGGTGTGCTGTTTTCGCAGTTTTTCCATTTCCAGTTCCTGACGCAGTCGGGCAATCTCGGAGCGTTCTTCAGCAAGTTGCATTCGCTCCTCGCGCGGCTGGGCATGCTTTGTTGATTCCAGTTCAGACTGCAATTGAGTAATCATTTGTTCTGCTTCGTGCAACTTCTGACGTTGCGATTCCGCAGTTTCACGCAGGCTTGTCATGACATTTTGTGCAGCCTCGAGTTTGACACTCGATGATTTCGCATTGAGCGCAGCTTCTGCGCGATCTCGCTCCGCACCAATGGCCTCCATCTCCGACTGGAGTTTGGTTCGTTGCGAGCGCCATTCAAGTTCACGATCACTGCAGCGTTGCTCGATGTCGCGCAGCCAGGAATCAATTTGACCGCGCTCGTCGCGTTCTGCCCGATTTGCTGCTTCAGCATTCTCCAGGAGTTCCGTCAGCGTCGCGATCTGATCGTCGCGCTGTTGAAGCTCCTGAAGCAACTGTTCCAGTCGTTCCACCAGCTTTTCAGCCTCGGGTTTCGAAAGCATGTTGTCAGTTTCCGAATCCGCTTCGGTCGCAGACAATCGGCTGCCGACGATCTGGTCACGGTCAGCGAGCGCAGTCTGCAGATCAATGATTTCGGCACGCAGCAGTTCGAGCATTTCTTCCTCGTAAAGATCACCGTGCGGAACGGAGACAATCGTTCCGGAAGTCAGCCTGTTTTGCAGGACTTCAATTTCTGCGTTTGCCTGCTGCAACTGTGATTCAAGATTGCTGATCGTTACGAACGGAGATTCTGCGTTTCGGTTCTCCGTCGATTTCCGATCGACTGCCTGCGAGACGCTGTCTGATGTGATCGCATTGGCGATGGACATCGACTTGGTATCTGGATTGCTGTTGACTCTGACATCTGGCTGTTGTGGGCTGGGACGGCTCAGCTTCACAAAAATCTTAGTTTTCCCGACTCGGAGCTCAGCATCAGTCTGCAGCTGCATTTCGCGGATTCTGACTCGATCGACAAAAGTGCCGGTCTCCGAGAAGCAGTCTCGCACAGTCACGACACCGCCACGGGCGATAATCATGCAGTGCGTTGATGCAACCTCATCATCGATCAGGCATACGTCAGCGTTCGGATCCGAACCGACAGCCAGACACTCATCTTCACGAATAACGCGAGAACAGCGAGGCTGGCCTGAGAGATCCAGGTGCAGGGTCGCGATCGTTTCATTTTCGCAGGCAATTGACGGCATCAGTTGGCTCCTGTGGGACACAAAATTGCGGTGTTGTTACCGATGGCCACGTACCTTACTTCGGTTGCCGAGCTACTGGTGCACTCGGTTGAAAGTTCAATCGCATTGAGAATGTCGGCATTGGTATATGGACGGCGAATAAGAATCTGCGACTGCAGTGCCGCAGCGAGCGGCGGTGATGTCACTGCCGCAGGTGCGATCAGAACGACTCTATGCCGGCCTTCCAGAACGGCACTGTTCTGAAGTATTTCCGGAAGGTTGAGTTCCTGGACCCCCTGGAGCGCGATCAGGACGGCGTCCGGAGTCTTTCGTTTCAACAGCAGCTGCAGACTGAATTCATCGCGCACGACATTTCCTGTCCAGCCGTTGCCGGTTTGATCGATCATAGCGCGAATCATCGCTCCATGATGCGCGTCCGGCTCAAACGCGATCAAAGTGCGGGTCTGTGCCAGGGTTTCGTTCCTGACCCACTCTGCGAGGAGAAATGCTTCCAGTACAGCCCGTGTTTCATCGCACGGTAAACCGGACTTCACAGCCAGCTCAGCCGTGTTTCTGGGAGTTGAATCCAGGTGCGACAGCAGTTGAATGTGTGTAGCCGACAGGCCGGCGCGGTCAAGATTCTGTCCGCGAAGTCCGTTGCGGATCCAGCCGATCCCGACCCCAGCCGTGGAATCCTGTTTCGGCGGACAATTGAGTGTTCCATCGACCAGGATCCCGGCCAGGCTGGTGTCGATCGATACCTTGCTGAACAGGGAGGGTTGTACTCGTTCCGGATGGAAACTGAAACATGTCGGTTGACTTGTAAAGCAGTAATGCGTGAGTGCCGCAGCCTGATGACGCAGCAATGTTCGCAGCATGCGGGGATCAAGGACTTTCTTATCCATCAGCTCGACCAGTCCATCGACACGAGTGGAGGTCCCGCTGCTCAATGTGAACTGGAGCAATGGCGACAACTCGCTCAGATTCTGTGGAAGCTGAACTGCGATCTGAGCTGGATCGAAAGAAGGCGACACCACGCCCTGAATGCGTCCATCTTTGAGGAAAAAGCAAACGCGGTTTCTGTCGGTCTCCACCTCCAGCATGCCAACCTTGCGCCCGTTGTTCAGGAAATCGATGACTTCGCGAAGACCAAACCAGCGAAAGTCTCCGGAAATCGCTGGCTGATCTGTTTCACCCACGACTTCCGGCACCGCCGTGCCATTTGTCTGCGACGCAATAATCATGGCTCCCGTCTCAAGTGCGTTGGCGACCGCCATCTTCAACAGATCCGATGTGAATGGTTTCGGGAGCGAATCCACCACATTTGGCACATCCATGTATTCGACGTAAGCCTGTTTTCGCAGCGTCGATGACACCAGAAACGGGATATGACGGCATTCCGGGAACTGAATAATCTTGCGACAGACCTCCAGTCCTGTCGTTCCGGGCAGTTGGTGATCAAGCAAAATCAGATCAGGCTTTACTTCACGGGCCATCGCAATACCCAGCTCGCCGTTTTGCGCAAGTATGACTCGGTAGCCTTCCTGGCTCAAATGGCTGTCCACCATTTTCCGAATGGTTGCGCTGTCGTCGATGACAAGGATTGTTGACGTTGACATAATCAGTTTTTTCCGGAACGAGGAGTCGGGAATTGTACTTTTCAGGAAATTGCGACATCACTGCAGATCAGTGAATTGATGATGGCTTTGACCGTTCCGTCGGTGACCGGTTTATTCAGGACTGCTGCTGGTTGAAGTTGTCTGATCTCGGACAGCAGGGATTCGTCGTCGCGGCTGGTCAGCACCGTGACGGGGATCATTCGGAAATGTTTTTGTCGTTTGATTTCCTGCAACAGTTCAATGCCGGTCATTCTTGGCATGTCCAGATCAGTGACAACCGCTTTGATGCCCCCGGCATTCAGCATGATCATGGCTTCACGCCCATTGGCAGCTTCACGAACTTCGTAGCCGGCAGCACGAAGTCTTCTGGAGAGGCTGCGTCGGACCACAACCGAATCATCGACAACAAGAATACAGCGATCATTGTTCATATGCTTCAACGCTTCGCCGATGTCCGGGACAGTCTTTGTGCTCTGGTCATCTGGAAGTTCAGTGCGCTGGCATAGATCTATAACTTTTCGCACGTCCAGCAGCAGAACAGTTTCAGCGCGTCCGGACAGGGTAACTCCGGCAAATAATTCATTCCGTTGCAAAAGTGCCGGCAGCGAGCGGACGACGACCTCTTCAACACCCACGATTGCATCGACCTCGATGGTTACGTCGTTGTCTGTGCTGCGCTCTGTGGTTCGTTCGGTCCCGGAGGTGTTGCGGAGCGAAATGTAACAAACACGTGTCGTTTGATTTGCCTGACAGCCAAGTATCTGACTCAGCGGTACGATCTGCCTGCGTGACGCGGAATCTGCCAGACCACTCATTGGCCGTTTCGAATCGGAAGTGCCGCTGACCGTATGCATTGGCAGGGCAAAGAGCTGACCTCCGGATCGAATCACCATCGCATGTTCAACGGCAGAGCGAAGTGGAATGTGCAAACGAATCGTAGTCCCCTTGCCAGGCACGGACTCCACATCGATTCGACCGCGGAGGCGTTTCACCCAACTGTCCACAACATCCATTCCGACACCGCGTCCGGAGATTTCGCTGACAGACGATTTTGTGGAGAAACCCGGATGGAAAATCAGCTTCCATAGCTGAGACCGGTTCACGGATTCGCCCGTCGGGAGAAGTCCGAGTTGCCTTCCACGTGATTCAATGGCTTCGTCATTGAGGCCCCGGCCATCGTCGCGCACTTCAATGCACAGGGATGCCGCATCAGACCTTGCTGCCAGTGTGATTCTGCCGACCTCTGTCTTTCCTGTTTTCATTCGTATGTCCGGAGTATCCAGACCATGACTGACAGCGTTGCGGACGAGATGAAGCAGCGGTTCAAACAGTCTTTCCTGCACGGCTCTTTCTGCGCGCGCGCCCTGACCTTCAAAGTTGACTTCGACCAACTTGCCTTCAGACCTGGCGGCATCCCGAATGACGCGTTGCAGACGCTGAAACAAACCACCGATCGGCAAACGACGCAGTTCCATCAGTTCCTGTCTGAACTGACCGATTAAATGTGACACCGTCGAGTTATCATCCGATAACGGATCGAAAACTTCCTGCAGTGAACGACCAAGCTCCGCAGTGTCTTTGGAGACTTCATCGAGCGTGCTGGCGAGTAATCGCGATTTTGCCGTCGATCTTTCTGACTCGATGCCGTGCGAACTATCGCCTGCCGCTGTCGCGGGCGCTGTGAATTCAATTGTCGATGTCAGCGTCCGGGTTCGGGCGGCGCAATAGTTGAGCTCGAGGTGAATGTTCCGCAGAGACTCAACATACGTATCGCGACGGTTTCGCAACATCACCAGCTCCGCCAGTAGATCCATCAGCCTTTCAAGTCGCGAAGCTTCCACGCGGACGAAGAACTCACTCTCACCGCCTGCAGCAGTGGACGGCAACGGCAGTGACAACGGCGACGTAGGCTGGCTGGCATCATGTTGCTCAGGCACGGATTTCTGCAAGGATTCTGCCACCGGAGCGGCGCCGATACCGGAGATTCCAAGAGCACTCAACTGCCCCCGAACGGCATCGACGCAAGCCAGCAGCTTGTCGATGTCAATCCTGCAGCCAGCGGACCTGTCAATGTCGCTCTCCAGCTCGTGCAGATATTTCGCGAGCCGAGAAAGCCCGACGGTGCCGGATGCACCTTTCAGCGTGTGCAGCTGTCGACAAAAACTTCGCAGGGCTCCGTCGGCATCCTGTCCAGATTCCAATGCCAGTACAGATGCCTCCATTTCGCCAATGCACTGTTGAGCATCGTCGGCATAAGCCGCCACCATTTCCGGATCGTCAATGGTCTCCAATTCTCCGGGAGGCGTGGACCGGAGAGCATCGTCAGAGTCTGACAAGGCATTGCCTGAGTCATTCGCAGTTGACTCGTTGGCCATATGGTGTTTTGCAGCATCCTTCCCGCAGAGAGTCTGATCGCCGGAAGGAACCGCATCACTGGCGAGTGAAGCCAGAATTCCCGCGATGTCAATCGGTTGCCGTGGTTGCCTGTCGTTGATCACGTCAGGCTCAGGGTCCGCCGCCCGAGAATTCTCAGCGACGGTTGCCTGCAGCGCTGCGTTCCAGCCATCATTGTCTGTACCGATATCAATCCAGCTATGCGATTTTTGACCGCTACATCGTTCCTCTGGTGACAGCAGGGTCAGGCATTCACTCCAGCGGTCGATTGCCTCCTGCAGGAGGGATTTCCGGTTTGCCTGAGATCCGGAGTCTGTCAGGAGCGGCAGTGCCCGTTGCTGACAGAATTCGACAATCTCATCCGCCGGCCCACCGGATGCAGAGTCCTCACGGAACATCGCTGCAATCGTCAGCAGATCCGCCATCATGGTTGCAGCAATAACCGTTTCGTCATTGGCATCGTTCGATGCCTCGGCAGCGCAATGGGCAAGTAGCACAAATCTCTGGCGCAGCGCCTCGCTGGATTCCTCTGCCTTGATGTTGACTTGTTTTTCGAGGGAATCGTTCACCGCACAAACTCCCCGCCGCTGACGGCTTCAAGTAATTCCTCGCTCACATCCGGCGTATTCCACCTGCGTTCCGCAGCGTTGTTGGAGATTGCACCGGACCTCTGTGTGAAAGAAGGACGACCGGAATCACCGAAGTTGTACATCGGCGAAAGACGCTCTTCCAGGGCCTGTGCGGTTTCAGCCAGATCGGTGGACTTGTGCCGAATCATATCATTTCGGTCACGACTTTTTGCTGCGATCGCAGAGACCTGCTGCATCGCCCGCACAACCTCCTGCGTACGTTGAAGCTGCTCAACAGTCGATCCGGAAATCTGCCTTGAATGGTCTACCGCTGCAATTGATGAGTGACGGATGTCTTCGAGCGTCGCGCCCGCTTCATGGATTCGTCGTATTTCTTCCAGAACCTGCAGTCGTTCGTCCGTCATGGCCGAAACGGTATCCTGCGCGTCGGTTTGAATTGCGTCAACCAGTGCAGCGATGTCGCGCGCAGCTGTCGCTGTACTCTCGGCAAGTCTTCTGACCTCTTCAGCGACAACGGCAAATCCACGACCTTCCTGTCCAGCTCGGACGGCTTCTATCGATGCGTTCAGCGCAAGCATGTCCGTTCTGGCTGAAATATTCCCCAGCATCTCGACGATTGAACCGATCTGTTCAGACTGCTGGCCAAGCGATACGACCTTCTTCTCACTGAACTCCACATTGCTGCGTATGTTGTGCATACCGCGGACCAGTTCCCTGACGAGTTCCAGTCCTTTGTCTGCACGGTCACCGGCTTCCTTAGCAGCAGCATTCGCAGTCTCAGCGTCGCCGCCGACGGCGTCTATCCTCTGCGAAAGCAGCTCAAGTGAGGTGATCGCGACGTCAATCGACAGGATTTGCTGCTCAGCGCCTCTGCTGGAATCATGAGCCCCCTTGGAGATGTCAGTTCCCAAAGACATAATGCCGCCGACACACTTCGCCGTTGACCGGGAAAGGTGTCCCAGTGCATCTGTGAGCAACTGACTCTCAGTCCCGACAACCTCTGTTGATGAACTTCCTGACAGATGACCCAGTCGATGCACCAGTTCATCTACATTTTTCACCAGTGTTCGCTGTCGTTGCAGAACTGTGCGGAGTCGCGCAGTTGATTGGTCAAGCTCTGCAAGTCCACACGAGATTGTTGCACCGGGCGAGGCAGTCAGAGCCGATTCCATCCGCCGCAGGCCTCGCGCGAACGATGCTGCTGCGATCGTGCAGGGAATACCAAGTCCTAACAGAACGACGCACGCAATGGCGTTGAAACCGGGTGATTGAAGCCCGTACCATGCGCAGGACGCCGCAATTACGGAAGTCGCCAGATGCGAAAGGCACAGTTGTATCTTGTAACTCATAATTTCCTCCAGGCGTCCGTTACCAAACAGGGATATCTCGCGCTTTTGTCGGGTGCATGCTTCTCTAATCGTGAATTCCTGACGCCGTCAGTCTTCCGACTGCCACATGGCAGCCAACTTCTGCTCAGCCAGCATTCGGACTCGAGATTGATCGAGTACCTGTATCACATGGCTCCCGTGCGTCGTCCAGCCAACGACGACGCAGGACGTATCAAAAACATCGGCAACCGGTGCGTCAGATATTTCCAGAGCTCTCAGCGATGTGACCTCATCCACCAACACTGCCCAAGGGCCATTTGTGTCGTCGATAATCAGCATGACATTGTCGTTGGAGTGGTTACATACCGGCAGCACTGAGTCGAGGTTCAGCACCGGAATGAACTCACTTCGAACGTGGCATAAACCAACGAATGTGTCCGGCGTTCCCGGGACAGGGATCATGCCGGGCCTTGGCATTGCTTCACGGACGGCCAGGGCCGGGAATGCCAGCCAGGCTGAGCCGCGCCGAAAGACGCAATGAGTCGCAGTCGGTTTCGACAGCACTGCACTTGTTCCGTTGTGATGGTTGAATTGATCCATGGGGCTATTTTCCAAATGCGTTTGCGGTTTGCAGTCGCCGTTCAATTTGTTCGGCCAATGCAGACAATCGGTCCCTGCCTGGCGTTCGCAATTCGGAATCTGTCGTGCCTCCGTTGTGTTGCAAGGCGGAAATGTCCGATGACCCTCGCGACTCAGGCACGATAACGCCGTGCTGGCCCGGCATTTGGCCGGACTCAACAGCAGAGTCGCTGCTCCAGGATCGTTCTTCAAGTTCCATCATGAGAGTTCGCAGACGACACCAATCTCCTGCAAAGAAGAAGTGCACATCTTTCTTCCATTTAGCCACTCGTTCGCCCGCTGGCGATTTCGCTGCATGGTTTGAATTAAGGCTGGCCGTCATGAATCACCACGCTCTCTGGGCGGCATATTCGCTGATTGGCCTGGGGCAACCGGATTTTCGCCCTCCCGATCTGCTCCAGAGTGATTCATTGCCATTCTGCCGCCGCTCAGGAAACCATCTCTCCCGAAATGGCGCGTCCACATCAGCGAAATTGTCGATTCGACAGGCAGTAATACAGACGGTGAAATGGTGCGGCAATTTATGGTCTCATCCAGTGGTAGTGCATCGTTGTGGAAAAGCCCGATGCCGATGAATGGGGAATCCTCTTCGTTGCTGACCGACACGTCACGAATTATGGCTGCCACGATACGATTGCCTTTCCAGAGTTCTACTTCAACGGGCAGTGCAGTGCGTCGAACGCTCCGTCGACACAACATCGCGCCCAGTGTATTTTGTCCATTCGGGGAATTTTCCATCGAGGTGTTTTCCCCCTCATTCTTCGAAGGGTTGTCTCAAAACGCGACCCGGACTCCGGCAGGTTCAAACCGAAACATACGTCAATAATCGATGCCATGGTCGCCGAAATGTGGCGAATCTGCGTCAACATGTTGATCACTGTTGCAGCATGGGACCAGACAGGAAAAACGGATGTGAATCCAGGAACACACGGCAAAACTTCGGCGCCGCAAGCGGATTTTCAGGGGTTCTCAGTCAGGCAATGAGTGGGTGAGTCCCCACGGGGCATCATAAACCCTGCCATCGACAGAATCCGAACAGACAAAGCAGTCGCGCATCCGTTACGCGAGAATACCCTGTACAATTCTCGCCTCAAGAACACCGGTAAGTTTTTCTTTTAGTCCGTTATCCATGACAAACAGCTGCTCATGGCTCAGGCCCAGCAGATGCAGAATCGTGGCATGCCAGTCCTGGACGCTGACTCGGTCTTCGACGGAGTGCAGGCCGATTTCATCCGTCGCACCCCAGGTTGTTCCGGCCTTGATACCGGCACCGGCCATCCATGTGCAGAATGCGTTTTTATTGTGGTCTCGTCCTGCTTTGCGTTCATCCTTGTCCGGTGGCAGCTGCGCAATCGGAAGTCGGCCAAATTCTCCTCCCCAGACAATCAGGGTGGAATCAAGAAGTCCGCGTTGTTTCAGATCCTTGAGCAACCCGGCAATTGGCTTGTCCGTGCGATCACAGCATCCTTTGAGATCGGCTGCCAGTCCGGTGTGGTGATCCCACGAGTTTCCGTTGACGTACAGCTGTATGAAGCGCACGCCGCGTTCCACCAGTCGGCGGGCGATGAGACAGCGGCGACCGTACGAGTTCGTGGGTTCAGTGTCGATGCCATACATTTCCTGCGTGTTCTGAGTCTCTGAGGCGATATCGAGCGCTTCGCTCGCCGACAGCTGCATCCGGGCCGCCAGTTCGTAGCTGGCAATCCTTGCATCTAAGACTGTCTGACCGGGATGTCTGCGGCGATGAATCTGATCGAGCCGTGACAACAGCGCGCGCTCCTCCGCAATGAGATCGTCTGGTCGCTCGACATCCGGCCGCAGGTTGAGAACGGGCGAACCAGTTGCACGAAATCGTGTCCCCTGAAAAATCGGCGGCAGGAATCCTGCTTCCCAGTTCTCCACACCATTCACGGGCAGTCCGTTGGGATCATCGAGGACGACATAGGCGGGCAGATTCTGACTTTCGCTCCCCAGTCCGTACACAACCCAGGCACCGACGGTCGGTCGACCCGGACCCATCTTTCCGGACTGAATCAGATAAACGGCCGGTTCATGCGTCAGATTCGTCGTATGCATGGATCGGATCAGTGCGATGTCATCGACCTGCCCGGCAATGTGTGGCAGCGCATCGGAGACCCACATGCCGCACTGCCCGTGCTGAGCAAACCGGAACGGACTGCGCATCAGTGCGCCGGCGCTCTGTGGATTTTCGACTTCGCCGGCGATCCGATCGAAATACGACTCACCATGATGCAGATCGAGCATCGGTTTTGGATCAAACAAATCCATCTGGCTTGGTCCACCCGTCATGAACAGATGAATGACGGCCTTCGCCTTCGGCTCAAAATGGGGTGCGCGCTGCCTCAGGTCCGTCCACACGCTGCCGGACGATTGGGAGTCGGGCGCTCCTGCCGCCGCTGATCGTGAATTCAGAGAGAAATTCCCGCCCATCAATTGTGCCAACGCCGCGCCATAGATGCCTCCCGACACGCGATGGAACAGTCCGCGGCGCGACAACGATTGCAGCAGAGAGTCGTTCATATTGTCGTTTCGTCGAGGGCGCATGGCCTGGTTGTTTTCGTATCGGTCAATCAATGTACAGAAACTCGGCCGAGTTCATGATGGCGTGACAGTAAGCTGTGAGCGCCTTTTGTCGGGCGACTTCAGGATCTGCCGCACCTGTTGAAGTCGGATGAAGCGTCCATTTTGCTTCCAGTTGAGTCAGGGCTTCCCGTGCAATATTTTGCTCCTCGTCGTCCGGAAGACGACCGAATGCAATCAGCGAGATGTGCCGAATCTGCATCTCCGGATCGCTGCCGACTTCTTTCCTGATTCGCGCCGCGAACGATTCCGCAAGCTCAAAAATCATCCCATTGTTCATGAGATACAGCGCTTGCGGAGAAACCACGGAATCACGACGTTCGATGCAATTCGGGTTCATCTGCGGATAGTCAAAACTCTCAAGGTGCGTGGGCAGCCGTTTTCGCTGTTGCTGGACGTAGATCATTCGTCGCCAGCCGAGCGCAGTGGCCTGTGGTGTCACCAGTCCATCCGGCCGCGCGATCACTTGATCACCGGGACCGTATCGCATTGGATCGAGCCGCCCGGCGACCAGCAGCAGCGAGTCAAAGAGCGATTCCGCATCCAGACGAACAAACGGCATTCGGGAGATCAGGAAATTCTCCGGATCTGCGGATTCCTGCTCCGGAGTCAGCGCTGAGCTTTGTCGATATGTCGCGCTGGTCATCATCAGCCGGTGCATGCTTTTGAAACTCCAACCGTGTTCCACAAACTCAACGGCCAGCCAGTCCAGCAGTTCTGGATGCGTCGGAGGAGTGCCGGCTTTGCCGAAATTTCCCAGCGTTTGCACGATTCCTCGGCCAAAGTGATGTTTCCAGATGCGGTTCACTGCAACGCGAGAAGTCAGCGGATGGTCGGGCCGGGTGAGCCACCGAGCAAGCGCGAGTCGTCGTCCCGTTGATGCGGCACCGGGCCATGGTGGCTCGACATGGAATGGAGTCTTCCCATCGGTCAGCACGGAGGGAACTCCGGGGCCGACGAGTCTTCCGGGACTCATCGGATCACCGCGGCGGTAAATGTATGTCAGCGAAGGATCCCCGCGATCCCACAAGGCCTGAATCTGTGGTTCAGACTGTCGCTGCGCTTCGAGTGCCTTTACCTGAGCTTCCGTCTCGGGCGTTTGCTGCACTGCGATAACCTCCCGAGCGATACGTGCGTTGTTTTCTTCCCAGGCCTTTCGCTCGGCTGTCGAAACAGCGGTCAGGATTCTGCCGCCGGCAACATCCTGACTGACTGGTCCGATTCCCGGATGGATTTCCGGCCTGAGCCAGTTGTACTCGTCATACGCGCCCTTGAAAACATCCACGATGCGGTAATAGTCCCGCTGCGGAATAGGATCGAATTTGTGACTATGACAGCGAGCACACTTCAGAGTCAGTCCCAGAACACCAGATCCGAACACGTCAAGTTCGTCAGCAATCACGTCAATCCGGTCCGGGATATAACCGGTGATATTCGCCCATGTCGGATCCGGTACCATCCGAAGGAATCCCGTCGCGACAAGATTGTCGGACATGTGGGTGGTGACTTCGGTCGCGTGCTCATAGTCGGCTAATTCGTCGCCGGCAATCTGTTCCAGAAGAAAACGACTGTATGGTTTGTCAGTGTTGAATGATCGAATCACATAATCGCGATACCGCCATGCATGAGGTCGAGGCAGATCCTGTTCTCGTTTTCCTTCGGAATCCGAGTAACCCGCGAGGTCCAGCCAGTAACGCCCCCACCGTTCCCCATACCCCGGAGAATCAAGGAGCCGGTCGATCAGCTTTTCATAGGCGTCCGGATCTTCGTCAGACAAAAAAGTTTCGATCTCCTGAGGATCAGCGGGCAGTCCGGTCAGATCAAAGCTGGCCCTCCGAATGAGTGTCCGTCGATCGGCCTCCGGTGCGAGGCTAAGACCCCGCTGCTCCAGCTTTGACAGCACAAAAGCATCAATCGGATTGCGTACGCGATCGGCGTCCTGCACGACCGGCACGGTGGCTTTGATTGGAGCACGGAATGCCCAGAAGTCCCGATCATCGTCGCTGACCAGTGGATCGGGCGTCGTGGTCGCCACGTCCGGTTCGATCATGATTTCCGGCGATCCAAGTTCGATCCATTTCACCAGGATTGCCGTCTCTGCAGGATCGACGGGCTTCACACTGGCTTCCACGAGGCGTGCAAGCGGAGGCATCTGTCCGGCGTGGATTTTTTGAAGGATCAGACTCGCGTCGGTGTCGCCCGGCACAATCGCTGGCCCGGATCGACCGCCTTTCAACATCGCCGCTCGGTTTCGGAGATCAAGCCCGGCCTCCTGACGATGTCGGCCGTGACACGGAGTGCAGTGTCGCAGCATGATGGGAACCACATCGTGCTGACTCGGGTTCATGAGTGGATTACTTGTCACGTCGGCGGGGGCATTCCTCATTTCCGCGATCCAGCGGTAAATGACTTCCTGTTCGGCTTCGTTCAGAAGATCCTTTCCCTCCGGTGGCATTTCGCCGCTCTTGATTCTCTGATAGAGGAGACTTTCATCCGGTCTCCCTGGGACAATCGCCGCACCGGACTCGCCGCCCGCCAGGACGCGCTCGCGCGACGCAAGTTCCAGATCTGCTTTCCGGCTCTCGCCTTCATGACAACTCAGGCATCGAGTCCGAAAAATTGGGGCAATGTCTTTTTCAAAGGTGACCGGAGGTTTCAGTTCCCCGACATCGCGCACGTCGTCCGCAATAATGAGCGATCCGCCAGAACATGCCTGGGGCATCAAGATCAGAAAAATCCAGAATCGCAGTTGCGGCATGGCTATCTCAAAATTCCCTGGTCCCGAAACGTCATGCAAGTGTAACTCATCAGGGCATCGAGACGACTCCGGTTGCTGCAGAACTTACAAAATCAGAGTCGTTCAAACAGTGTTTGAATTCTCAACACGGCACCGTTGTTGGGGAAAGTGTGGAATGCGTGGACGACAAGGCCTTCAGGCAGCAGGTCGCACTGCAGCAGACTCAGGCAATCCGGACTGCTGATGCTGGAACCGGGAACGGCGACGGCCAGTGTTGACGTGCGGGCGTCGGTTTCCAGTTCGCGGTGCAAGGTCAGGTAGATTTCGGCAGGCGCGGATTCCAGCTGGTAACTGCAATGATACCGTACACCTTTGGCTTCGACAGTATGCGTGCGGTATCCGATCAATCGCCGGTCAATCACGCACAACTGAGAGGGCAATGGGGCGAATTTCGAAGTCGCAATTTCGGTGAGCGTACTGTGTCTTGTGCGATATTCCACCAAATGCCCGTGCCGTCCAAGTCGCAGCGTCGCCACATCATCGCCGACCTTGACCTGAGTTTCACTGACGGCGGCAAAAAGTTCCGGATGCACCGAGCGTTCAAAGACGCGAAGCACCATATCGGCAACATCAGGGCGAGCGTATCCAACGGACATGACAATTGACTCGGTCAGTTTGAGAGGTTCATAACTTCACTCTGTCGCTTTCGCCACACGGAAAATGGCCTTCAACAGAGTTTTCGTCCGTTCAACTTACCGATTGTAGGCGCGCGGGACGACCTGAGGAAACAGCGGAAATCCATCAATCCGGCATGAACGGAAAACCTTTGGCATCACGCAGAACAGACGTTCTGATGGTTGACTTTAGCCCGCCTACCGAATTTCAAACGGATTCATCAGCGGCACGCCAACGTTGCGAAAATCGCCGATATTGCGGGTGACAATCGTCAATTGATGCTGCAGGGCAGACGCAGCAATGAGGCTGTCTTTGACGGGCATTGCCTGACCTTTTTTCTTCAGCCGAATCAGAAGCGCAGCCCAGGCAGATGCTGTGCCTGAATCAAGATCGAGAACCCGCAGACGTTGCAGGCCCTCCTCGAACCAATGCTGCAGAGCTTTCCGCTTGTTGGTCGCAGCCGTGAGCCCGATCCCGTATTCGATTTCGCCCAGGACAATCGGTGTGACAACCACATCTGGTTCATGTTTTCGCAGCCACTCAACAACCGCAGGAAACGGTGCAGGCCGAGTGACTTCGCTCAACACATTGGCATCGACCAGATACTTCATAACTCGTCGGTCAGTTCTGAGGGCATTGGCTGAAACCAGTCACTGGAAGGACAGGAAAGCAGCCAATCGACAACTCCGGTGTTATCTCCGGCAGGTTCTCGCTTCAGCAAGTACTGCCCCGCCTCGAGGCGCTCAAGCCGGAACTGCTGACCCGGAAGAATGTGATCCTGCTCCCGCAGTTCTGCAGGCAAAACAATTTGACCTTTGCTGGAGACCTTTGTTTTCATGAAATGTAAGATACAATCTTACTTTCCGCCTGTCAACATCGCTGTCGGCTCAGGCAACAACCATTCGACAGCTCGCCCCTTTGGGAGTGCGGTGGCTCGACACCGCTTTGGTATTCTTTGGCGACAGCCTTTTTCGGGAAACGATGGTCAGTGTGTCGCGTGGCGTGAATCCCAAAGCGCCTTCAAGCTGAAACCGCCGCCCCTTTGAGTCCGGATTTCCAGATCATTCAATCAGGAGTTTCCAACAAATTGTGCGGTCATGGTCGATGAATATCGTTACACTGCGACAGAGAAAATGCGTCCCGGGTATCACCACAGTCAAGGAGTAACAGTAATGCTGGTTGTCAGACAGAGAGTTCAGGTGATGCCCGGGCATCGCGTCGAACTGGTTGCTCCTGAACTGAACGATGGTGAATGGGTTGAAGTCTTGGTTCGTGCCGATGCCGATCTGCCTGCCACAAACACCAACGTCCTCGCGTTCATTGACTCGCTGCCTGCCGGGCCTTGAGCAGTCGCGGATTGGGATGCATACGACAGACTGCTCCAACAGGAACGGGAGTCATGGGAACAATGACTCTGCCCGCTTCGGGAGTCTTGTGTATCGACGCCAACATTGTCATTTACACGGTCGAAAAACACCCGCGATACAGCTCGGTCCTCAGGCCATTATGGTCGTCTGTGGCAGCCGGGCAGGTCTCAATTGTCGTGAGCGAACTCGTGCTGCTGGAAACATTGGTGGGGCCGTATCGCGCTGGACTCAAGCAGTTGGCGAACGACTATAAAACGTTCTTCACGCTCCCCGGCATTGAATTGATCCCGATTTCTCCCTCGGTCTTGCGAGAGGCCGGGATTGCCAGGGCCATCCAAAGTTGCGACAAGCAAAGTCGTGCCAGGAAAACGCTTTGTGACGGAGTTTTACGCTGCTCGATGTCATGCCAGCCCATCCGTGAGATTGACGAGATCCTGTGGAATGATGTCGTGTCGCTCCAGAATCCGGCGATGTTCAGGTTCCAAACGTGGAGCAATGGCGACCCGGTCAATCTGCCAGGTCTGATACTCTCGAAACGTCTCAAGAAAACGGTCGATGTGGCCTTTGAAATTGTTGATATCGGCAATCAACTTTCCCGGTGATCGTTTGCAGGTACCGAAACGCAGACGACGACCGGTTTCGTTCACCGCGACAAGGTCGATCTCAGTGTCGTTTTTGTCCCAGTAGCCAAGGATGCGGTTGGTCAGCGGAAAATCACCAATCCCTTTACGGCTGCGTTCTTCGTAAAGCTGCCCGGCAAGTTTTTCGAGCCCCTTCCCTTCGACGGTTTGAAGGCGTTCGGCAGCTTCGGCGATCAATTGAGGCAATGGGCGAAACTCTCGGGCAGCAACGGAAGGCGCAATGGCAGCAAGCCACGATTCCAGAAAATTGTCGCTCAGGTAGTAGCGACGGCGGCGGGCGGTTGGCTTCGCAAAGATCGGCAACCTGGATTCGATCAGGCGATAACGATCACTGAGTGTTTGCAGATAACCGCCGATCTGACTGGTGCTGTCGCCGCTGGCTTGACGTATCGCTTCCACCAGGTCGCCGTGGCTGCTGCCGGGGTGACGAGCCACAAATTTCAGCACGGAGTCGTAGCGTCCACGCAGCTCACGAAGGAACCAGTTATCGGCTTCGGTTCGCAGAGGCGAAGAACTTCCAAAAAACAGCTTCTGCAGGACTTCCTCCGGCGTCTTGTCGATGACACCCTGTTCCCAGCAATCACGGTAAAACTTGGGGACACCTTCGAACAAAGTCCAGAGGCTCAACAGCCGTTCCGGTGCCGCATCCGTGTGATCTCTCAGCACCGCCATTACCGAACCAATGTCCCAATGAACCAGGTCCAGCACATCGGTGACTCGGTTGTAAAGCGGAGCGGCACGGTCTTCCAGCAACGCTGACATCTCGGTGTGGATCGATCCGAGTACGATCAGACCGCCACTTTGCCGATTGGGCTCGGCAGCGAGTCGATCCACGGAGGCCTGCAGGTAGGAGCAGAATTCGGCCAGTGGAGCACGCACGAAGTACTGAAACTCGTCAAGGATGACTACAATCCCAGCCCGGACCATCGCTTCGATTGTCCCAGCCATGTCGCTGAGCGAACGAGGCCGAGGAAACCGTTCGGCTGAAATTCCAAACGTTTCCAAAGCATCAACAAAGGTGGATAGAACTCCTGCGTCGCCCGAATCAGGGATTTGAACATAGACCAACGGTGTTGAACCCCGAGCGACGATCGCCCTTTGAACAAGCGTGGTTTTTCCGATGCGACGGCGGCCGGTGATTTTGGCGAAAAACCAGCGATGGCGGTTCAAAATGCCCGTGAGCGCATCGAGTTCCGTGGATCGGCCATAGAACCGCCACTCTGACATTTTCCGACCTTCCGCTAAGATAACACAGTATTGTCTTGTTAAAGTAAGGAGATCTTATCTTAAGAAAAACATGATTGTAAGTGTCTGTAAACAAACACGTTACACCTGACCTGCGGTCGGCACTTCGAATCCTGACCGATTCGGATCCTTCAGCAGTTGATTGGCTTCCTCGGCAAAATCGCCCGTATGAGTTTCTGTCTCGGGATCAAATGTCAGCCACGGACCGACTGTGTATTCGGCTCCGTCTTCCGGAACGCCGACACCATCCCGCATGAGCTCGTGCAGTTTCAGAAAATGTTCGGCGGCTTCTTTGTTGTCGCCAAAACGTCCGGCCTTGCGGTTGAACGGAACTTTCTCGCCGAGACGATATGAGTTGTTCATGAGATGCCCCAGCACGCAGCCGTAGTGAGCATCGTGGACGTTGCCGTTGGCAAGTTCCGGTTTGCCTTCTCGGCACGCCGTAATGAACGCCGCCCAATTGCCGCCCGGTGTGACCTTTCCGGGTTTGATGTCCAGCTTCTCGCCCTCTGAACTTCCGGATGGATAGTACAGACCTCGAACGATCCTGCCGCCGTCCTCAAAGTAGTACTCATTCTCCACCTGACGTTCGTATCCTTTGTAATCCACGTTGCGAACGTTAAAGAACACCTGCTGGCCGTTTGGGTATTCGGCAATTCCCATCATCGTGTTGGGCGTCTCCCCCTGATCATTCCAGGCGAAGCGACCACCGATCGCCATAGCTCGTACGGGATGCGTGAGTTCTTTGGCCAGTGCCCAGCGCGCGATATCCAGTTGATGAGTCCCCTGATTGTTCAAGTCGCCGTTGCCGGTCTTCCAGAACCAGTGCCAGTTGTAATGCACATAGTTGCCGTGGAACTGATCGATCATGGCCGGGCCGCGCCACAGGTTCCAGTCGAGATTTTCCGGCGGATCAGAGATCGGCTTGAATCCAATACTGCCTCGCTGTTTGCAGCAGTAGCCGTAGGAAATTTTCAGCGGCCCAAACTGGCCGCTCTGGATCGCTTCGTGCAACCCGGCAATTTTTGCATCGCTGCGACTCTGTGTGCCGTGCTGAATGACGACGCCATATTTTTCCTGCGCCTCGACGGCAATCCGACCTTCTCCCACATCGTGGCTCATGGGCTTTTCCACATAAACGTGCTTCCCTGCCTGAGCCGCCCAGATCGTAATCAGCGAATGCCAGTGATTCGGAGTGGCGACGGAAATCGCGTCAAGATTCTTGTCTTCGAGGGCCTCGCGAACATCAGCGATCCCCCTGGCTTTGAAGTTCTCCTTGAGTTTTCCCTGCAGGCCGTTCATGGCCGCCGCCAGTACCTTTTGATCCGGATCAATCAGGTACGCAATTTCCACGTTGTCCTGATCCATCCAGCCGCCGAGATGGCTCTGCCCACGCCCGTTCAGCCCGGCCACGGCGATTCGCAGCCGATCATTGGCTCCCAGAATTTTCCCTGAAGCCCGAGTCCCTGTCAGCAGCAGTGAAGCGCCTGCTGCTGTGGAGTTTTTGAGGAACTTTCGTCGAGAGACGTTCGCCATCGGTTGAGCCCTTGAATGAGTGGTGGGATTGCAAAGGGAAGGCTGAGCTAATACCGCGCGCAGTCGGTATTCGCTCGTTTAACCGCGTGCCCAGCGGGCCGCGAGAGCACCGTCCTGCTGGATGGAATCCCTAGCGCGGGGCGTTGCCCACGCGGTTAAACGAATGTGGCATCCTCAATTCCGCGCGGTTTCGCTTTGGAGTGTAGCGCTAAAGTCCGACGTCTTCAATCGTTATGGTCACATCGAATGATCACGTCCGTCGCATTGAGAACGGGAACTCTTGAAGTCACCCGCTCAGTGAGGTAGCCTTTCAGAAGTGCCCGCAGCCGTTGTGGTTGTATCCGCCTTTTTTGCAGTTCATCGTACCCAATAAGAGTCTGGAGTCGCAGTGCCTGATCCCGGGTTTGAAGTGCGCCGCGCGAGTCAAGCCGATGCATCGAACCTTGCTGAACTTGCAGCGCGCACATTTCGTGATACGTATGCCCTGATCAGCGATCCGGTCGAGGTCGAAGACTACATTCGTACGAACTTCACGCCGAAGTTGCTGGAACAGCAGATTGCCGACGACGCTGCCAGTTTTCTGCTGGGCAGCATCGCAAATCAATTCATCGGGTATGCTCGTGTTCGCCTGTCCGTTGCACCAGCGTGTGTGGCGGGGCCGGCTCCGATCGAACTGTCTCGTCTGTACCTGGAGCAGGCATTCCATGGGCGAGGTTACGGATCAGCACTGATGCGTGCGTCGCTCCGTGAAGCGAGGGCCAGAAATGGTCAGACCCTGTGGCTCAGTGTCTACTCCGAAAACATAAAAGCCCGTGCATTCTATGTCGCAATGGGCTTCGTGGAGATTGGTGCCCGAGAATTTCTCTTCGGTGGCCGCATTTACAACGATCCTGTAATGTCTCGTGCCATTTCGCATGATGCATGACCAATTCGTGGCTCTTGTATCTCAAGGCATCGATCCAGGTGCCAGTTCGCCTGAGTTCGCCATGTTCATTGGGAGGGCGAAGCTCCTGCTGAGCCGTGGTGGTAGCATTCTCGGCGGCTCGGCAGGAGCCTCGCCCTCCCGACTGGGCGGATGCCAGTGTGGCATCGAAGAAAAGACACGTCAATCTTTGTCAAAGGAGATCGTCACGTCGATTGGAATCTCCATCTGACTGATACACAATAGGAACGAACTCGCTCTTCCAGTCCTCGGGACTGCCGTAGTCTCTTGGGGGCGTCTATTTCGTTTAACGGCGAGCCGCAGGCGCAGGCGAAACCTGGCAACGACGCCTGCGGCTTGCCGTTAAAC
>CAZFDW010000022.1:0-28822 GCA_964517865.1 uncultured Chitinophaga sp.
GTTCGTACATCAGCACGCCCAGCGAATACACGTCGCTCCGCGTGTCGATGTCCAGCTGATTCACCTTGGCCTGCTCGGGGCTCATGTATTCCAGAGTCCCCACGATCTGCCCCAGACCGGTGAACATGGTCTTTTCTGTCAGTGGTTGACTCGTGGCTTTGGCCACGCCGAAGTCGATCACCTTGGGGACCGGCTTCTCGTCGTATTCGGCGACCAGAATGTTCGATGGCTTGATGTCGCGGTGGATAATGCCCTTCTGATGGGCGTGCTGAATCGCTTGGCAGACAGGCAGCAGTAATTCCAGACGCTCGCGAGGCGTCATGTGCTTTTCATCACAGTACTGCGTGATCGGCTGGCCTTTGACCAGTTCCATCACAAAGTACGGCCGGTCGTTGCAAAAGGGGTCAGGACTCTTTTGCCGGGACGGCCCATCGGGTGCTTCGCACAAAAGAGTCCTGACCCCTTTTGCAACGCCGACGCTGATCGTCCCTGCGTCCAGCACGCGGGCAATGTTGGGATGGTCCATCAGCGACAAAGCCTGTCGCTCAGCTTCAAACCGCGCGATCACCTGCCGCGTGTCCATGCCCGGCTTGATGACCTTCAACGCCACTTTGCGTCGCACGGGCTCCAGTTGTTCGGCCAAAAAGACCGTCCCCATCCCGCCTTCGCCGATTTCCTGCAACAGTTTGTAAGGCCCGATCTGGGTGCCGGCTTTCTCGTTGATCGGATGAATTTCGGTCGCAGTGACAGCGGGACCTTGCAGAAAGCTGCCTGCGTCTTTATTCGATTGGAGGAGCGCGTCAACGCGTTCACGCAGGGAGTCATCCCCGCCGCAGGCCTCTGCGAGGTACGCTCGTCTTTCCCCGGGATCACTAAAATCCAGAGCCTTCTCAAAAACTCTGCGTTCGTTCATAGCCGTTCCCCTGCCAATTCGCTGCCTTCAAATGGCAATGCAAGTTCGGGCAGCGATTCACGCCAATCCAAATCGAAAATTTTTCAAAAGACGTCTATTTCCCCTGCAGCGACTGGTGGAGCCAGGCTCGCGCATAAGCCCAGCGGCGGTCTGCAGTTCTGGGGGAAAGACCCAGGAGTTCTGCAATCTGAGGAATGGAAAGTCCTGCGAAGTATTTGAGTTTGACGACTTCGGCGGCTGTCGGGTCCGCTTCGAAAAGCTGCGTCAGGGCCTCGTTCAGGGCCAGAATGCTGTCGTCGGAAGAGTCACTCAGTGCCAGTTCGGCATCCAAATCCACACGTTGCAGATCGCCACCATGCTTAGCGCGCTGTTTGCGGAGCGCGTTATTCACGAGAATTCTTCGCATGGACTCAGCCGCTGCCGCAAAAAAATGCCCTCGCGATTCCCATGTTCGCGCTTGCTCCGCATCGACTAAGAGAATATACGCTTCATGCACCAGACCCGTGGCCTGCAGTGTCTGCCCCGGCTTTTCCTGTGCCAGCCTCGCAGCCGCCAGTTTTCGCAATTCGTCATACACCAGCGGCAATAACTGATCTGCCGCCGATGGATCGCCGGATTCAATCTGCGACAGAATTTGAGTGACGTCGGCCATGGGCAGCGGCTCCAGGACAAACAGGATTGTTGCTAGCATACTGATCGCGCGAACAACAACCAATCTACTTGTGCCCCGGATATGAAAATCGCAGGCCGTCGCTGACCGAATTCGCCAAAAGTCGTGAAACGGCACAACCGTTGGCAAAACTTCAGTGATCTGGTCAACCATTCTCGGCGGGCATACTGCGAACTTCTTCAGCAGCGGCAACGCGAATCTGGCTACAGCAGCATCTGCGTTGGCAACAGGAACTTTGGCAAGTGCGGTCGCAGCAATGCGAAATCAACGCGATGACCAGGGCTACGACCTGAACATATCGCCTGTTGCACTGTGCGTTCCAGCAGAGTTGGAATCAACGGCCAGAGTGCTGCTGAACTCAAACGAGATTTTGGGGACATCGGGACCAAACGGAAATCCAACGAAGGGCATCGTTGAGCATTTGATTGTCGAACCGAGAATCTCGAACACTACCCGATTCAGCTATGCAACCGCGATTCAGTGGTTCTTGTTCGGTGCTCCAAAGGATCGAGCAATCACTGTCGGATTCCTGCGTGGTCAGCAGACACCGACAATCGAAACGTCTGACACTGATTTCAATACGCTCGGGATGCAGATTCGAGTGTACTTCGATTACGGCTGTGCACTTGCTGATCCGATGACTGATGGCAGGAACGAAGCTGGTCAATTCACTGAGGGCAACACGTTCTCAGATGGCAGGAATAAATACGCTCGTTCGGCTGAACTGAAACGCATGTACTGTGCAGCTGTCACTCCGGATCAGATTCAGCGAGTGGCGGGTATGCTCGCTCGCATGGCAGAAACTGGTGATTTGCAGGCGGCGAAACTCCTAACGGCCATCTTGTTCAAGGATGCAGTGCCGACTGTTGCTGTGGTCACTCCGCAAAAGGCATCGGGTGACCAGCGTAATAAACGCTCAACAGTGGATATCGTCGCGTGTATTCGTGCCGAGAATGCTGGCAAGACGCCAGAAGCTGACGCAAGGCGTGCGGCGGAAGTTGGTTGATACCACATAGAATCGAAAGGTCCTCCAGACCCCTCACGCTCCCAAATCACGTACAGGATAGTCTGTTAAACCGTTTTTGTTGTTTGCCGGTCGCCTTTGAGATTCTTACGGTCAGCAAACGGGCTGATTCAATGCGTGACATGTCACGTTTTCGAACGTGCAATCCATCGACCGAACCAATCGGAACGCGGCAGACGCGATCCTGTGGCGTTGTTTTCGAGGGCTGGAGTGACTGCGTACTACACGGCAGTGGATGAGGCAGGTTTCTCATTTTGATAATCGCTAGTGGCTGTGTGACTCAAAATGATAAGTCTGAAATCTGTCAGACAGCGGGATTAAAATACATTGCTACCTTTCCACTCTTGCCTATATTCATGAAACTTTGGCTGACTTGCTGTAGGCAAGGCGTAATTCAGGTTCAATCGAAGTCCCAAGAGGACCGGCGGCTATGAAATTTAGAGTTTTATGGATTTCCCTACTGATGCTCGGCGCGAACATTGTGGGTCTGCCTACAGTCGATGCTGGGTTTTTCTCGGGTTCCAGTCTGGGTAGCGGATACATCAAGATTGGTAACGGTCCAGCGTATTACGCTGACTGGGCTGGAACAAGTCAGATAACCCCAGCCGATCCATCAACTGAAATAGCTGCGTTAAATGGAATTACTGGCATTACTCCGAAATTGGACACCCAGCGATATCGGATTACCCAAGCCGACGGCGTCGAAGATGGGACCAATCAGTTGGACTATGCCACTCAGAGGAATCCGGATCTTAAGAACGATACGCATGGCGTGAATGCGATTATATCTTGGGGCAATACGGCCAATTTCATCAATTACGCATCGCAGATCCTTTTTGTCCGAGACGGCAACCACACTCCGTATTGGTACGCATTTAACCTGGGTGCTACTGTGTCTGGCGACGTCGGTGCCGGGTGGAATGGTAAGAATTCAATTTCGTTGATAGATTTCTGGACGAGTAAAGGGCAGATTTCCCATGCAGCTATCTACACGGCGGGGGATTTTGTTCAGCCTCCTTCGCCGCTTTCTTTAGCCGTCCCGGAACCAGCCTCCATCGCAATGTGGGGCATCGGAGCGTTGGGCATGATGTTCGCCGGTCGCAAACGTCGCCAGATGATGATGGCAGCGTAGGCGATCCAGAACGCCAAACAGAATTCTCAAGACGGGCGGCCATTACGGTCGCCCGTTTTCGTTGGTGGCGTGGACGTGAAAAATGACTTCCAGATTTCTTGTATGCAACTTTTCACTTCCATGCCGTGTTGAGTGGTCGCACGGATGCTGTGGCCGTGGATGATGGCGGCGGAAATGGGTGTAGTCGGGTGTATACCGCGCGCGGTTGAGTATGGCACATTTGTTTAACCGCGTGGGCAACGCCCCGCGCGTGGGAATCCATCCAACGGGACCCTGTTCGCGCGGCCCGCTGGGCACGCGGTGTAGCGTTACACCCTAAAACAAAAGCCGTATGAATGAATCAGGCGGCTTTTCGTATTCACGGTTGAAATTCACTACACCCGACGACACCCGCTTGGGTGTATTTTGACCAGTTTTGGCGACGTTCTGGACTTTTCCAAAAATAGCAGGCGATACCCTGAAAGTCGTTTCCATCAATGTTTTTACTGGTTTTTCGAAGTACCGGAGGCGGGGGTCGAACCCGCACATGGAATTACCCATACCGGATTTTGAATCCGGCGCGTCTGCCATTCCGCCACTCCGGCGGTACTTGAATGACTGCGGTGGTGCCACAGAAGGCGGAGACTAGTCGATGCGAATTCGGTTCGCAAGTTGATGGGACAGTATGAGCTCTCAGAATCTGGATGCGAGACTGGAAAATCGGCGCAAATGGAGTCCTTTACTGTTGAAAGGCGTCACAGTGCGGTGAGCATGATCTTTTGAAGCATTGCCTCGTTTAACCGCATGCCCAGCGGGCGGCGATTGTTCGATCCGAGATTTCGTATTTGAAATTTGAGATTTGAAATGCAAAGCGCGGGGCGTTGCCCACGCGGTTAAACGAATGTGCCGACTTAAACGGTCTGCGGTACAGTCTGACACAGGCGTTTCGATCGACGTTCGGACTGATTTGCGTTATTTTTCAACGAGTTTCAGCATGAAACCAGTATCGAGGGCGCGAACATGAAACTTGGATTGATCAATAGCGCGTGGGCTCAGGCGGGGCGGGATACGTCATGGGGGATTCGCAAGACGCGCGAGATCGGGTTTGATTGTATCGATATCTTCACGGATCCGCTGGACATCGACGTTCGCGAACGGCAGTCGATTCGTCGCGAGTGTCGTCATGCCGATTTACCCATTATTTCCGTGTGTTGTGTGGCCACGGGGCTGACTGATTTCAATCCGTCGGTGCAACGGTTTCACATCGAACGTTGCAAGAAATTTCTCGACCTGTGTTACGAATTCGAAGCGGAAAACCTGCTGCTGGTGCTGGGTGAATACATCTGGAATCAGGAAGTCATTCCCCCGACAGTTCAGTGGAACACGGGCGTCGAAAACTGTCGTCGCCTCGCCGACTATGCGGCTGAACTTGGACTCCGGATTGCGCTGGAACTGGAACCGTTTCAATTATCACTCGTCAACAACGTGGACAGCATGTTGCGATTTCTGGAGAATGCGGGTCATCCGGCGTTGTGTGCGAACATCGATGTATCGCATCTGCAACTGGCCAACGTGAAACCGGAAGAACTGAGCCGCCTCAAGGACCGCGCGATTCATGTGCATATTTCGGACTGCGACGGGACACGGCACGGCGACCTGCCTCCAGGCCGGGGCGTTGTGGACTTCGACGGCTATCTGAAAGAAATTGCAAAGCTCAACATGGGTGGTACCATGTCGATTGAACTTGAGTATTCACCAGAACCGGATCGCGTCGAAGCCTGGGTTCGGGAAGCGTTTACGGCGACGGCGGCGTTAATGAAAAAGGCCGGATTGCGAGGATAATCGATCATCGATCATACAATCACAAGCTGGAAGCCTGATTTCGCTTTGCCCCCCCCTAGCGCGGCGAAGCCGCAAATCCGAAGTCCGAATTTCGAAATCCCAAAGAACTACGGCCGAAAAGATGCGCGCAACATGCGCAGTTGTTGGAAAGAAAGAATCTAAAACCCGCTGGCTTTGCACTACAAATCAAATGAAACTGGTCTGAAATGATTCGATGGACGCAACTCATCGCTCTGGTTTGTGTATGTCTCGTGGTGCATCCGGTCGTCGGGGACGACGAAGCATCAACAACGGCCGGTTTGCAACAGGCAGCGACGGCTGATGCCGCTAAAGTCGAATTCTTTGAGGCGCGGATTCGTCCGGCGCTGGTCGAACACTGTTATTCCTGTCATTCCACCGACGCAAAGGATGTGAAAGGCGGGCTGTTACTGGATTCGCGACAAGGGCTATTCGTTGGCGGTGACTCAGGGCAGGCGTTGGTGCCGGGAAATGTGGGCGCAAGTCTCCTGTTGAAAGCTCTGCGGCATGAAGGGCTCGAAATGCCGCCGGAACAAAAACTGCCGGACGATGTGATCGACGATTTTTCGGCATGGATTCGTGATGGCGCAGCCGATCCTCGTGATGGCGAAGTGGCCGGGGAGAAGCGCACGATCGATATCGAACAGGGGCGGGATTTCTGGTGTTTTCGACCGATTCAACGACCGTCAATTCCGGCGATTGACGAGACATGGGCAACCACCGATATTGATCGCCTCATCGCAGCTCAGCGACTGGCAATCTCAGGGAAAGGCCGGAACGTCGCGTATGCTGCACAAGCTGCACCGGAGACTCTGATACGACGGCTGACGTTTGTGCTGACAGGTCTGCCACCCACGCTGGAGGAGCAGGAGACCTTCATCATCGCATGGGCCGACAATCCCGAGACTGCGATGGAATCGACCGTTGATCGTCTGCTGGCGTCGCCACATTTCGGTGAACACTGGGGCCGTCACTGGCTGGATGTGGCGAGGTTCTCGGAATCGACGGGTGGTGGTCGCAGTTTGATGCTGCCGGATGCCTGGCGATTTCGAGACTACGTGATTCATTCGTTCAGCATCGACAAGCCTTTTGATCAACTGGTGCGGGAACACATCGCGGGCGATCTGTTGCCGTCGTCCAGCGCTGAAGAGCATGACGCACAAATCATCGGCGCGGGGTATCTGATGCTGGGGGCGAACAACTATGAAGAACAGGACAAAGAGCAACTTCGCATGGATGTAGTCGATGAACAGATTGATTCCATGGGGCGTTCCTTTCTGGGGATGACACTGGGTTGTTGCCGCTGCCATGATCACAAATTTGATGCGATCCCCACTACGGATTACTACGCTCTGGCCGGGATTTTCCGCAGTACGCAATCGCTCCTGCCCAACAATGTGAGCGACTTTGTGACAGCCCCGTTGCGAGTCGGCTACGACAAGCGAGCAGTGGAAGCGTGGGCCGCCCGTGACAAAGAGCTTGAGCGACAGATCACAGAGTTGAAGAAAGCTATACCCCGAGGCAAGCGAAGTGCTCTGGTCGTATCAAAGTCGCCGCAACTGGAGGAATTGGCAGGCGTCGTCGTGGATGATTTGGATGCAACTTTTGACGGCACCTGGATTCCGTCTTCGTTTCAACAACCTTTTGTCGGTGAGGGTTACAGGCACTGCGGACAACCGCGAACCGGACTCGCCGTGCATTACGAAGCAAAGCTGCCTGCGGATGGTGAATATCGTCTTCGGATGGTGATTAATTCCGGCGAGAGTCGGTCGAACAACGTTCCAGTCCTGATTGTTCATGCAGACGGCGAATCTATCGTGACCGTCAGTCAGAAGACTGCTCCGCCTGGCGATGGCGTCTTCGCCGAGCTCGGAAGATTTCGCTTTGAAGCAGGCACACCTGCGAGAGTCACCGTAAAAGCATCGGAGGCATCACCGGGCCATGTCATTGCGGATGCCATTCAGTTTGTTGATTCGTCGATGGCGGTTGTCGCGGCATCGACGGATGATCGAACCGCCGCATTCAAACCGCCAACGGGTGCGCCGAAAATCGCTGAAGCAGCGGCCAGTCTGGCGGAGCAACTCAAATCTCTCGAAGCGGGGCGTGCGGAGCATTTGAAGCACAAACCCACAGTGCCGACGGCGATGTGTGTCCGTGACGAAGCAACGCCTGCCGACTGGCACGTGCATATTCGCGGCGAGATTCGCAATCTGGGGCCTGTTGTACGGCGCGGCTTCCTCTCGGTCGCGACTCCGGAAACGATATCGTCCACGGTGTCCGCTGCGGCGGCGAATTCATCCAGCGGACGGCGAGAACTGGCTGAATGGCTTGCATCCCCAAACAATCCGTTGACGGCCCGTGTCTATGTCAATCGCGTCTGGATGCATGTACTTGGTGAAGGCATTGTCCGCACACCAGATAATTTTGGCCAGACCGGCGAACGTCCGACACATCCTGAGCTGCTTGATTATCTGGCCGATTCCTTCATGACTGCGGACCACTGGTCCACGAAGAAGCTGGTGCGTCGGCTGTGTTTGACATCGACATTCCGGCGCGCATCTCAAGTGTCGAGTGAATCAGTAGACGTTGATCCGGAAAACCAGAATCTGACAAGAGGATTCCGTCGTCGGCTGGATGCGGAGTCCATTCGCGATTCGCTGCTGCAGATCAGCGGGAGTCTGGATTTGTCGATCCAGTCCGGACGCACGATCGCGAAACTATCGACATACGACAACGAATTTCATCACGACGAACATCCAATGTACTGCCGCAGTGTTTACGTCCCCTCGTTTCGAAATACGATGTTGGATCTGTTCGAAGTTTTTGATGTGGCGAACCCAAATGTGGTTACCGGAAAGCGTACGAACAGTCTGAGACCAGCGCAGTCGCTGTACCTGCTCAACAGCCCGTTTGTGATGGATCAGGCACAACAGGCAGCAGCGACGTTCTTAATGTCTTCGTCGTTCCTGCCAGGTGATGCGTCTGGCAGTGTTCGCAATGCGTGGCGCATCTGTCTGGGTCGCGAACCCTCAGCTGCGGAATCAGCGGCTGCACTTCAGGCTGTCGGCGAGCAGCCGGATTCTGAACACGTCTGGCGTACGTTGTTTCACAGCCTGTTCGCGTCGGTCGATTTTCGATATGTGGATTGATACGCGAAACTGGCACCGCTGCGAACCTCACAAATCCGCAGACACCGATTTTAACGATTCGCCGGAGCCAGGACGCAGAAGTCACACGATCGCGCGCATCGGCAGACGGGATTCTGCCGAAAGGAAGGGAAGATTCAACGCAGTTTGACCGTTGCCATTTCGCGACATAGATCCTACAGATGGGAGTGATCCGATTCCTTCGATTCGATCTCCCTTGCGTACACTCCCGCGAGTCATCTGCGGGGCGTTGGTAGAATTGTGCCTGATTCAGGAATCTCAAGGACAGATTGCGTGACACTTTCAGCAGCTCCCAAGACAGAATCCGGTGACGGCCTCGATGAGCTGTTCAATCGCGTCAATCTGCTGCTTGGTGATCCAGGTACAAGCAGCGGTCGCAAGGAACTGGGCAAACCCGACTCCTTTGTGCCACGACAGCCTCGCAACCTGCGGGAGACCGGCATCAATGCTGTGATGATCGAAAAGATTATCATGCGTTTTTTGTTTCAGCTCGGTGTCGAAACCAGTCGCCGCATAGCCGCTCAACTACGTCTGCCGTACAAAGTGCTTGAACCGATGTTCAAGCAGCTGCGATCAGAAAAGCATATCGATCTGGCGGGCACGACTGCGACCGGTGATTCAGAATTCTGCATCACCGAATCCGGCCGGGATCGCGCTCGACGTTATGCTCTGGAATGCACATATTTTGGATCCTCACCCGTTTCACTGGAAGACTATGTCGCATCTGTAGCGGCTCAGAGCATCGCCGGACAGATCGTCACCAAGCAGGATCTGGATCGCGCCTTCAAAGGCTTGATCATCAATGAAGCGATGCTCAATCGTCTGGGGCCCGCCATCAACTCCGGTCGTGGAATGTTCTTGTTTGGCGAACCTGGTAATGGCAAGACGAGCATTGCCGAACGTGTGACGGACGCATTCGGCACAACGGTCTGGATTCCTCGCGCCGTTGAGATCGAAGGTGAAATCATGCGAATCTTCGACCCGGCCGTGCATATGGAGGTCGAAGTAGAAGGACAGAATTCCGGGCTGCTGGACTCCATGGACATCGACCGCCGCTGGGTACAGATTAAGCGTCCGACGGTGATTGCGGGTGGTGAGTTGACGATGAATGAACTTGAAATTTTCCTGAACCCCACATCGCGAATCTGTGAATCCCCGCTGCAGGTGAAGAGCAACTGCGGGACACTGGTGATTGACGACTTTGGTCGACAGAAAATGCCGGTTGATATGCTGCTAAACCGCTGGATCGTGCCCCTGGAGAAGCGTTTTGACTATCTGAACATGCCGAACGGAAAAAAAATTCAGATGCCATTCGATCAGCTCATTATTTTCTCAACCAATCTGGAACCCAAGGATCTGGTTGACGGGGCATTTCTGCGACGAATTCCCTACAAGATCGAAGTTCCGGACCCGTCGGAGGCGGAATTTGTGGACCTGTTCCGCATCATGTGCGAAAAACTGGGCTTTCAGCATCGCCCCGAAGTCATCAGGTACCTTGTCGAACAGCATTACCGACCGACAAATCGTCCGTTTCGGCTGTGCCAGCCGCGCGACCTGCTGCTGCAGGTGCGCAACTACTGTCAGTTCCATTCAGAGCCGCTGGAATTGTCCTGTGAGGCATTCGATGCCGCAGTGCTGAACTACTTCTCCGTGATGGATTAAGCGGATTTGGCCAGCGCCGGGTCCGGGTCGTATTTGACCGACAGGGGTTCGAGGGCCATTCCGATACAGACAGAGCAGTGTTTCAGAACGCGGCGGTCGTATTCTGCGGTACAGACACTGCGGGACATATTGTGTTTGGCACCAGGCGCAATCCAGAGTTGACAGTGTTGACCGATTGTGGACTGCAGCCGCGCGGAGATTTCGGGCGTAACATAGGAATCGCGGCCTCCGGAAATCAGCAGCACTATTTCGCTTTCGAGCGTCTCTCGTTCGTGTTCCAGATGCACGTATTTGCAACTGCGGCGATTTTCACTTTGCTGCATCGCATTCCGCAGCGTTAAATCAACATGCCATGTCGGCAGCAAGCGATACACCCATTGTGGAATCACATAATGGACAAAACGATCAACAAAATACTTGGTCATGGACATGGTACCAAACGCACTGTCCGCGATGACACCTCGAATACGAGGATATCGACAAGCCGCAACCAGCGCTGCGACACCGCCGCGACTGACGCCGTAAGCGATGATTGGCAATGTACTCAGGGCGGGCCGCGACTCAATGAATTCCAGCATCGCTTCTACGTCTGCCATTTCGAATTCTGTGATCCAGTGAATCGGAGAATAGCCTGGCATCACGGCGCTTTCTCCCTGACTCCGAAAATCCACAGCCATGACAATATAACCATGCCGGATCAGTGCATCGCAGTAGCGTCTTGCCATCCAGTGATTACCACGAAGCTCCGGCAGGAACAGGATCAGACCCCTGGCATCCTTCCGATCTCCGTTGAGAAGACTGCCCTGCAGCGTGACACCATCGGCAGTCGGGATCAGCAGAAGTTCGTCGTGCGGGTGGGGCGTTTCCGTAACGACATTGAACGGTGGCACATTTTCAAAGATGTCAACAATGCGTGGCGTCACATATCGGCGAAATGCCCGATCGCACGCCAGCATGACAAACAACACCACAAGTGAGATCCATACCCACATCACCTGAGAACTCCCGAATGCTGGCAACTCAGGATTTGAGTCGAGGCCGTCCAGGTCACGCTACCTTTCCATATCGCTTACGCTTTGAACTCCGAAACAATCAATGCGACGTTCTGCCCCCCAAAACCAAAACTGTTAGAAAGCGCGGCCTTAATTTTCTTTTCCCGGGGTTGATTTGGGATATAGTCGAGATCACAAACGGGGTCGGGGGTTTCGTAGTTGATCGTCGGCGGCAGCACGCCATCCCGAATCGCCAGCAGGCACGTCATTGCTTCGACCGCGCCAGCGGCGGCAATCAAATGCCCCATCATGCTCTTGATGCTTGAAATCGGCGTGTTTCGAGCGTGATCTCCAAGCCCTCCTTTGATCGCCAACGTCTCGACCTGATCATTGACTTTCGTGCTTGTCCCATGAGCATTGACGTAGCCGATTTCTTCCGCATTGACTTCGGCATCCCGGAGTGCCATCTTTATGCAACTGATCGCGCCACGACCTTCGGGATGGATGTCGGTGATACGATATGCGTCAGCCGTAGAGCCATAGCCGCGAATTTCGCCGTAGATTTTTGCGCCACGTGCTTTGGCATGTTCCAGTTCTTCCAGAATCAGCATCCCGGCACCTTCGCCGAGAACAAATCCATCGCGATTGAGATCGAACGGACGTGACGCGGTCTCAGGAGAATCGTTGCGTTCCGACAGCGCCGTCAACAGGTTGAAGCCCGTGACTCCAAACGGATGAATCATACTGTGAGCTCCACCAGACAGCATGAGCTCAGCATCTCCACGCCGGATGATCTCCGTGGCCTCACCAATCGCCTGACTGGACGCTGCACACGCGGTCAGACAGTTCAGGTTTGGCCCCTGCGCGTTGAACAAACTGGACAGATGGGCTGCCGGCATATTCGGCTCAAGTTCCAATTCGAACCGAGGATTCATTTTCTCAATGAAGTCGTGCGTAAATCGCTGCAGGTCCGGCTCACCGTTCTGATTGGAATCGGCCACCAGGTTCATGAACTGCACGAAGTCCTGCTGTCCTTCGCCCGCTCCGAGATAGACTCCAAATCGCGCCGGGTCGAACTCACGGTCATCGTAGATGCCGGAACTTTCGACGGCCTGTTTCGCAGCTCCGATGGCAAAACGAATATTACGCCCTGCGTCTGCGAATCTTTTCGGGTCGTCAACCAGAGATTCAAAGTTGTAGTTTCGTACTTCTGCGGCAAAGCGTGTCGGGAAGCGGGACGCATCAAAGTGCGTAATCTGCCCGACGCCGTTGCGGCAATCTTTCTGTGCCTGCCACATGGATTCTACGTCGTTTCCCAAAGGAGTGACGCAGCCCATTCCGGTTACAACTACACGACGCTTCATCATTTCAGTCAGTCCCGCAACCTGGAGAATACCGCCCTGTCAGACATCAATCTCAACATCCTCCCAGCCTCCGATCAGCCGCCAGTTCCAGCTTTGCCGACGGTCAAAATATCCAACAGGTTCATCCGAAACACAAAGTTTTTCTGATCAATCCGGCTCAATTGAGGGTCATCCGAGTTCAAATGTACAAACACGATTTCCGCTTCCGCGACGAGTCGCTCACCGACGGTGGCCGTCACCGTCACGCTGCCACCCTCGGCTCGGGCATCCTGAAGATCTGCGATGTAAATCAACTGGTCTCCCGGGCACGCCCAACTGTGAAAGGTCACCTTGGGGATCTTGGCCAGAATCACATTGTATTCAAACTTGAAGTGTTCACCCAGAAGAATACCGCCGGTCTGCGCCATACCCTCGATCATCAGGGAACCTGGCATAACCGGGAATCCGGGAAAATGATCGTGCAGATGCTCCTCTGCCAGCGAAACATTTTTCACAGACTTCGCTCGCTTGCCGGATTCAAATTCAATGAATCGATCAATCCAGTACCAACGCATAGTTCACGGTCTCAACAGTTGGATAGCGAACAGAGCCCCAAAAAAAATCCTGGCGGACATCGATTGCCCGCCAGCTTTGGCTCGGGGGCGCCTGAATCTGGACTTCGATCTGAACAAACACCTTACTTCAATCGAGTCGCGACGAACTTGCAGATCATATCCACTGTGAACAAGTCAGAAAGTTTTGACACCATTGGATTTGAAGCAAAGCTATCGATGTCGGCGTGTGGCATTTTTGTCCGAAGCTGGGCGATGCCATCTGCAGTCACCTTGCCATCAGCCACAAAACCAGAATCGGCAGTTGCCAGGTTTTCCGGAAAGAGTTCACCGCGAGGAATTTTGATGTCGAAGTTTTTCTCCAAACGGAACACGATGTCAAGAAAGTCGATGGACTCAGCACCCAGGTCACCAATCAATGTTGCGGTCGGCGTCACTTCGTCGTCGTCAACTCCCAAAGCATCGACAAGCGTTTCCTGTACCTTTTTCAAAATTTCATCAGCAGACGCCATTATGCAGTTACTCCCTGTCTGTGCCGACTTTCGATATGGCAAAGACTACGATCGCCAGAAATCCCAGTCAGATGCTTCGCCTGGCGACCGATCCCGAAGCACAACATACGCCAACATCAGGGACCCGGCCCCCGGACATCACTAAACGCCAATTCCACTATTGTGGCGAGATACGCCGAACTGTTCCAGACGTCATGGTGTTGAAATCCCGACACATCCGAAAAGATCCCCGATTTGCCAGGACCGGCGTTCAGAGAATCGCTTCCGTGCTACGCACTGCAGGGTTGCGTTTTTTCAAACGCGGGAATTGCAGGTGGAGATCTCCCTGTTTGGCTGTTGGATTGTCCTAAAAGCCTCCGAGTGTCAACCCGCCGTCCACTTTAAGAATCTGACCTGTTACGTACGACGATTCATCAGCAGCAAAGAAGAGCACAGCATTCGAGATATCGTCGGGGCGACCCAGTCGCCGCACGGGGATTTTCTTCTTGATTTCGTCTCCCGCTGCGTTGACGACAGCCACCGTCATGTCAGTTTCTATAAAGCCTGGTGCCACGGCGTTGGCGGTGACTCCGCGGCGAGCAAGTTCCGTGGCGACACAGCGGGTGAAACCTTCTACGCCGCCCTTGCTGGCCGCATAGTTCGCTTGCCCAGGATTTGAAACATCCGCCGCAACGCTCGACATATTAATAATGCGACCGTAGCGTTGAGACATCATCTGGCGAGTTGCGGCCTGACAAAAATTGAACACGCTGGTCAAATTGGTATCGATGACATCCTGCCACTGCTGAGCGTCCATAGTCGCCAGCAGTCCGTCGCGAATGATGCCTGCGTTGTTCACCAGAATCTCAATCTTTCCCCATTTTTCAACAACGTCCGCGATCACTTTGTCAGCCGCCGGTTTGGAACGCACATCCGCCTGAATGGCCCAGGCTTCATGGCCTTCGTCCGCCAGCGAGTTGACCACTTCGTCCGCCGCCGTGGAGTTGGAATTATAGACAAAGGCAACTTTGGCTCCGTTGCGAGCCAGCGCTTCCACAATCGCGCGTCCAATGCCTCGACTGCCGCCTGTGACGAGAGCAATTCTGCCCTGAACTGTCATGTGCAATTTCCTCTGAATAAATGAATGCGATCTCAGAATCAAAATGACAGGTTATTGAACGCCTTTGATCTGCTCGAAAAGTTCCTTCATCGATGCAATTAACCTCGCATCATTCTCTGCAAATTTCGGGTTACGAACGACAAGATTCTCCTTCGACAGGATCAATCGTGCACTTACCGCAGATAAACCGCCCACTGTGCCTGATGCCATAAACTCAGCCGATGTCTCGTCGGCCGAACGCAGCGTCGCAGTGACTTCCAACGTCTGCCCTGGTTTCAGAAAGTTGTTGAACTTCACCGCCCTGGCCTGCTTCAATAACACGGCACTAAACCGAAAATCGTCGGTTACACGAGACAGCCAGGCACATGACTGTACCAGACACTCGACCATCATCACCCCCGGCAACACAGAAAATCCCGGGAAGTGATCCTGTAGATATTCCTCCGCCAGCGAAACATGTTTGATGGTGGAAATGCTTTTACCAGGCACAAGTGAGGTAATGCGATCAACGAGACAGAACTTCATGGAACAACTGCCTGCAAATTTCAAAAAATACGGCTCAGGAACACTGCTTGGCCACCGATGTCGCCGTCAGTGCTTCCGTCCCCAACGCCAAGTGACCAAATGACCGGATTCCAACACCGAACGTGGTTGGTCTTCATCGAATCAAACAGCTTGAACTGCTTCACCGAGTTGTAAGCAATTGACGCAGCTTTGGGAGCGGCAGTGTAAGTAGTCAGCCGCGTTCAGCAAAATCCGGGGGGAAACAGGTTAGTCGTTTTCTGGAAAGAAATCATCAAGGCAGGCAATTTCCAGTTTCAGTAAAGTAACACGTTTGATTCCGCAGACTTTCTCCATTTTTTCAGCACAAACGCAGTCTTCCTATGTTCTAAAAACTTCGTTTCTTTCCAGATTTGTGATTCCAGAAGTCCCACGACGAGACTGAGGCAGAGACGCGGTTGTTAATCTCAAATACTGAAAATCACAGGGATTGTTCTCTGTCTTTGTAGGAATCTTGTACTCTTCCAGCAATTCTTGCTGTTCCGAGTAAACACAATGGGTATTTTATGACACTGACACAATCTGTAGTGTATCTTCTGGCGGCGGAGTTTCGCTGACGCGAAGGGTTTGCTCTGGATTCACTGCTTGACGGGGTGTCAGGCATTCTGGCGGTATTGGTCGATTAGAATTGTCCTTTGGGAGGAGTTACTGAGTATGCGTTTCTTATTGTCTTTGGCAGCAATCGTTGTCATGACAGCGTCTGCGGATGCAGGTCATTGTCGTCACCGTGTCAGCCGCTGCTGTTCCGCACCATGTTCGTCGATGTGTGACGCCTGTGGTGTGAGTTCGTGTGCCAGTGGCTGCGATGCGGGTGGATGTAATTCAGGATCATGCGGTGCGTCATCATGTGGCACCTGGGAAACGGTTTCCCGTACAATCATGGTTCCCCAAATGGTAACCGAGACACGCTCGGTAACTGTCAACGTTCCATCGCAGGAACAGCGAGAGGGTATGCGTACTGTTTGCAAGACTGTCTACGACAGCCAGGAACAGTCCTACACTGTCATGGTTCCGTTTACGGAGCAGCGTGAAGCAACTCGCACTGTCTGCAAGACGGTTTGCGAGCCGAAAGAGGAATCCTATACCGTTTTGGTCCCGTATACAGAACAGCGCGAAGCGATGCGTACGGTTTGCAAAATGGTTTCCGAGCCGAAAGAGGAATCATACACTGTGATGGTTCCGACAACAGAACAGCGCGAAGCGACACGAACCGTCTGTAAGACAGTTTGCGAGCCGAAGGAAGAAACCTATACCGTAATGGTTCCTTATACAGAACAGCGTGAGGCAACTCGCACGGTCTGCAAGACGGTTTCTGAGCCAAAGGAAGAGACTTACACCGTTATGGTCCCGTCTACAGAAGCACGCACCGGCACACGCACTGTTTGCCATCAGGTTCCAGTCACGAAGACTCGCACTGTGTGTGAAGATCAGGGTCACTGGGAAGAACAGGCTGTTGCCTGTGGTGGATGCAACAACGGCTGCGGTGGCAGCAATAGTTGTGGCTCATGCGGTGGTTGTGCTCAGGCTTCGGGCTGCTGCCCACAGACTCGCCGAGTCTGGGTTGCCAATCAGGTTCAGCGCACTGTTGAGTACACGGCTTACGAATCTCAGAAGTCTGAAGAAACTTACACGTACAACGTCACGGTTTGCCATCCGGAAACCAAAACACGCACAGTGAACGTTTGCCGTCAGGTTTCAGAGCAGGTGCCGTACACCTACGCTGTCAACCTTTGCAAAGAAGAAACCCGTACCCGTACGGTTCAGGTTGCTCGCCAGGTCTCTGAACAGGTGCCTTACACGTACAGTGTTACGGTTTGTCATCCGGAGACCCGTACTCGGACAATCAACGTTTGCCGTCAGGTTTCAGAACAGGTTCCTTACACGTACACTGTTAATCTGTGCAAAGAAGAAGCTCGCACCCGTACGGTTCAGGTTGCTCGCCAGGTCTCAGAGCAGGTGCCATACACACACTCTGTGACAGTCTGTAAACCAGAAACCCGCACTCGCACGATTCAGGTTGCACGTCAGGTTTCAGAGCAGGTTCCTTACACCTATTCTGTCTGCGTAATGCACCCCGAACAGCGCGACATTCAGGTTCAGGTCTGCAAGATGGTAGAAAAGGTTGTTTCCTGTCAGGTTTACCACCCGGCAGCACCAGCTTGTGGCGGACCTCAGGCTGCTCCCGCAGCAGTTGCACCAGTCGAAGTTGCTCCAGCCGCGGCTGTAACTCAGTGATTCCAGTCGAAGTGGCAGTTCGCTGCTGATTTGATTTGAATACAAGAACACCTCGGGAGGCAATTCCCGAGGTGTTTTTATTGGGCAATCTGAAAGCATCACGCTGCCAGCAGAAGTTCGAACTCGCCTGTCATTCGTGGTCGTATCAATTCTCCTCGTCTTGCCACACCGGCATCTCATCATCTGCGACATAGCTTTGCAGGATCTCGTGCGGGCGAAAACGGTTCTTGTAGTTCATCGAACCGCAGTCGCGGATGTAGTAGCCCATGTAGAGCCATGAGCGTCGGTTTGTCCGTCCATCTTCGATCTCTTTCTGAATCGAAAATGTTCCCAATCCGCTATCGCGATATTCAGGATTGTGAAAAAAGTAGATACTGGACATCGCAGATGCGGTCACGTCCACCAGTCCAAGGCCAATCAGTCGGCCGTTGTCGCGATATTGAAATTCCCGCGCGAACTCAAAGTGGCCTTCAAGGAAGGACTCGCGATATTGATCCTTCGTGATTTCGCGACACGGCCATTGGCGGCGATGATGCATGTCCAGATGAAAGTGGTTGTAGAGCGAAATATGTTCATCGCTCACGGTTGGCTCCCGAACTGTCAGTGTCAGTCCGGCGTTGCGTGTCAGGCACCGACGTTGATTTTTGTTCGGCACAAAATCCGGGAGACACACACGCAGGCTGCGGCATTCTCGACACGCCGCACAGGCCGGACGGAAGAGGGTTCTGCCAAAGCGCCGCCAGCCACGAGAGAGCAATTGTTCATAGCGTGCCTCAGAAAGGTCGTACGCAATCCGATAGATCATTCTTGCCGTTTGTCCCGGCAGGTAGGAACATGGCGATGCCGTGCCTTCAATTTCCAGTTCTGCAAACGGCGCATCGTGTGTCATCTGTTTGAAATCCGTTAGACTACGAAAGTTGGTCTGCCCGATGCTGTCTGTTCGTTCTGCCGCAAAGTCAGTCTATGCATGATACCCTGAAACCTGCTCTCGAAGCATTATTGCAACGCCGTGACCTGAGCGACACGGAATGCCGCGATGCGATCGGTGCGATTATGGACGGGCAGTGCGATCCTGTCGATATCGCAGCGTTTTTGACAGCAATGGCGGCGAAAGGTTCGGTGCCGGCCGAACTCGTCGGTGCAGCGACGGCCATGCGGCAGCGCGCGACCAGGATCTCCAGTCACCGCCGACCATTGCTGGACACCTGCGGAACCGGCGGTGATCGACTGCATACATTCAATATCAGCACCGCCGCCGCGCTGGTCGCGGCGGCCTGCGGCGTCGCCGTGGCGAAGCATGGAAATCGTGGCGTCTCAAGTTCCAGCGGATCCGCCGACGTTCTTGAAACCCTGGGTGTCCACATTTCACTGTCGGCATGCGATGCAGGCCATTGTCTGGACGCCGTGGGACTTGCGTTCTGTTTCGCACCTCTGATTCATGGGGCGATGAAGTACGCAGCTCCCGTAAGGCGACAATTGGGATTTCCGACAATCTTTAATCTGCTGGGACCGCTCACAAATCCCGCTGGTGCCGAGTTTCAGTTGCTGGGAGCGAGCTCAATCAAGCGTGCAGAACTGCTGGCAAACGCCCTGTCGCGACTCAAAATTGAACGCGCGTTCGTGGTCTGTGGAAACAATGAACTGGACGAAGTCTCACTGTGGGGCACAACAACCGTCTTCGATGTGCGTAAAGATGCTGTCAACCGACTGGAATGGACGGCAGATGATTTCGGACTGAGCCCATGTGACGTTGTATCGCTGCGTGTCACGTCTGCGGCTGAAAGCGCGGAAGTCATCCTGAAGGTGCTGAAAGGAGCGTCCGGCCCGGCGTGTGACATAGTTGTCGCCAACACGGCGGCAGCCTTGTTGGTCAGTGGGCAAGTTCGCAATCTTCGTGCTGGTGTGAGTGCCGCAGTCGCTGCGATCCAAAGTGGCAAGTCACTTGCGATGCTGGATGCCTTGATTCAAAGGACACGTTCTTTGGCAATTTTAGCGAGCCGCGATGCATCAGCGCCCGGATCAGCTGGAAGCGTCGATTCATAAAACAAGTCCCCCGGTTTTCCTGAACGCCCACGTTGACCCATCATGGTCGATGAGAACTGTCCCATCGGTCCAGTAAACCTCACGACTGCGGGAACAACGTTGATTCCCGGCATCACGCAATCGCGAGCTCTGCAATGTGGTGACCGATATTCAATGCAGCGGTGGCAGCTGGCGACGGAGCGTTGCAAACGTTAATCACACGGTCGTGGCGCAGAATCACAAAATCGTCCATCAGTTTTCCGTCCAGCCCCAGTGCCTGGGCTCTCACACCGGCTGGAGCAGACTCCAGATGTTCGACTCGGATTTCAGGCACCAACTGCTGGAGTGCTTTGACGAACGCGGCCTTGGAAATTGATCGCCAGATTTCGCCGAGGCCTGTTTTCCAGTTCCTTGCGACGAGTCTCAGGAATCCAGGATACGTCATTGATTCAAAGAGATCCCGCAGATTGATCGTGCGCCAGTTGTAGCCTTCGCGTGCCAGTGCAAATACTGCGTTCGGCCCGCATTCAACTCCGCCATGAACCATTCGCGTGAAGTGGACACCGAGAAACGGGAAACGAGGATCGGGGACCGGATAAATGAGTGTCCGGCAAAGGTGATGAGCTTCCGGTTTCAGTTCAAAATACTCGCCCCGAAACGGAATAATGCGTTCCTTCATTTTTTGGCCACTCTGGCGTGCGATTCGATCACTGTGCAGTCCCCCACAGTTAATCACCAAAGTGGCTTCGATATCGCCATTGGAAGTCTTCAATCGCACGAAGTCAGTTCGCTGGTCGATCGCAGTGACGCAGCAGTTGAGATGAATTTCCGCATTCGCCGTCAGTAGCAGACTTCCCAGTTTCTGGCATACGCCAGGGTAATCGACAATGCCGGATTCCGGCACGTGAATCGCGCCGATGCCGGCGCAGTGCGGTTCCAGTTCCTGCAGTCGGTCGATACCAATGACAGTACAATCAACGCCGTTCTGCTGACCGCGTTCGAAGATTGCCTGAAGCTGTGGTAATTGGTGATCATGTGTCGCGACAATGACCTTGCCAGTACGCTCCCACGCGACACCGTATGCATCGCAGAAAGCCTCCAGAGCCGCTTTGCCCTCGCGACAATTCCTGGCCCTGAGGGAGCCGGGTTTATAGTAAATCCCCGAATGAATGACCCCTGAATTACGGCCTGTCTGGTGAAAGGCCAGTGCAGATTCTTTTTCAACCACGGCCAGTTTCAGACCCGGCTTCAACTTCGTCAACTGCCATGCGGTGGCAAGCCCGACAATTCCTCCACCGATAATTACAACGTCGAAGCGCGACACGGGGGAGATTCCGGATTGGAAATTTGACAATTGGACGACACTTCACACGCGCAGGTGTTCGAGTGCCTCACGCACTGACATGATGTAGCTGACATAGAACGGGCCGAATTCCGCGTAGCCAGCGGAGGCTTTGTCAAAACGCATCGTGTAGACGATTTCTTTGATGTGTTCGGGTGCTCGACTCCAAAGTGTCACGCCCCACTCCCAATCGTCAAAACCAGTCGCAGCCGTAATCAATTGCGAAACTCGACCGGCGAACTTGATGCCGGATGTTGCATGTTCTGCCATCAGATCACTGCGAACGCTGAAAGGTTCCTTGTACCAGTTGGCGAGCGGATGACGTGCTTTGTTCATCGGATAGAATGTCATCACGAGGAACGGAGGCAAGTCCGGATACAGGCGTTGCTGATTCATCGCGGGCAGTCGCTGCTGGTAGGCATTCAGCTTGGCCTGAAACGCCGGGTCGTCCGGCTGTGTGCCATCGCGCTGCAGTCGCGCTGCATACTGTTCGGCGGACGGAACATATTCGCTGACTTCCGTGATGGACACAAATGAGTACGTTGGTTCCAGCACAGTTCCCAGACGACTTGCGCGAAGCCGCTGGACGAGAGCATCGATCTTGAGCGGGTCTGGATCCATCAGCATGAGTCCGAGGTCCGCTCGATGCCCTGACACGACAGAAACCTGCATGCGCGTCGGCACATATTCGCCTTCCGGATTCAGAATGTCGATGACTTCCGCGCGGGCGTGAGCACGTTCGGACGGTTCAAGAGCCATCAGAGCCGCCTGGCTGATGCGGTAGTAGATATGCAGGCAGTGCCAGCCTTCTGACATAAGGACAGTAGGTTCGGGAAGCGGAGCAGAATGTCCATGGGGGCGTTGCACGGCGACGGCTTTCGAAAGCTTTAATGCGACTCGGACAATAAAAAACGAAAACACAGGAACGCTTGACTCTTGCGAAGACGGCACTATACAAGACTACAGTCGTCTCAAGAGGCCCATTCCTGGAGGGGGAGTCTTGTTTTGTCGAACTTTGGAAGTTCGATGCGTGTTTTCACAGTTTTTTGGACGTGCTCTGAATTCACCAGACCGTAGCAGTTGCCGAATTTCAGGCATCATTTGGCGCCGGGAAGCACCATTTCGCGCAGGAATTCCCAGAAGTAGTGGAATACTCTGGAAATCGATAAGAAACGTACGAACATCCACACGGGTATGTGATGTATTGTACCAGAATCGCACATATTCAGATTCCAACAATTCAGGGTCGCCAGGAAATGCATAGCAAAATTGTGAAAAATCAATGGAACAGGGGTGTGGTCTTGACTTGTTTCATGGCCGTGGCGGCTGTTGCGTGTTTGTGGAATCGTGCAGTTGCTGATGAAGCAAAGCTCGCCGAACAGGCGAGCAGCAGTGCTGCTCTTGGGACTCAGGATTCGGAAACACCAGCGACTGAAGGTTCACTCGTGGAATTCGTTGACCAACAGCTTCGGCAGGCATGGATGGACAATGAAATACAGCCATCAGAAGCTGCGACGGACGAGGAATGGGTTCGTCGAATTTATCTTGACCTGTGTGGCCGCATTCCAACCTTGGAAGAAGCTCGTGCCTTCCTGAAGGACGAGAGCCCGCGTAAGAGATTCGTGCTGATCGAAACACTGTTGGCCCACGAAGATTACGTTCGCAATTTCACGACAATCTGGACCAACAACAGCATTGGTCGAGGGACACGGCGTCGAGTCAGTCGAATGGGAATGGAGAAATTCTACCGTGAAGCATTCGCCAAGGAGCGTCCGTGGAATGAGATAGTTGTCGATGTGGTCACAGCGTCTGGACATTACGAAGAAAACGGTGCGGTCAATTACACGCTTGCACAGATGCAGATGCCGGACGACGGCGTGCAGCTGACAGCCATGACGACTCGCCTGTTTCTTGGCCTGCAGGTTCAGTGTACGCAGTGCCACAATCATCCATTCAACAAGTGGCAGCAGGACCAGTTCTGGGAATACAACAGCTTCTTCCGTCAGGTAAAAAAGAACGATCTCCAAAAACTGGATCCAAACTCCGGGCGCATGGTGGATGATTATTCTGAAGTGGTCTGGCAGGACTTCTCGGGGCCCGTTTATTACGAAAAACGCAGTGGTGTGATGCAGGTTGCTTTCCCGCGTTTTGAAGGGCATGAAGTTGATCCAGGTGCCGACACAGATCGGCGGACTGAATTCGGCAAGCTGCTGACAAAATCGATCGAAGGTCAGGTTCCTCATATCGCTCAGGCGATGGTGAACCGCATGTGGAGTCATTTTTTCGGTTATGGCTTCACCCGCCCGGTCGATGATATGGGACCGCACAATCCTGCCAGCCATCCGGAGTTGCTGGATCGCATGTCCCGCGAATTTGTCACAAGTGGTTACGACATTAAGCAACTCATTCGCACGATTTGCGCGACTGAGGCTTACGGACTCGGAAGTCAGTTCAATGATAAGAATAAGACTGACGATCCGGCCGCTGGTGAAATGCCGTTGTTCAGTCACATGTATCTGAAGTCGATGCAGGCTGAGCAGATGTATGACTCACTGATTGTGGCCAGCAACGCACATCAGTCGGGGCGTGCAGGCTGGAGTGCTCAGGAAGAACAGCGACAGAAATGGATGCAGCAGTTTGTGGTAGCATTCGAAAATGACGAGAACGACGAATCAACAACCTTTAACGGGACGATTCCCCAAGCTTTGATGATGATGAACAGCGAGCTGATTGACAAGGCATGCAGTGTTGAACGCGGCAGTTTTCTGTTTGAGACGATGAGCAAGCCTGGCACAGAGCCGCAAAAGATTCAGGATCTGTACCTTGCTGCATTAAGCCGCCAGCCAACGCGGTTCGAAATCAGTAAGGTTCAGAAAATGCTCAATGCAAACAGCTACCGAACGAATAGGCTCAATGGTTACCAGGATCTCTTCTGGGCATTGTTGAACTCGAATGAGTTTGTGCTCGTTCATTGATGATTTTCGCGAGAAGCGGTGTGGCGCCGATTTCAATAGTTACCGCGCATAACGATAAAACTAAAGATCAATAACTTTTCCCAGGAGTATTTTGAATGTCACTTTGGAACAACTACGGGATGAATCGCCGTCACTTTATGCAGCATCTGGCGACGGCGGCTGCAACAATTCCTGCCATGAACTTTCTGTCACATGTTCAGGCCAATGCCGATGTCGTCAAGGCGAATCAAAAAGCCTGTATCTTGATGTGGATGGGTGGCGGTCCTCCGACGATTGACATTTGGGACTTGAAGCCGGAATCGAAGAATGGCGGCGAATTCAAGCCAATCGATACTGCGGCCTCCGGTGTTCAGATATCTGAGCACATGCCTGAAACCGCAAAGATGTTTCAGGATCTGTCGCTCGTAAGATCCATGAGCACTCGTGAAGCAGATCACGGTCGCGGGCGCTACTATATGCAGACCGCCTATGTGCCTAACCCTACGGTCGTGCATCCGACGTTTGGTTCTGTCGTGAGTTACGAACTGGGCAAGAATCGCAAAGCTCTTGAGATTCCGGCATTCGTGTCAGTCGATGGCGGTGCTGGTCAGGCCGGATTTCTCGGCATGACGCACGCTCCGTTTGTAGTTGACAACACCGGACGAATCCGAAATGCACCGACCAAAGAAGGCCAGGACCGCCTTCTTGATCGGCTGACGATGCTGGAAGAGATCGAATCCAGCTTTATGGCTTCAAGACGCGGCGAACTGCCAGCGGCCCACAAGGACGTATACCGCAATGCGGTCAATTTGATGACCTCAAAACAAATGACAGCATTTGATGTGGCAAAGGCGGAAGCCAGCCTTGGTCTTGAACCTGAATCCGAAGCCACAAAAGAAGCATACGGCAAGAACGGGTTCGGGCAAGGACTGCTGATGGCCCGGCGTTTGGTTCAGGTGGGTGTGCCATTTGTAGAAGTCAACATGGGTGGCTGGGACCTGCATGCCGGGGTCTTTGACACATTGAAGAATCAACGATTGCCTCAATTGGATAAGGGGATCGCCGCGATCACGGCTGATCTCAAGCAACGGGGAATGCTGGACAACACCGTCCTTGTGTGGATGGGCGAGTTCGGTCGTACCCCCCGAATCAATCAGGACGTCGGTCGTGACCACTGGGCAGCATCCTGGAGTGTCATGATGGGTGGCGGTGGACTGAAGAACGGTCAGGCGGTCGGGGCGACAGACAGGGACGGCCTGCAGATTGCCGATGGCAGCAAGGCATACTTACCGGGTGATATCTGGGCAACCGTCGCGATGGCGATGGGTATTCCGGTGAATACTGTTCATACGTCAAAACGCGGTCGCCCGATGAAATTGGCAAATGGTGGAACTCCAATTCAGGAGCTGATTGGATAATTTCACGGCAGAGTGTGTGTGTGAAGAGAGAATTCAGGAGCCAAGACAGTGTAGTCCCGGCTCCTGATTTTACACACACGTAAGTTGATGAATGTTCGCCACCCACGTTGGAACAGCGTTGGGAATAAAATGGTCGAGAGCTTCTCATGGCACAGCAGTCTTTAGCAGACAACTCTGGCATTCGGCAGGCACCCAGTGAAGACTTTGTGCGTTCCTTTACACAGTCGCAGCGAACTCTCTATCTTTTCATACTTCCCCTTGTTCAGTCGATAGCAGATGCGGAAGAAGTTCTGCAGGAAACAAATGTTGTGATGCTGAGTAAGTGGGCTCAATTTTCACCGGGGACGAATTTTCTGGCATGGTGTCGAGCCATCGCCCGGCTGGAAGTCTTTCGCTTTCGCAGATCACGTCACCATCGTGTTCTGTTGCTGGGTGATGATGTTGTGGATTTACTTGCCGATCAGATGGAGGAGCAGCCGAGTGATTTCGAACTGCGTCGCGATGCCTTATCCGAATGCATTGGCAAGTTGCGATCGCAGGACCAGGAACTCATTCGACAACGCTACACTACAGGCTCGAGTGGCGACAGCGTCGCACAGCAGATGGGACGACCGCCGAATTCAGTTTATCAGTCGCTGGGACGTGTCCGTCGCGTGTTGCTTGAATGCATCCGTCGCCGACTGGCTGCCGGAGGTGTTCATTGAGCGGGGATGACGACAATTTTCTGACGCTCTGCAATCTGTGGTGCGAGCAGCAGTTGACGGTTGAGCAGTTACTGGAATTGCAGACGCAGTTGAGATCCGATCGCGAACAGCAGCGGATCTTTGTCGAATTCACTCAACTGCACGGCCAGCTCGCATGGGAAGCTGGCGTGCTTGCCGGTTCTGGCATGAGTGGATTTGCTGAAAATACTGCATCATTGCCAAAGATTGAATGCCACATTGCTCTGGAAGTGCGGAAGCCAAAATCGCGATACAGTCCAATGCTTGTCGCCTCGGTTGCCGCATGCCTGCTGCTTGCCGGAGTCGCAACGATTGACTGGGATGGTTCGAGCGAGGGGCAAATTTCTGACGGCGTTACACAGTCTGGCAATGGTCAGGAATCCGGTTCGAGCGATCTGCCGACAGGTGCGGCACAGAGTGCCAGCCTGCAGCAGAAAGTTGCCGCGAACAGCAAAACGAATCACCTTACGCCACTCCCGCTCAACGTTGTGCAGTCGGAAGTTATTTCTCCAGATGTCGCAGCCACCGATCCTGTTGCTGGACGGGATACCGAATCAATTTCTGTGCCGTCTGTGGGTATCGACGATGCCTCGATCATCGCTGAAATCGATCGACTGATTGCGGTCGCATGGTCGGACAATGACGTCATTGCGGCAGATGTCGCAGATGATCATGAATGGGTGCGTCGATGCTTTCTGACACTCACCGGACGCATACCCACCGTTAACGAAGCATCCACCTTCGTTGCCTCCCAGTCGCCACGAAAGCGAACATCGCTTGTCGATTCGCTGCTGGAAGATCCGCGCTACGCAGAGAATCTCTCAGTCACGTGGACTAATCTGCTGATCGGCCGATCCAATGCGCGAAATGTGGACCAGAACGCTCTTTATGGATTCCTGCAGAGACAGTTTTTAAAGAACCGCCCGTGGATGGAAACAGTTGGCGATCTGATTGCCGCTACAGGTCGCAGCGATCAGAACGGAGCGACCAATTTCCTGCTCGCGCACCTGAACGACGAGGCCACTCCGGCTACGGCTGTGACAGCACGACTGTTTCTGGGACAACAGGTCCAGTGTACTCAGTGCCACGATCATCCGTTTGCCAAAGACCGGCGTCAGGATGAATTCTGGTCTCTGAACGCATTTTTCAAGCAAGCCGAACGCAAACCGGTTGAATTGTCATCGACGGACGGGAAAAGCCAGAACGTTTGGACATTAGAAGACAGCCGTGTTTCGGGGATGACGTTTTATGACACAATGCGGGGCCAGCAGAAGGCCGTGTTGCCGGAATTTGATGGCCACGCAATGCGGGCGGATGATTCACGGTCGCGTCGGGCCGAGCTGGTTCGATTGCTGGCGTCGGACAGTCATCAGTTGGTTGCTCAGGCAATGATCAATCGCACTTGGGCTCAGGTGTTTGGCTACGGGTTTACAAGTCCCATTGACGATCTTGGGCCACATAATCCGGTCAGCCATCCGGAATTGCTGGAGTTCCTGACAAAGTCTTTTGCCAAATCTGACTACGACGTCCGACGGTTGATGCGCTGGCTGACGTTGTCGCAAACGTTCCAGCTGTCCAGTCTGCAGGCTGAGCACTCATCAACAATTGATGATCCACAGGAAGGTGGCACTCCGCTTTTCTCCCGGACTTATCCGCGTCCGATGGGACCGGAACAGGTTTACGATTCGATCAGGATTGCGATACGTTCTGCCGCCGACCAGCCGATTGATTCTTCGATTGGCAGCACTCATCGGCGGGAATGGGTTGAGCAGTTCGTCCGGTCTTACGGGACCGATGAAAACGACGAACAACTGGGCTTTGAAGGCAACATCGCTCAGGCAATGCTGATGATGAATGGTGAGGATCTTCAGGCCGCGATCCCGCTCACGGCCTTCGAAGTTACAAAGACTGTTCACGAGGGTCCACAGGGCGTCCTGAAATCACTCGAACGCATCGCGATGGCAACATTGAATCGCGAGCCATCAGAACAAGAAGAGAAGATCTTCCGTGGTCGTTACCGGACGCTCATGCGTTCGATGCCGAGCGATGTGGCAATCCGCACGGTGACTGAAGACATGCTCTGGGCGTATCTTAACAGCAGCGAGTTTACGTCAGTCCACTAAAGTTGCAAAATAGTCAATAGTCAATAGTCAATGTCTCGTCAGCAGAATCTGTGGGAAGATTCTGGCTCAGGAAGTTTTCCGAGCTGATGAAACAAAGCGATTTGAATGTTTTCAAACGTCTTAAAGCCATAGGCTTTTCTCATGGTCAGTTTGGCTTTGTTGTTGAAGTCTCGCTACGCTGGACAATGCCTGAGCGGAGGATAGGGCAACGCAGAAGTGCGACCCGAGCGCCCGTCTCAGGGCTCAAGACCGAAGCGGCGACGGTGAGCTTCGCTTGCCGTCGCCCTTCTCTGACTTCGGGATTGAGCCGAATGCGATAAACTTAACGCCGCCCTGCCTGCGCACTCACACGACACTACGCCACTTTTCCTGATCGATTTCACCCACAGATCCTGCGAACGAGCCAATCGGGTAAGGGCCACCATTGCTGATGGCCCTCCCCACACCATCCGGCGTGCGGGTCAGCATCGGGCGGTTCCTCAACGCGGAGCGAGATCGCACTGGACACCTGACACCCACC
>CAZFDW010000023.1:0-28771 GCA_964517865.1 uncultured Chitinophaga sp.
GCGACGGACATCAGATTGCCAGAAGACAGCAGGATCGCAGGGGCAAACCCGCTGGGCACGCAGAGACCAAGCGCTGCCAGGAAGAGATTGATGTTCACCACAATCGCCAGCCACGTGCGGCGTGAAGGCGTCAGTGACGAATAGTCCAAAACGAGAATCCCAGCCAGCGAAATCAACGAAGCAGCTCGCAGCGGCCAACTCACAAGGAATAGACATCCCAGTATGATTCCCATGAACCAGAGGTCAGAGATCCGGCAGACCAGGTCCGGCAGTCGCGATGTTCTTCCTCGAAATAACAGTGCCATGGATGCAGCGGCAATCGACCAGACCAGTGGCAGCATGGCGTAATTGAGTACGTCCGGTGCCACGGTGGTCACAATCGCCGTTACCCAGACTGGAATCAGAATGGACGCCATCACTGTTGCAATTCCGCTCTTCAGTCCGCGAGCGGCAGCGATCATCCACAGCACAAGGACGGATGTCGCGCCGGGCACAAGCAATCCGTTGAGTGTGGCGTTTGCGTATACCAACTGAGGAAGATGAAACCCGACGGCCAGAATCGTGAGCAGGATCAGACTCAGATCACACATGGGCACGACAAAGGCGTGCGCCCACGAATTCTGACCGCCGTGTGCGGTTGTTCGAATCGACGACGTAATTTGTCCGTCCAGATGCAGCCCCAACTGACGTCGCACGGCATCCCATGAAAATCTGTCGCCGGTATTCGCTGTCAGCCGGACCAGCGTATATCCGAGGACGGACGCAACCGCAGTCGCGACCGTGGACCATGCCACAAGGTCCTCAGGAGGAATTCTCTTCCCGGCGATAAATGTTACGCCGCCCATGACCAACAGCAGGGAAACACTCAGGCCACTCAGGTAGTGTCGCGTCCGCAACGTGTGCAGAACAAAGACGCTCAGCAACAACCCAAACTGCAGCATGCGAACCTGTGTCCACACGGCCCCGAACTGCCAGACCCCCTCTGCCGTCCATGTCAGACTCAACAACGTGGCCAGTCCGAAGCCCGTGTGCTGACAAATACTCCGCGGTGATTCATCTGATCGCTGAAACAATAGATGACGTCCCGGAGGCAACGGAATAGTGCTCAGAATTCTGTCCGGAATTCGCGTCGCCACCAATGTCAGTGCCAAAGCGGCCAGCGATGTGGGCACCAGTTCCATCGGCAACTGATCCACGCTGGTACGGTACTGATTCAGAAACGGAACAGCCGAGCCCACCGCAAGAATCAACGACAGCAAAGCCACTGCTGAATACCGTCGGTCAGCAAACAGAGTGGCATAGACAAGATACAGAGCCACGTTGACACACGAGACCATGAAGCACGCCTTCAGATTCGTGAGTGCTACCACGAACAGGATCGACGACACGAGCGTGACAAATTGCTGCAGCGGGCGACTCATGTCCACGACGTTCCTGAGACGCAGAATTCTGCTGGTGAAAGCCAGCCCGACAAGCAATGGCAGATACGTCAAGCCATAGAAGGCGATCGGAAGCCGGCGTTCGCCAATCGCACCGGCTGCAGAATCCCTTACCGAAAGAGCCAATTCGCGAAAAAAGGCAGGCGTGAACTGATACGCCACCGTCAGAAAGACCAACGCCGTCCATACGAAGCCGGCATAGCGAGTGTCCTTCGCAGCGACGCCCATCAGGATCGCGGCAACAATCGCCGTGGGGACGACAGGTCGAACATCCGGAAAGTTCACACCCGCCACCACCACAGCTGCAATCGTCAAAGCGAACCCCACAAATAGCGGAACAGCAATATGCCACGGCAACGGCCGGATGAGGTTTCCTGTTCGCTGACGGAATACATCGGCAATGGTTCGAGCCGTAAACAGAATCGTTGCGGCCAGCATCACACAGCCTGGACCAAGCCATGCCACAGGAATCGCGGCCGATGTCTTCAACCACACAAGTGAGATAAACTGAAGTCCCAGAATGGCGATCGGAAGGAACCCAAACACCCGCGGCCATTGCTTTTCCTCCGCCATCCAGAACATGTGCCTGTTGAGCTTAACGACACCGGCGGTCATCACTGCCCACAGGACTGTAGCCAGGCCAGCCGCAAGGATGGGATTCTCCATCGCAGGCAGCGCACCGGCGATACAGAGCAGCATGTAGCTGAAGACGAATGTTGTCTGCCGCCCGCGAAGCAGGAAGTCAAAGATCCGAGTACTCGCGAACCACAGGAAAGCCGTCGCCGGGATCATCAGGCCCAGCACTTCGATCGCCGCGAGTGTATTCTGCGTGGCTGTTCCGGACGACAGCCAGTTGAGAGCCAGAAATGTCACCGGCAGCAGAAACAGGGTCAGCAAATGCAACACCTGGGCGGTCGCCCGCAAACCAAGGCGTCGCCTTCCAAACTCGGCAAATCCAAACGTCGCTGCCGTGTAGCCCAGAATGGTCAGGTACTTCAGGCTCGTCGGCCAGGAATCAAATCTCTGATTGACCAGCATCAGCGACGATCCAAACACGATCGCCGCTCCAATGACCAGCATCCACTTGATGTTGCGTTCCTGAAAGAACGCACCGACAAACCGTTCAGGACCGGAACGCTGGTCAATCGTCATTCCGGGATTGTTGTTGTCTCGAGTGGAATCGGAACTTTGCGGAGGAAGAAAACGTTCTTCCTCGACTGCGTCAATGTCTTCAGGGAAAAATGAATACGGTATCTGCATGAGAGGCCTCCTTTGTCTGCGGGTGAATCTGAGTCAGGAGAGTGCCCTATCATTTGTCGTGCCAGTGTTAACAGGACCACTGATGATTCGATGTAACCTTTTTCCTTTGAACACTTTATGGTGACACATTGAACCACGAAGTTGTCGGAGTCGCTTCATCTGCAGTTCATCCGCTGCACTCCCTTCGCAGTTCGTTCGCTGCATGCTGCATGCGAGTCGCGGAGCGACGTCGCCTACGTAGCTCAGTCGCTCCGCCGACTGAGATTCCCCCGGCACATCGTGGTTTTGCCTTCAATGATTCCTTATGGTTACACCGCACGCGGTTGGCATTGACTCGTTTAACCGCGTGCCCAACGGGCCGCGATTGTTCTATTTGAAAGTTCGTATTTGAGATTTGAAATACAAAGCGCGGGGCGTTGCCCACGCGGTTAAACGAACGAGCTATCCTCAACAGCGCGAGGCATAGCCAGCACCCAGCATGCACAGCGTACTTAACTTTCAGAAGGTGATCACCCATGTTTGATCTCAAAGCAATCCAGTCCGCCCTCCGCGAATTCAATTTCGACGGCTGGCTGTTGTATGACTTTCGAGGCAGCAATGTGCTGGCTCAGCGGATTCTGCAGATGCCGCAAGGCTTTATGGGTTCACGACGCTACTTCTATTTCATCCCGGCCAGTGGCACGCCGAAGAAACTTGTGCACCGCATTGAATCCGATGCACTGGATCATTTGCCGGGTGATACGATGATCTACCTGCGATGGCAGGAACTTGAAGCGGGCATGCAGAACATCGTCGCCGGTCACAAGAACGTCGCGATGGAGTATTCGTCTCGCAATGCCAACCCGTATATTTCGCGAGTCGATGCCGGCACGGTCGAGCTCGTCCGATCGTTTGGCCCTGATGTCGTTTCGTCCGGCGATCTGATCTCGCTCTTCGAATCAACGCTGACTGAGGCACAGTTACAGAGTCATCTCGAAGCATCGGAAGTCACAAACGCCGCTTATGGGCGTGCCTGGAAATTCATTGCGGATCAGGTGCGAACTCACGGATTTGTAGAAGAGATGGCCGTGTCCGATGAGATTATGCGGCATTTTGCAGAACACCAGATGACGACGTACCATCCTCCAATCGTCGGTGTGAATGGCAACGGCGGCAATCCTCATTACGAAACCGGAACGGGGACGGATACGAGGATTGTGGAAGGCAGTTTCGTGCTGGTAGATCTGTGGGCCAAACAGGACAAACCTGGTGCCATCTACAGTGATCTGACGCGAACTGGCTACGTCGGTAAGTCCGTGCCCGACAAATTCACGCAGGTGTTCCGTATTGTCGCGGCCGGACGGGACGCCGGGATTGCCTGCGTCAAGTCCGCGTTCGACGCGGGACGTCCGATTCAGGGATGGGAAGTGGACGATGCCGTGCGAGGTGTCATTGAAGCGGCCGGATACGGTCCGGACTTCTGCCACCGCACGGGGCACAGCCTGGCTCAGGAAGTTCACGGCAACGGCACGCACATGGACAATCTGGAAACTCACGAAACCCGCCGCATCCTGCCCCGCACTTTGTTCACCATCGAACCTGGAATTTATCTTCCGGAGTTCGGAGTTCGCAGCGAAATTGACATCTACATTCACGCCGATGGCTCGGTTCAGGTCACCGGCGGCCCAATTCAGACTGCCATTGTGGCAATTTTGGAGGAATTCTGAACCGGCAGTTCCGTCTCAATTCGGAAATCCGATTCGCATTCGGAGATCGGATCTGCTAGAACCCACCAAGCGGCGGGCTTGCAAAACGGCCAGGCGTCGGGGCAGACAGGGAACGTCTGCTGGCTTCGATTAACAGTCATGGAAGACCTGCGATGTCCGACCGACCAAAACTGACGCTGCACGATGCCGGAATTCCGCTGACACGCGGGCCACTGATGCAGTTTGCGGACGATCCGATCGCCTGCATGAGACAGCTCCACCATGATCACGGTGACCTGGCCGTTCTGGAAGAAAACGATCAGCGCTTGGTTTTCGTATTTTCCCCGGAACTCAATCACGAGGTTCTTTCCAACACGCAGGTCTTTGAATCGCGTTTTTTCGCCGTCCGAGGCAATCGTAACTCAGCCCAGCGCCGCGTGACATCGGGATTGCTCAGCCAGAACGGCACTGAACATCGTGATGCGCGGCGGATGATGAAAGATGCGTTTGCCAAAAAAATTCTGCCGGGCTATCACCAGACGATCTGTCAGATCGCGTGTGATCTGACGGACAACTGGGATCCAGGAGACACCTGTGACCTGAACTCCGAAATGGTTCAGTTCATGCTCAAAATGACCGCCGCACTTTTGTTTGGTGTGGACGATGCGGCATTCGCGTATCGTCTGGGTGCATTGATCGATCGCTGGGTTCATCGCAATCATGAAATCGGCATGGGAGCGCTGGTGTCTTCGCCGCAATTTGCTGAGGGCTACGATGATTTGCTGCAACAGGCCGAAGAACTGGAGCAGTCGGTACGGGAAATGTTTCAGTCGCATCGCAGCGCGCAGCATGAGCGGTTGAATATTCTGAGTCTGCTTTTCCAGGCTCAGCAGTCGCAGGGGCAGCTGACCGACAACCAATTGACTGGTCATGCGACGTTGCTTTTTGCAGCCGCACATTTAACGACGGCACATACCTTCAGCTGGACGTTGTTTCTTTTATCGCAGCATCCTGACGTGCTGCGTAAACTCCAGACAGAATTGAGCACCAGCGTTGCCGCAGAGATTCCGACCCTCGATGAACTCGATCGCTTGCCGTATCTGGACGCTGTGATCAAGGAAAGCATGCGTGTCCTGCCTGCTTCGTCGTACTCACAACGAATCGCTGTGCAGCCGACATCACTTGGCCCGGTGCGAATGAATCCGGGAACGCCTGTCATTTTCAGTCAGTTCATCACTCATCACCGTCCCGACCTTTACAGCGACGCTGACCGCTTTGTGCCGGAACGCTGGGCTACGATCACGCCATCGGCATACGAGTATCTGCCATTTGGAGCGGGCCCGAGAATGTGCATCGGGGCACCTCTGGCGATGGCCGAAATCCGCACCGCTCTGACCATCATGCTCAAGCGCTTCAACTTCCAGATTCAGCCGATGAGTACCATCAACGGCCACGTCATTTCTACCATGCTGGGCCCAACCAGTGCCATCCCGGCTATGCTGCTGCCATGCGACCGCCTGCCGGTCAGTGTGCCCGTGTTTGGTTCGGTTCACAATCTGGTTCACCTGCCGGATACGGCACGCGACGTTTCAATTCCGATAGCGGCGTAGAATTAGCATCTCGGCAGAAGCAGTTTGGCATAATATCGTTTCACCGCATGTGCAATGCCCCACGATTGGCAGCGAAGCGCGGCCCGCTGGGCACGCGGTTAAACGAAGGAACTTCCGCACTGGTGCTTATCTGCTGCTCCTGGCTCCGGTTGAACGGGCGGATTGTAACGCATCCGGGGCCGGGACAATTGCCCACCCAGGCCGCGCTCCATCGATTTCAGCGACCCGACAGGGCAGTTCGTTGATCGATCCTCAGCGATACTGAATCGGATCGACAGTGTTCGCTTCGCGAAAGCCCTTCAGACGAAGTTGGCACGAATCACATTCGCCGCACGAAATTCCACGGGGATCGGGATCGTAGCAGCTGTGAGTCAGTCCGTAATCGACTCCCAGGCTCAGTCCCCGCCGGATGATGTCGGCCTTAGTGAGCGAAATCAGCGGCGTGTGGACAGTCAAATGGTGTCCCTCCACGCCGGCTCTCGTCGCCAGATTTGCCATCTTCTCGAACGCAGCAATGAATTCCGGACGACAGTCAGGATACCCGCTGTAGTCCACGGCATTCACACCGATGAATAAGTCATTGACCCCGACGGATTCTGCAAGTCCCAACGCGATCGACAGAAACACAGTATTGCGAGCCGGTACGTAAGTCACCGGAATGCCCACAGACATTTCTGTCTCGTTGCGATTGTGTGGAACCGGAATATCGTTCGTCAATGCGGAGCCGCGAAAGATATTTGTATCGACCCGACAGACGACGTGATCGCGAACGCCCATCGACTGGCAGACCCTCGCGGCTGCCTCCAGCTCAAACCGATGTCGCTGGCCGTAGTCAAACGAAATCGCGTGAATCGCAAATCCCTGCTCGCGGGCAATCGCCAGGACTGTGGCGGAATCAAGACCACCACTGACGAGAACAACGGCCTTCAATGGTACTGCCATCTTTCGAATTTTCCGTGAACAGGCCACTCTTCGTAAAAGAGCGCCTTATGCTGTGTTTGGGTTCATTCGTGAGAATCCAGGGGAGACCTGCATTCTCACGAATTCAACGACTGTCAATCTGTTCGCCGCTTGCATTCGAGGACTAACCTCTGGATCAGGGAAAGATGGCAGACAATGAAGGGGACCTCAATTCCACCGCCGCGAGAAATGTCAGTTCTCAGTCAAATCATCACGATCGACCACCATTCACTCAGCCGAAGCCGCGCTGGCGGTCTGTTGATTGAATCGTTTAACCCTGAGCCGCAGGCGACGGCGTGAGCCGAAACCGTCGCCTGCGGCTCAGGGTTAAACAAAATTGCTGACTTTGCACACTCAATCAACAGAGCGCTTGGACACGACCAGGTATCAGTCTCGGAATGACCGAGCGACGAGAAGCCTGCCGTGCCCGGTCACAGCCATTCCCGTACGAGATTTACGCCAAAAACTCTGAAATAGGTGGTTGAGAAGACTTTCGGAAGTCGATACACTCCGCACTTCAATTTTCCGGCGGGGATTGTCTCGGCTGGAATTTCTAGTGATTCGCGTGGCATGGAATTGCCTGCGACCAGGAATATTTAGTCATCAGAGCGCGATTGGAGCGTTAACGTGTCCATTGACAAGACCCTCAAAATTCGACTTGGCTTATCCGGTTCTCGCAACGTACTGAGCCGCTCAGAACGGATCGCTCGGTTGTTGGAAGAAGACCGCTTCGCAGCAGGTCGCAGCCCGTTCGGCCTTCCAAAGGTTCGCGTCCAGAAAGCCATTGCTGGTAAGAAAAAGAAGAAGACCGTTGAAGAAGTCGCAGCAGCTGCCGCTGCTGCCCCGGCAGCCGGTGCTGCCAAGGGAAAGAAATAACGACGGCCTTGAGTGTATCCGGCGAGCGGCAGGGCGATAGCCCTCCGAGTCGTACCTGCATCAAAAAGGCATCTTCGAGCAAAGTTCGAAGATGTCTTTTTTGTTGACCGTTCCGGGTCGATGGCAATTTCTTTCACCGGTGACTGAGAGTGAGCGGAGATGACGCAGATTCCTGCTGCCTATCGACTGCGTGCATTCGCGGCCACTTTTTTCCGACGCAGCATCAACCGCTCTCGTACTGAATTCCTGAGCCTTGCTCAGGCATCGTGTCGTGAAACGCAGCATGCACTGCTCACTGACCTGCTGCGGCTGAATCAGTCGTCCGAGTTCTCCCGCGACTTCGGTTTGAAGGAACGAACCACACTGGCGGAATTTCGTCAGCGTGTGCCTGTGGCCGACTATGAGTTCATCCGCAGCTACGTCGATCAGGTCGCCCACGGAAATCATGCAGCGCTGCTGGGTGAAACGAACAAGTTGCAGATGTTTGCCATGACCAGCGGCACAACTGCTGCGTCCAAATTGATACCCGTCACAACGCGATTTCTGGATGACTATCGCCGCGGCTGGCAAACATGGGGAATCGGAACATACTCCGATCACGCACTGTTGCAGAAGCTGAACATCGTGCAGATATCCAGTAGCCATCAGAAAACGCGCACCGCTGATGGGACACCGTGCGGTAACATCAGCGGTCTTGTCGCCGCCATGCAGAAGCGTGTCGTGCGCTCGCTGTACACGATTCCTGCTGCCGTTGCGGAGGTTGCCGATGCTGAAGCAAAGCGGTACACCATTCTTCGGCTGGCACTTGCGGATCCGTGGGTCGGAATGATAATCACCGCCAATCCAGGCACTCTGCTGCAACTTGCTGAATTCGCAAACGCGCATGCCGAATTACTGATTCGCGACATCCGCAATGGCGGAATCAGCGGCGTCGATCTGCCGACGTCACTGCGCTGCGATTTTAAGAGTCGCCTGCGTCCCGACGTGCGACGCGCCACACAGTTGCAGAACGTCATGGATCGGCACGGCGTGCTGCGGCCTCGTGAATGCTGGCCGATGCTGCAGGCACTCGGGGTCTGGTGTGGTGGAAGTGCTGCCGCGTATATTCCGAAACTCAAACAGATCTTCGACGGGGTCACGATTCGCGATCATGGACTGCACGCCAGTGAAGGACGGATGACGTTACCTTTGCAGGATGAGTCTTCGTCGGGCCTGCTCGAGATCCAAACGCACTTTTTTGAATTTCTTCCAGTGGCCGAAGCCACGTCTGCAAGTCCCGTCGTGCTTGAATCGCATGAACTTGAGGAAGGTGCTGAGTACTATATTCTGCTCACGACAAGTTCCGGACTGTATCGTTACAACATCCGCGATGTCGTGCGTTGCACGGGATTTTTCGGGACAACTCCGCTGCTGGAATTTCGCCACAAAGGCGCACACATCTCCAGTATCACCGGGGAAAAACTTGCGGAGTCGCAGGTGGTCGAAGCAGTCAACGTTGCTGTCCGGGTGTGTGGCGTCAATCTCGACCTGTTCACACTGACGCCACAATGGGGCGAACCGCCCGGCTATACGTTGTTCGTCCTTTCTGAGTCCGCCGACGGTGAACGTGATAATTCGCGGCTGAGTCGATTTGCGGCGGTCGTGGAAGAGCAGCTTACCTGCAGCAACGTGGAATACAGGGAAAAGCGGGAATCCGGCAGACTGGCACCGGTCCGGGTGCAGGTATTACCGCTGCAGCATTGGGATGCATTCACGAAAACTCGCCAATCCCGCAGCGGTGGCAGTCTCGAACAGTACAAACACCCTTGCCTGTTGCCAGACCCGGAGTTTCGGAATCTGTTCCGTGGCACGACGTAGGCGACGTTCGAGTTGGTGTAGCCTGCCTTCTGGAACTGTCACGCGACTTTATTGGGCAGTCGAATTCGTCCGAAGCGTTTTCCGGTAGCGTCGTAGAGCAGCACTTCATTGGATGCGGACGACCAGACGGCGGCGAGCTTCACAGAACGCGGTCCATGCAGGACAAACTGGAATCCGCAGCGAGTTCCGTTTTGGCGAAGTTCCTGTTCCGTCATGGGAAAATGGTGCTCGAGCAGATTTTCTTTGCGGCACAGAGCGACATGGATAAATAACCTGAGTTGTTCAAGTGATCTCACGTCTGCGGGAGTATCGGGCAAACGCGAGGCTGCAGCGGGCTGACACATTCAGAATCGACCTTTGTCAGGAAGTCAGCGGATGTATCTCCATCGACGACTCGGCAGATTTCTGATACCAGCATAATCGGCTGAGTGCTTCGTGCGAGTTGAGGTATCGGAAGCCGGCCGTTCAAACCTTCCGAATTCGGTCACACCGCCGAACAAGCGGCAACAACTGCCTGCAAAGCACGACCGGACAAACCGTACAAACCACGTGAATGTTTTTGCAGAAATGCGTGGATTCCGGCACCATCACTGTAATTGTGAGAAATCGTCGGTTTGCCCAATCCAAAATCGCCGGAAAAAAGCCGGAAATCTGCTGTGTGTCCATGCAGGCAATCGTTGCTCCATTCGAACTGCTTGAGTCGTTGCCGAATGCTACAGTCTCTGTCAACTTGCGGCAGGGAGCGATGACGCCGATCGTGACGGCTGTTTCAGTCTGCTGCTGCATCAGTGAATTTTAACGCTGGACGATGCTGATTCGATTTGACGGAACAATGGGCGTCGGGTAGCCTGCCGACCCGTGTGACGATTCGTTCCAGCCAATGCCCCGCAAAATCTGAATTGAATTCGGAACGATTTGTGCAAATCCCGTTTTCTGTCGTAGACGAGACATCTTACGAATCCCGTCAGGTGTGCGGCCTGGGATTGCATTTGAAGCATTACGGAGTGTGATTTCACAATGCTTGGACAACTCATTCCATGTGGCGGCGGTGATGCAATTCCTCTGACCGGCCCAAAGCTTTTGGTTGGCCGCCGGTCAACCTGTGACATCCGGCTGGATTTCCAGAACGTGTCGTCGCACCATTGCGAATTTGAACTCCGCGACGGTTACTGGAATATTCGCGATCTGGGCAGCAGCAACGGAATCAAGGTCAACGGCGAACGTTGCAGTTCCAGATGCATCACGCCGGGTGACGTCGTGACCATCGCGAAGCATGCATTCACGATTCAGTACGAAGTAACGGGCGATGGTCCTGTGCCGGAAGAAGAAGACACCTTCTCCCGCAGCTTGATGGAAAAAGCGGGGCTGGAAGTCGAACGCCGTCACATCAAAGTCCCTGAGGCCGCTCGTTCATCATCGATGCGTGTTAAACAAACCCGCCGCGCGTCGAGCGAAGATGATTTCATCATGGACTGGCTGAACGAAGAATAGTGTCGCGCTACGTCTCTGCGGACTTCATTATCTCCCATGACTGAGCAGCTAGAATTTTTCCTTCTGGGGCTGGCGACGGTGATTGACACCGTGTTGTTGCTTGCGACACTGGCACCTGTGAATCGTCCACACGTTTCCGTGTGGCTCAAGGCACTCGTGGGTGGCTTGTGGGTATGGCACGCGAGTAGTTTTCTGCATACTATGCTGCTGGACGCGGACGGTTCGGTTTCGCCATTCTTTGACGTGGTCTGTATGATCGGCATGTCGTCGGGCTTGCTGCTGCTGCCGTCAGCGATGCTGCATTCAGCATTGCGACTGAATCACACAGGATTGATTCCGTATCCGCCGAGACGGATCTTTTACGGTCTTCTGTACTTGCCATTGTTCGCGTTGCCTCTGGCCGGTTCGATGATCTATAACTCGGCTGAGCCTCAGTTTGTCGATCGAGTCGAATCTCTGAAGCACGGCTTCCTGGTCTGGCTGATTGTGGCAAATCTCATCTCAACAGCCGCGTTCCTGCGGCTTCGGAAGCGACTCAGCGTTCCTGGAGCTCACTCGTTTTTCCTGCAGTTGTCAATCGTACTGGTCCTGCAGACGACCCTTGCCGCAGCGTATGCGATGCTGGCACATGAGTCCGGGTATCCGGAGGCGTTGCGAATCGCTACGCATCTGCTGCCCCTGGTTCCGGCACTGATGTTCACCTGGTACGTGTTGCGACAACGGATGCTGCCGTTAGTCATCGAACGCACGCTGGCCTACGGCGCGGCGCTGGCGATCGGATTGCTGCTGCATCGAATGACGATTTCGCGATACTCGGAAAAACTTGGCAATCGACTCAACCTCGATACCGTCCTGCTGGAAGCGCTGATCGTGCTTGGCCTGATCATGGCCTTTCGCCCGTTACGGCAACGGTTGCGAGAATCATTGCGACATCTGTTCGGGCGGAATATCCTGAGCGTGCGTGAAGCCACTCGCCGTCTGTCATTGCAGATCGCGCAGGAATCTCATCAGACACCTTCGCAGTTGCTCAATTGGTTCGCCACCGTTGTGCCACAGGAATTGCAACTCGACTGGATTCGCATTGTGCTGTATTCCGGCATCGACACACGCATGGACGCGAACCAGGCTGCGCTCGATCCGGCCGTCGAGGTGCAGATTCCCTTTGTTGCTGGTCTGTCGAGCTCGGAAGGCAATTCAGGAGACGACCTGCGGCGAATTCACAAAGCGATGTTAACCACCGGAGCGACGCGCGTGAGTCGCGGCGATGCGTCAGCACAGGATCTGCAGCAGCCTCTGATCAGATTGAAATCGTTGCATGCGTTTGCCCTGCGTTTTCATGCGGTCGATGGTCTGCTGTTGCTCGGGGCACGGACCCGCAATGACACATTTTCCGACGAACAATTGGTCGCTCTGTCGTTGTTGTTCGATCAGTTTGCTGCCACGCTCCACAATCGGGTTCAGGAACTGGCGCGTGTTCGAGCTGAGCGAAAAGTCATGCAACAGGAGAAACTGTCAGTTCTGGGACTGCTTGCCGGTTCATTGGCGCACGAGCTCCGCAATCCGCTGTCGTCGATGCGAACCATCGCGTCACTGCTGGCTGAAGATCTGGGAAAAACCGATGATCGCACAACCGACGTGCTGATGATCATCCACGAGATCGATCGACTGAACCAGACGACTCAACGCCTGCTGGAATTCTCGCGGCCTTCCGACGATCAGATCCTGACCGTGGCGCCGGATGCTGTTCTGCTGAGACTCGCCGGGATACTGCAACACCTGGCACGTCAGTGGCATGTGACACTTGATGTGGAACTCGATGCTGCTGATACCAGGATTTCCGCCACCGACGCCAGTTTCAGCGAGATCTGTTTTAACCTCATTCGCAACGCAATCGAAGCCGTTCGTGATGCGCCGACGCCTCGCGTCCATCTGACTTCCGGGCTGGCAGGTGGGCAGTTTGTTGTAACGATCAGTGACAACGGGCCCGGAATTGATCCGGAGATGCGAGAGGCGATCTTTCAGCCTTTTGTGACTGGAAAGTCGGACGGGACGGGACTTGGCCTGTACATTGTTTCCGAACGCGTCGCAGAACTGAACGGACGTATTCAATGCCGCAGTGGAACTGATCGCGGAACGATATTCGAGATCTCGCTGCCAGTGGCCATCTGAGCGGAACCTGAAACGGTCCGCTGTCGTCGTCAATTCGTATTCAGGCCGTTGCCGGAATTGATCAACAGTGGCAGATCGTTCGCATCCTCCGTGTTCTGTTCAACCGGTTTTTCAGACTTCATGCGATGGGCCAGAACCTGGTCACGGTAGTCTCGCAAAGGCTTGATGAGGGCCGCGTTGACGAAGCGGCGGCGGAGATAGAATTCTGACTTACCGACGGCTGCAGTGTCGCAAGCTTCTTCCATGTGAGCCAGCGCACGGTTGGCGACCGCAACCGATAAATCGACATCGTTCTGAACACGAAGCGCGGAGCGTGGTTCCCATGCGGTGCGAGCTTCCCAGCGCTCTGTCATTTTTTGCAGTAGTGAATTCAGCATGTCGTAGCGTTCCGTGTCGTCGGCAATCAGCGACGGCTGGTCCACAAGCTGTTGCATCGCGAAAATCACGGGACGCACAGAAGCATCTACGGGTGACGTGAAGAACACGATGTGCAGTCGATGGCGGAATTCATCGACCGGTGACGGGTGCTGCGAGATCTCATGCAGACGTACAATTTCATAGTGCGCGAAATTGGTGATGAGTGGTTCGAAATTCTCAGTAAATGTGTCCAGGTTGCTGATCAATGCGGGATTCAGTTCTCCGCGACCGGCGGCTGACAGAGCTTGCCCCAGCGACACAAAATATCGCTGTCGCAGCACGTCCAGGGGGTGAGCGACTTTAGTGATGCTTCCGCTTTCCACGAAATCGCGTGGCGGACGAGGACTTTGTTTCATCTCCATCTGCAGCGATTTGCGATAAGTCCACGGCTGATCGGGCATCCCGGCAAGGATCTCCAGTTGCTGTGCCAGAGCCCTCAAACGACGTTTGACTTCCTCGTGATCCTCCGCCGCCGGAACCGCCGCCAGAAGCTGCTGCTGGTGCGGGCCAAACGCAGTGTGCAGTTCCGACTGTTTGTCTGCCCTGCGAAGCGATTCGAAGGGCAGCGACATTGCAAGACCGCAGTTGTGGCCGGAGATCGTATACGGCAGCGGTTCGTGGCTGAATATTCCGATCGGATCGCGTGCGTCAAGTAACGGCAAAATGGCTACCTGAGCCCAGTCCCAGCCAGCGGTCGCAATTTCCCGGCGCACATGATCGCGCTGAAGTCGTGACAGAAATTCCGGATCGATCAATCCCCTCTCGGAATCTGAAGCCAGCAACAGGATCTCGCCGGGTATCGTCTGAATGACGCCGACGTTGGTGAATGCCGTCATCATCGTCGCCATTGCCGCTCTCAAAGGCTCAGGCCCCGGATCGCTCTGTCGAAACCGCTGACAAAAAATGGCATCAGGCATCATTCGCGAGCGGGCCGCCTGATAAAACTCGGCTGTGAACTGACACGCAGCAGACGACAAACTGACAGCCTCACCACACGAAATCACCACATCGAAGCGATTCAGTTCGCGACGACGCAGTGCCAGCGGGGCCGGCTGGTGCAGAATGCGAACGCGTTTATCCTGATCGGGAGGCAATTGCTGCCGACCCCAGGTAAAGCGCCGAGCCAGCTCCGTGATTCGGCGGTCGGTGCGAACAGCGACAATTTCCTGCACCGGAAAATGTGTGCATATCCTCAGGCAGACGCCCGTATCGTCGCCAAGCAGCAGCACGCGTGCAGGTTGCCCATGACTTGCCAGCGGCAGGATAGCAGGCAGGATATCTTCGATTGGCTGGGGCGACACAATTGTGTTTGTGCTGATACGCCCGGTTGCCATTCCGTTGCATTGAAATTCAAGTACGTTTCCGGTGCGCTGCCACACAGTCGCTTCGCCGAAAGATGACTGGACGGTGGTAACCAGTCGATTGGCATGAGATTGAGCAATCAGTTCCTGTGCCACTCCACGTTGCACCGCGGCAATCGTTCGTTCAGAAAACAGAATCGAGGATGTCCGTGAAGTCTCGATAGAACAGAATCCAATCACCAACGTGCTCAGCAGGCTCAACGCAGGCAGCGCCCATGAACTTACCGTCGAAATTCGATTTGCCCCGGCAGACAGTTTACCGTGATCCGCAAGAATATGAATGGACTGCAGCACAGCACTCATGGCAATTCCGGCAGCCAACAGCACGAGCGGTGAGACGCCCTTCGAAACTGCAGCCAACGCTGACACGATGCCGACAACGAAGGGCAGAATTGTCGGACGAGACCGGAGCGATGGCGGGGTTTTCTGCAGACTGCAGACAACTGGCACAAACGCTGCTGTTGCGAAAACTGCGCATTGTACAGAACGTAACATCAGCACAGAAAACGCCGACAGACTGCCGGTGTTAATTGCAAGATTCAGGTCCGCCAGCGGCATGAAGAGTACCGGCCACAGGACCAGTGTCAGAAGTGCAAGAAACTGCATGGCGGACGTCGTCAGAAGTTTCATCGTCAGCGGCCGTGACAAAACCGTCAGCCCCAGTGCCGTGATGCAAACGGCCTGGATCAATACCGGCAGGCTACCGGGCATCAGGCGACATAGAATTTCTGTGATCGCGACGATCAGAATTCCGACTGCGGCAATCGAAATTGCAACAGCGGACCGGTCCAGCAGGGTCTGTGCTGAATCGGTCGAGGCTTCGGGAATCTGCGGATGGCCCGGGATTTGATCGGTTGTATGTGTCACGAATTGTGTGGCCAATGCCAGTCCGACCATCAGAGTGGCCAAACCAGCCAGCGGAAGCGTGGACATCCCCAGCCAGACGGGAATCAGTAACACAATCATGCCCGGAGCACCGGCCAGAGCAGTATTGATCCACTGCGTGTCGAGTTGTGACCCGGCCGCTCTGAAGAATATTCCTGCAGCAGTGGTGACCAACGCCACAAAAAGTGCCGGGAAGAGCATCGTCAGCATCGATGAAACTGGCCATGCTGAGCCAACCGTTTCGCAACCCGCGAGTAATGTGGCATTCAACAAGGTCGGAGTCAGCCAACTCAACGCGATCACAGGCAGCGCAAACAGAAACACTGCAACAAGTCGTCGCCGCCGACAGGTCGGGTGCCGGGGAAGTGCATCACCGATCCAGCCTGACAGAATTACGCCCGCAGCAAACCCAAGCGCGAGCGCTACCAATGAATCCGGCGATGTGCCGCAGAGATTCAGCCAGGTCGCGCACAGCTGACCTGTCATGACCGCGACAGCAGCAGCGGCAGCGGTCGTCGTCCAATTCAATGTCCGTCCAAGTGAGCTTCGAATGTGAGAAATCATGGCATCCTTGCCTGATGTGAGTTCAAATTGCGGTCGATCGTTCTCGACATTTTTACTGAAAAACCAATGTTTGCCTCAAGACTGAAGGTAGCCATCTACTCGAAGACACGATTCCTCGATGTCAAAATATCCGCAAGATCGCCCAATAAATGTATAGATGGGTGATTTTGGGTAAACAGGAACGCCGAGACGTCGCAAAGGCTGGTATTTCCCCAACGGGAGATCCCCTCAATAGACGGGAATACGCAGCCATTGCCACCGGCATGATCTGTACCAAATACTCCAGATGTCGAGTCGCAGCAAATCTTGTCGACAAAATGCAGCCCTCGTTCATTCCAGGCGTATGTTTTTGTGAACAAGACGTTTGATTTTGATTCAATTCGGACTCAGGGTTTCATTCAGCGGAACCATCCTGAACGAGATTCCAGCGCAGAGAGCTGAAGAAAACAGCCCTTTTTCAACTCCACAGATTAAGAAGAGTATCATGCTTACGGCATCTAAACCGGACTCACAGGCCTCCTCGCGGACGTCAGACGCTTCAACGCCCCGCAGTCTGGACGAACGCGACATCAAGCAATCCTGCATTCTGATCGTTGATGACGAACAGCTCAATATAGAGGTCGTCAGGCGATATCTGGAAATCGGTGGCTATCGAAATCTGATATCCACCGATCACGCTGGTCAGGCGTTGCCATTAATCGGGATCAACCGTCCGGACGTTGTGTTGCTGGATATTTATATGCCTCAAATCAACGGGCTGGAGATCCTTGCTGCCATTCGTTCTGATGAAGCGCTGTGCCGGACACCAGTTTTAATCCTGACTGGCAGTTCGGACCCTGAAACAAAACTCATTGCGTTGAAGGCGGGCGCGACGGACCTGCTGCAAAAGCCTGTGCATGGCGAAGAACTGCTGGCCAGACTCGGCAATTTGCTGAAGGTCAAGCTTTATCAGGATCAACTCTGCCGACACTCAGAGGACCTTGAGGCGGCGGTGCAACGACGGACTGCGGAACTGGAGGCATCGCGGCTCGACGTAATTCATTGTCTGGCGCGTGCTGCTGAATTTCGGGATGACCACACCGGACAGCACATTATCCGGGTGGGACGATATGCCCGAGTGATTGCTGAGCAACTGGGATTCTCAACTCGGGAACTGGACATTCTTGAGCCAGCGGCGCAGTTGCATGACGTTGGCAAGATCGGCATCACTGACACCATCCTGCTCAAGCCGGGAAAGCTGACTCCGGAAGAGTACGAAATGATGCAGAAGCACTGTGGATATGGCAGGAAAATTGTACAGCAGCTTCCCGACTCAGAATCGATGCTGCTTCGAAAGCATACTGACATAGGTGCTCGTATCATGGATGCAAGTTCCTCCCCGATTCTTGAAATGGCTCGTCGCATCGCGCTGACGCATCATGAACGATGGGATGGAAACGGATATCCATTAGGATTGGCCGGAGACGACATTCCTTTGGAAGGACGAATCACCGCAGTCGCAGACGTGTTTGATGCGTTGAGCAGCAAGAGGCCATACAAGCCCCCGTTTCCGTTGCAGAAGTGTTTCACCATCATGGAAGAAGGTCGATCCACGCAGTTCGATCCGAAGGTCCTGGATGCATTCATTGAGCGGCGGGATGACATCATTCGGGTGCAGATCGAATCAGCGGATACAGATTGATTCAGGCCGTAGCGCTCCGCATGAGTCGGGGTCTGATCACCCGCCACATCGCGCCAGTCCGTGAAGGGGGTTCCATTGCTAAAACACAGTCAAAAATCCTGGTCACGATACCATTTGTGCTCTGTCATCAGCGAGGACGATGTTTGCCGTTCAATCATTGCTGCAAATGATATCGGCGAGAAGATCATTATCCATGAGGTGTCATTCAGTTCCGATACGCCACCGGCAGTTCGGATGCGTCTGGAGTATGAAACAGCTCGACTGGCGCTATTATCGTTAGACAGGATGACAGTTCCGCTGGACTTTGAATTCAACGACGACAGCTGTCGCATCATATGTCCATGGAAACCGGGTGCGACGCTGGCCGATCAGATTGCAGCATCACAACTTTCCGTCACCAGAACGCTGACTATCGCTGAACATATCCTGATCGCACTGGAAGATCTTCATCGGCACAGTCTTGTTCGTCGTTGCCTTCTGCCACGCGAAATCATCGTCGAGGAATCTGCAGGAAACATACGAGCTTTTATCGGAGGTTATGGTCCACTGATGATGCTGCAGGGACTGCAAAATGCTGCAGTGGCGATGGAAGTCGCGGCGTACGCATCGCCTGAGGCGCTGGGCGCACTCGACGAGGATGTGCGTGCCTCATCAGACCTGTATTCGCTGGGAATTCTGCTCTTCGAGTGTCTGACCGGGCGAGTGCCCTTCACGGCTGACAATCTCGGAGATCTTGTGTTTCATCATATGACGTCACCGATTCCCGATCTGACGTCAATCAACCCGCTGATTCCGAGACATGTCAGCGACATTGTACTGAGGTTGTTGCAGAAGCATCCGCGAGACCGTTACCAGTCTGCCGCCGGAGTTCTGTATGACCTGCGACAGATTGAGACTGTGCTGGGGGCGGAATATCCCCAATGCTTGGTCCTCGGGACGATGGATCGTCGGGAAACTCTGATCGAACCGGCGTTCGTCGGAAGATCCCGCGATATGGCATTGCTCAAGTCTGAACTGGAATCTGTGGCGCAGGGCAACAGTCGCACCGTTCTGGTCACAGCGGCCTCCGGGCTGGGAAAATCAAGGCTGCTGCTTGAAGTTTCACGCATTGCCGTGTCACATGGCTTTCGGGTATTTCGCGCCCAGGGACAGAATCAGACTGGACTTTCTCCGCTTGCGTCACTCAGAGAAATACTATCGCAGTGCATCGCGGTGATCCGTCAGGACGAAACGCTCAGGACCCACCTGCAATCCGAATTGAGAGAATTTGCGCGAGAACTGGCGACAGTCGTTCCGGAACTGGTCAAGGAGCTTGCGCTGCATGTTTCCGTCGAACGCACGCATGATCTCTCTGACCGACGTATTGCGATTGCACTGGCAACATTTTTTCGAGCGATTGGAACGACTGAAAGACCGGTTATTCTTCTTCTGGATGATATGCACTGGGCTGATGACCTCACATTGACGATGCTTGAATGCTGGCACCTGACGAATTCGAGACCTACGCTGTTGATCGTCGGAATGCGTCCCGCCGATACCACGGCAGAACGACTGAGGGATAATCTCAAGTGTGCCACAAAACTCAGTCTTGACCCATTGGTTCGGGCGGACCATGACCGGCTGCTGGGGTCAATGACAGGAGGTCTGCCTGCCCAGATTCTGACGACCGTCTGGGAGATGTCGGCCGGGAATCCTTTCATGGCTTCAGCCGTTCTGCGTGGACTGGTGGAGGGTGGCGTGTTGACTCCATCCGCCTCCGGTTGGCAGGTTGATGAGCGACAGCTTAAGAATCTGCAAATGTCGGGCGAGGCTGCCGAGGTGCTGAAACAGCGACTTTTTCGCCTGTCGAACGAATCACAGGATCTCCTGGGTGTTGGTGCGGTCCTCGGAAAAGATTTCTCGATCGAAATGGCGGCGGATCTGGCCAGAATACCTCCGGAACGTGTACTGGAACTGCTGATTGAACCACGCAGAAACTGTCTGATCTGGGAGCGGGCCTCCGGAAGCATTTGTTCCTTCATGCATGATCAGATTCGTGATGCGGTCCTGCAAACTCTGACTCCGGAACGCCGGGAATTGATTCATCGCAGAGCCGCTGTCTACCTCAGCCGCTTTGAGCCGCACAGCGTCTTCGATATTGCATTTCATCATGATGCGTCCGGACGTTCCGACCTTGCACGGGATTATGCGATCGAAGCGGCCGAATTGGCGAGATCGAGTCATGCGCTGGAGTCTGCCGAGCTGCAGTACCGGATTGCGATGAAAAGCTTTGCCACGCGGTTCGAAGAGCCGGATTTCAAAGTTCTGTATGGGCTCGGCGATGTGCTGATGCTGAGTGGACGCTATAAGGACGCCGAGCCGCTTTTCGAACGTGCCATCAATTGTGCGGATTCAGAGACACTGCGGGCACAGGTGACACTGAAACTGGGCGAACTGGCGTTCAAAGAAGATCGCAAAGATCGGGCGATTGAGCTGTGGGAGTCAGCGTTGTGCAGCCTGGGAGGAACACTGCCATCTGCGTGGATGTTGCCACTTGCTACAGTTCGTGAAATCGCGGTGCAGGTATTGCATTCGCTGTTCCCCGGCTGGTTCGTCGGCCGGATAGCAACAGAACCTTCAGCGAATGATCGCTTGATCTGGCGACTGCACAGCCGACTGGCATATGCCTATTGGTTCGTTCGAAGCAAGCTGGATGTACTGCATATCCACTTTCGCGGCATGAATCTCTCTGAACGCCATAAGCCAACCGCTGAACTGGCGCAGGCGTATTCGGAACATGCTCCGGCGATGACTCTGATTCCGCTCAGTCGGCGCGGGATCTCCTACGGTCGTCGATCACTGCAGATCCGGACCGAACAGAATGATATCTGGGGGCAGGGGCAATCGTTGCACTGTCTGGCAATTGCGCTGTATTCGGCCGCACAGTTTGAAGAATGTGTGGATGTCGGGCGCCGCAGTGTGCGCATTCTGGAGCGGGCTGGCGATTACTGGGAGAAGCACATTGCTCAGTATCAGGTTGCCGCGTCGCTGTACCGTCTTGGCCGATTCACGGAGGCCGCACATCTTGCACGGGAAGCGTACGAATCCGGTCTGGTCGTTGGTGACTATCAGGTTTGCGGAAATATTATCGAAGTCTGGGCGCGTGCGACCAATGGAGACGTTCCTCAAAAAATCCTGCAGTGCGAACTTGATCGTCCTCGCGCCGATGTGCAGGGACAGGCTCATGTGCTTTTAGCACAGGGAGTTCATTTCATTTCGGAAGGGCGATTTGAAGATGCTGTTCAGGCGTTGGATCACGGCATTGAGGCGGCACGCAACGCAGGCATTTCCAATACCTACACCTCGCCGCTGTTTGCATGGAAAGCCACTGCTTTACGCGGATTCCTGGAGAACAAATCCCCGTTAACTCGCAGTCCCCGGCGGAGAATCATCCGAGATCATCGTCGCGCGGCCCGCAAAGCACTGCTGATTGCTTTCCGATTTCGAAACGAACTGCCGCATGCCCTGCGCGAATACGCATGGGCACAATTGTTCAGGAATTGTAATCGCAGGGCGATCTTCCTGCTGAATAAAAGTGTACAGGTCGCCAGCCGTCAGTCGGCAGAATATGAAGTCATCCAGAGCAGCCTGCTGCTGCAGAAAATTCGCCAGGAAATGGGCTGTGCGGATGCTGAGAAAGAATTTGAGAACACTGAACGACAGTATTCTGCGTTCAGAAGTGAGCAGCTCCCACAGAGAATGTTTTCTTCGATTTCACTTGTGGATCGATTTGACTCTCTGCTGGAATCGGGCAGAAAAATTGCCTCGGCAATTGATCCGACGGTGATTATTGACACGGTAGCCGAGACAGCACGGCGACTGTTGCGGAGCAACTATTGCGAAATCATTTACATCGATGAGAGCGGCCGGCCAGCGATTCAGTCTGAAGCCATCCGCGCTTGCGTGCTTACGTCGCTGAAGACCCTCGATGCCTGCGCCGCCAGCGGATCCGGTTCGGAATTTCGCTCACTGTTGGCCTGCCCGATCCTGGTACGGGCAAGGGTTGCTGCATGCCTGGTTGTCTGCAACTCTGAGGTCCGGGATCTGTTTGGACCAAATGAACTGCGAATCGCAAGATATCTGACCACGATCGCAGGTGCCGCCCTGGAAAATGCAGAGGGATTCCGCAGCCTTCAGGATCTGAACGCAAATCTGGAACGAATCGTCGAAGATCGGACTGCTGTCGTAGAAGCGAGGTCCGCTGAACTGGAGGAGACAGCAGATCATCTTCGCCACGTGCAGACTCAACTTGCGGCAGCGCGCGACGCAGCAGAAAGTGCAAGCCGGGCGAAGAGCGATTTCCTTGCGCATATGAGTCACGAAATCCGCACTCCCATCGGCGCGGTCCTTGGTTTCACAGAACTATTGCTCAACGGTGATGCGCCGCTGCTGCCAGAGCAGAACGCTCATCTACAGCGTGTATTGAGCAACGGAAATCACCTGCATCACCTGTTGAATGACCTTTTAGATCTGTCCCGCATTGAAGCCGGAGCGCTGACAATCGAATCCATGGAATGCGCGCCGTACGCAATGTTCCATGATACTCTGTCAGCGCTTCAGTCCCGCGCGATTGCCAGGAATCTGACGCTCACTCTGAAAGTTGCAGGTGGAATTCCAGAAAAGCTGCTGACCGATCCCACAAGGTTGCGACAGATTCTGACGAATCTGATTGGCAACGCCATTAAGTTCACCAACGAAGGTAGTGTCAATCTGATCGTTGATACGGATGTCCGTCACAACAAACTCAGGATCCAGGTTCAGGACACCGGTGTGGGAATTGCGCTCTCAGCGCAAAAGGATATTTTCGAGCCCTTTAAGCAGGCCGATGAGACTGTGACTCGGCGTTTTGGTGGAACCGGGCTGGGGTTGTCAATCAGTCGCAACCTTGCGCGTGCGTTGGGCGGAGACATTGAACTTTCAAGCGAGCCGGGTTTTGGAAGTACATTTACCCTGACGACAGCGACCGGGCCTCTTGATGGTGTGCGGATTCTCAACGGGTGCGAGGCTGAAGCGACTCTGGTTAGCCCGATTGCTGAGGCGAGGCTGAATCTGGACCTGAAGGGTTTCCGGATTTTGATCACGGATGATGTGGAAGCGAACCGTGAGTTTTTCGCCCACGTCCTGCGGCGCGCTCATGCCGAGTGCCGGTTTGCCTGCAACGGACAGGAGGCGGTTGAGACGATGCGGCATGCGTCGTGTGATTTGATACTTATGGACCTTCAGATGCCCGAAATGGATGGCTACGCAGCGACAACGACACTTCGCGCTGCCGGCGTGCGCATCCCCATCATCGCAATCACTGCAAATGGCACGGAAGACGACAAGCAGCGATGTCGGGAAATTGGCTTTACCGGATATTTGACCAAGCCTATCTCCATCGCCAACCTGCTTCGCGGTGTCGGCGAACAGCTCGGGGTGGTTATGGAACAACCACTGCTCCCGCTTCAACAAGAGCCGTCTGCGACAGCGATCCGGGCGACGTCGAGTGCAAGGGCTGGAGATGAACGAACCTCGACGCCCAGACCGGGGTTGATCCTTCCTGTTGACCCTGTCTTTCGTAATTTCGCTACAAGATTCGTGCGTAAGATCAACGATGCACTTCCGGAAATCATGTCCGCAATCGATAACTCGAACGGGACGACATTGTCCGGACTGGCGCATTGGATCAAGGGCACAGGTGGCACAGTAGGACTACCCGGATTGACGGAAATCGGGAGAGAACTTCACAGGATGGCACATGCCGAAGATTATGCCGGCGCCCACATCATCGTCCTGGAATTGCAGGCAATTGTGGCGAAACTGCAGCACGAATCGCCATGCGAGTTGGCCATTTAATGGGTTTCGGCCGTCGTCCGATCGTTTCTTGTCCGCAACAGCGCCAGCATCTCGGCGACTGCCTGTGTACCTGTCGAAGGGCCTGTCCAGGAACAAGATCGTGTTTCTTCGCCGGAACGCTATCGGTCTGTTGATTGAATCGTTTAACCCTGAGCCGCAGGCGACGGCGTCACAGGAAGCCGTCGCCTGCGCCGCAGGGTAAAACAAAATTGCTGACGGTGCATACTCAATCAACATCCCGCCAGCGGCCGGTTCGATGGGGTGCAAAAATAGAACGGCACATCGACAGAACCCGCAAAGGTTTCCAGCTTCCTTCAGGTTCAACCAGAAAGTCTTCCCGTTGTGACAGACCGCCCACCTGCGCATGCGTGTAGTTCCCACCCCTGGTCCGGTCAGGCTGTGATATTCGGAAAGAGTCAAAAATGATTCAAGTGAGATTCTGTTGAGTTAATCTAATTCCTCCTTATGCTGCGACGCGGAATTATCCCTTCAATCGCTCGCCCGTTTAAGGATTCCGTTGAATGATTCAGCAGATTGTTCAGAGTAATGACATCACATGGGAACAGGACTATCAGATACGAATTAATCCGGTGCTGATGACTTCACTTCTCAGAGCGTCAATCCCCGTTCTGGAACAGTCTGACTGGAACGTTACCAAGGTTGAAGAAGGCTATTGTGAGACGCTGCTGCCGCTGAACAAAGCGACCACCAATCAGCATGGGACTCATCAGGCGGCGCTTGTCTCATTGTCTGCCGACTATACCGGAGGCCTTGCGCTTGCCACTCTGCTCAGGGGCGTGCCGTTGGCCGGCATTCATCCATGTCGGGACGACGTGTCAGCATCGCTGTGGCTGGCAGGGATGAACGTGCGATACAAAAGTCCAAGCACAGGTCACCTTACCGGGATCTGCGAAATCGAACATGTCCAGGCCGAAGACATCATCAGGCGATATTTTCGCGGCAGCCGTGTCCTGGCGACTCTTCAGGTGCGTTTCTATTCTAATGGTGAACTCACCGCAGAAGCAGAAATGAAGTACTTCGCACAGCCCACAATTCAGTTGACTCCGACAGCCGGGAATCCGTCCAGATCAGCTCTGTTCAGCCACAAACTGAAGGCATCCGCTCGCATGATCGCGGGACTTCGTGCCAAACAATCCGCTCATCCAAGACTGAAAACTCACTGTCCCCATGCGAATCTGGTTGCCGGTCCGCAGGGTGAATTATTGGCCAACCATCTGCATGCGACTCTGCCTCAGCTCAAGGACATGGTGCTGACGCGATCTCAGCACATTGACGAATTAATCCAGCAGGTGCCAGACCTGCGACAGGTTGTGCTGCTGGGCGCTGGGCTTGATATGCGTTCCATTCGCCATGCCGCAGAACTTCCCGATGTCACGTTTTTTGAAGTGGATCTGCCGGAGATGATTGCCGAGCGTGAGCGAGTCACAAAGCTGCTTCCACAGGAGTTCAGTGATCGCCGCATGATGCTGAGTGCCAACTTCAAGATCGATGATCTGGCACAGGTAATCGGACAGCATCCGCGATTTGATCCCACGGTTCCGACTGTCATCGTCTACGAAGGCTGTTCGATGTATTTTTCAGCAGTTGAAAACGAACGAATTCTCCGTTCGCTGCTGGTGCTCCTTCAGGAACCTTTGAGTTGTGTTTGGTGCGACTTCGTAAACACTGCGATTGTGACGAGACGCACCAATAACCAATATATCACCCGCTTCCTCGAAGGGATGGATTCGCTTGGCGAGTCCTTCATCTTCGGGGCCGATAATCCGACGGAGTGGCTTGAATCGCTTGGCTTCAACTTTGTCGAGACGATCTCGGCAGGTGAATATCTGAATGATAATGACGCAGTGCTGAATACCTATTCGTTCGCTGTTGCCAGGCGGTAGACCGGCAACGCACATCGGAGGACCGACACGGCATCGTCCGCTTGCTGAATGCTCGGATGGACGATGATGCCCATCTCCTGCACCCGCGAAATCTGCCGATAGGATCTTACGAGGCAACAACGTACGAATCCGCTCGTTTTTGAGCTCGCGATCTGGTGAATTTCTTCCGGATATTCCGCCAGCCGATCAGCCCCGCAGGGCGAATGGCAAGGCAATCAGAATCATCGTCTTTTTCCGTTCATTGTCCGGTCGAATCATCAAAGGCAATGACCTGTCTTTTTTCCAAAAGGGCGCAGATAAGGAAAAGGGAATATTGCTGGAGACGTCAGGATGACTCTGAAAGCGGGGATTCGCAGAACTTCAATTTTTGTGCTCATGCTGATGCCGGCTGCGGTCGGATCACCAGATTGTTCAGCCGGACAGTCCGGCGTTGTTCAGAGCACAAGTCCCGCCAGCGGCGCACCGCAGGGTTGCGCCGTCGATCCGGTGACAGTTCCCGGTTTGGCGGAGGATGGATGCGGCGAAGATGTCGATTCCACATGCTGCGACTACGAAGTGCTCGATATCCATTCACTCTTCGACAGCGTGGCAGGCGACAAGCCGATCTTCCCGTGTCTGAAAGATCAAAAAGTCGGCGACCTGAAGTACAGTGTCGGCGCTGAACTTCGTTATCGTTACATGAACGAAAAAAATCGCCTTCGACCTGGCGGTCCTGGGCATTCGGCATATGACCTCTGGCGTTTCACTCCGTATGTGCAAGCCAACTACAACGACTTTATCGGAGGCTATGTCCAGGCGATCGATGCCTCCATGTTCGGTCTGGATGCGCCGTATTCACCCACGGTGATTGACATCAATCGGACAGATATTCTGCAGATGTATGCGGAGCTCAATCTGGGTGACGTTGGTGACGGAAAGTTGAAGTACCGTTACGGTCGGCAGTTCCTTCAGTACGGTTCGCAGCGACTGTTGTCACCTCTGGCCTGGGCCAACACGTTTCGTAACTTCGAGGGTCACAAGTTGATATATACCAGCAGCGACTGGGATGTCGATGCGTTTTCGATGCAGAGTGTCAACGGAACTTCCGGCGGCACCAATCGACCTTACAGCTTTGACCAAGCGGACCAAAGTCGCTCGATCAGCGGCATCTATTCGACGTTCAAGGGTATCGACAACAATGCGTACGATTTCTACTACCTGTTGTATGATGAAAGAGAGCCAAAGCCAACCCTGATGGATGGCAGTCGTCATACCGTCGGTTCACGCATCGCCGGTAAGAAACCGATCAAGGAAGGCAAGACACTGGTGGGCACCTGGAACTGGGATGCCGAAGGCGCATTTCAGTTCGGAGACGACAATTTCGTCACTCCCGAGAACCGCGATGTTCTGGCTGGAATGGTCGCAGCCCTGGGCGGATACACGTTTGAAGACGTCACATGGAAGCCTTCGCTCGGTGGTATCTTCTATTGGGGCTCCGGCGACAACGATCCAACGACGGGCACGATCAACACGTTTAATGTGATGTATCCACTGAACCATGCATATTGGGGTCAGATTGACAATCTGGCTGGCCAGAATCTGCTCGACTATGGAGTTCAAGTGGGTCTGAAGCCTCACGAAAAATTCACTCTCGTCAGCCAGTGGCACTACTTTGAGCAGGCCCAGGCGTCCACAGTTCTCTTCAATGTTACCGGATCCGCATTGCCGACCAGCGGGAGCCCGAGTCTGGGGAATGAACTCGACATTGTCGGCACATGGACTTACAGCAAAGCATTTAACCTGCAGGCGGGATACTTCTGGTTCTTCTACGGCGATGCCGTCACCCAGGGTCCGCTTGCTCGACCCGATGCAGAACAATTCTATCTGCAGGCAACATACGCATTCTGATATTTTCCCCCACGAGTCTGTCCGAATCCCGTGGTTCACGACAGGCTCGGCATCGACGTGGTGTCGGAACGTGGTCAGCCGCATCCCGCCGACTGGCCAGGCGAATTTGTATCATTCAGCCAGTTTCAGCACATGGTTCAGAAACGAGGTCAGGTGGAAGACTTATACCCGGAGGAAATCGATCAGACATCGTGGATCGATGTTGGTCATGTCAACAACTTTCCGGTGGACGTTGGTGCTACGATTCATGTCGTAGCTTGACTCTCCGAGTCGAGTACGATTCATGTAGCCTAGACTTTCATGTCCGAGTCCTCGTCGGAAAACGTTCCCCCAGCTTGATGTACCTGGCGTGCAGCAACTTTCGCTTCGACAGTGTTTCATGGTCAAGCGACGGACATGAATGTCCATCCTACATATGAACACTCAAACGCATCCTTCTGACCTGATTTCACAATTGTGTGCAGCGCGCCCGCTTCAACACGCGCACCTGCCACTGATCCTGCTGCTGAGCGCCGTGCGGCTCACGGTTTTGGTGTATCAGGACAGACTCCTAGAACCAGAATTCGCGACTGGCATATTCAACTGCGTCGCCGAACCAGACATGCAGCAGGTTGTAGTCGCCGCATTCCAGTCTTGAGCGGACGTCCGCACCAATTCGTTTTGGCAGTTCCGGTTTGTCATTGAGGCTCACGTAGATTTTTACGACGGAGCCGTTTTGCAGACTGATCGTCGATCGTTCTGCGGTGTGGCTCAACCATCCCGAAAACTCGTGGGCTGGATCTGCGGTGAGTTTGAAAGTTGTCGGGACCTCGTCGCCATGGGTGGCAATGCCATGTTGAACGTGGTGCATT